>JBBIKH010000028.1:0-21908 GCA_037445575.1 bacterium
ACCAGGGCATGACCGAGGAATTGAGAGCCTCCAACGGCCGCGGCGCGTTCTGGGCGAACAGCCCGCCCGGTCCCGGCTCGATCTTGGTGTAGCGGCTGCCGCTGTGCATGAGCAAGAGCACGTTGGCGCCGAGGTTGGCCAATGGCCGAATCCCAAACAGCACCGGACCGTCGTCTTTGGTCAGACGAAAGTCGATGTTGACATTGCCCACATGGTCCTGGTTCTGGGCCAGCGGCGTGATGAGGGTTGGGAAGCGCATGTTCTGGTCCTGCCAGGCGATGTCAAAGTGGTCGCGGCTGTTGGAACCAGTGCCCATGGCCTTGGAGTAGGTGTAGTCCAAGGAGGCCGCTATGCGTTTGGTCCGACGCAAGTTCAGGGCAAGGGTTATGCCGGTGGTAGTGCCAAAGTCGATGTTGCGCAGCTCGTAGAAGGCACCATAGCCCAAGCCAGGCTCAGGCAAGGTCACCCGGATCTGGATGTAGTCGCGGATGTCCTTGTAAAAGACCGTCGCCATGACGCTGGCGTTCTCGCCCAACTGCTGCTTGAGCCCCACTTCGTACTGCGTGGTCTGCTCAGGCTTCAAGTTGGGATTGGGCATGGTACGCGCGTTCCCGCCCTGCAGGAAGCGCCCCACTAGGCCGTGGGTGTCGTAGAGGTCATCCAACCGCGGCAACTGCACGAATTTGCCGAACTGGGCGTGGAACACGGTGCGGTCGGTGACCGGGAACGACCACCCAAGCCGTGGGCTCACTTTCCAGTACTGTCGCTCGTCGCCAAAGCTCTGATCGTCCACCAAGGTCCAGGCATTGAGAATCAGGCGGCGCGGGTCTTTGTAGCTGAGCGTTCCAGTAGTCAGGTAATCCACGCGCACCCCAGCGTTCAGGATAAGGTCTTTCAACTCGATCTTGTCCTGCAAGTAAAAGGCAGCGCGGATGGGGTGCTTCGGGGCATCGTGGCCATTGACCTTGCCGATCTGGCCCTGGTCGTTGGTGGCGTCGTACCAAGTGTCCTTGCTGGTCTTGTTGCCCCAGATGTCGTAGCCGTAGTGCGAGATATTGCTCCGAAAGATGTCGTAATCGGTCTGCTTGTTCTCTGGATCAACCTCTCGGTCATGCAAGGCCTTGGAGATAGTGAACGCCGGAATGTCGTAGCGACGGATGGTGTAGTAGTTGTACTCGAAGCCGGTCTTGAGCTCGTTCCAGTTGTTGAACTGCCACACCAGATCGAATTTGGGACCAAAGTTCACCTGCTCGCTCTTGCCGTAACCGGAGGTGACCAAGCCGGTAGGCTGCAGCGTGAGCAGGCCGTAGAGGCTGAGGGTATAGGTAAGACCCCAGCCGCGCAGCACCGTGTTGCCGTCTGGCCCCACGTTGTACTGCGGGTCGGCGTACTTCCAGTACTCGTCCCACAAATCCGGGTCGCCGTACTCGCTGTTGATTTTGAAGTAGCCAAAGTTCGCGGTGTAGAAGAGGCGCGGATTTACCTGGTGGGTGACATTCAGGTAGTAGCGCTGGTTGCTGGAGATAGTGACGCCGTTCTTCTTGTAGTTGACAATGTTGCCCCAGGTGGCGCCGCCCTGGGTGCGGTCCCAATGGTAGTTAGCTCCCAACTTGATCCGCAGCGGCCGCGCGTCCCACACCAGGTTGCTGTTCAGATCCCAGGACCGGTAGCTATAGCCTGGATAGGGCCCCGGCTTCAGCTCCGCCTTGAAGGGGAATGCACGTTCGTTGGCAGTTCCAGCGCCCCATACAATGACGGTGTCGACCACGAACCCTTCATTGAACGTGGCGTAGCCGCCGTTGTAGTTGCGCTCGCCCGCCACAAAGAAGCGGAGGTTGTCATTAGTAAAGGGCACGGGGCCGCCGGCGGTCACGGTGTAGGTGTTGTAGCCCCACGACTGCGTGCCCAGGGTCCGTCCATTCTTGCCCTTGAACACCTCGTCAGAGATAGCTTCAATGTTAAAGTGGTACTCCTTCTGGCCTGTCTTGGTAGTAGACCACAGCACTCCGGCATTGGCAAAGCCATACTCCGCATTGAAGCCGCCAGCCTGGAAGGTCACCTCCTCGATGGCGTTGTTGATCACCGATGCCACGTTGGCAGCCCCATCGCGCAGACGGCTGGTCATGACCCCGTCGATGTAGGCCACCGTCTCCTCGTCGCGGCTGCCGCGCACGTACTGATTGTCGACAACGGCCGAGGAGAGCTGCATCGCCACGGTCACACCGCGCACTGGGATGTTCTGCAGGTCTTCGGCCTGAATGGTCTTCACGGTGTTGGTGACGTGCTTCTCGATGATGGGGCGCTCGGCTACGATGGTGACCACTTGCCCTTCAAGCACCGTGGGGGAAAGCTCAAAGTCGCACTCGGTCGTGAGGTCTGCGGATACGCGCTTGTTGGTGATAACCACGGTCTGGTAGCCGATCATCTGCGCGCGCACGCTGTAGGTGCCCACCGGCACGTTGAGAATGATGTAGTAGCCATTGATATCGGTGGCCGCACCCATCATCGTGCCTTCCAGGATGATGGCAACCCCAGGGATGGGGTCTTTGGTGTCCTTGTCGATCACCCTTCCCCTCACTTTACCGGTGGTACCTGCGTAGATCAGCACCGGCACCATGAGGAGAACAACAGCGAGAGCGAAAGCCTTTTTGTGCATGGTCTCAGCTCCTCTGGTTTGGTGACACCCCCTGGCCTTTTCCCCCTTCAAGCCACCGCTTTCGCTTTTCTGCCTTTGCCGGGTACTTTACCACCCCTCCCAAGACAGAAAAGGGTCTTGCGAATTCCGCCTAGCCCGGTGCGAAAATGATGGCCTTACCCGAAAGCGTGACCACCTCCTTTCTTACAGCTTACCTTTTTGCGAGTTGCAATATAAGTCAAAAATGCAAAATTGTCAAGATTTTTTTTTGCAAACTGCTGGCCTCCACGCATTTTCCGCATTCAGCGCAGGCGCAGCATCTTGGCCTGGCGAAGCTGCCCGGCCCCCTGCAGGCGTGCTACATACAGCCCAGCTGGCACTTGCACCCCGTGTGCGTCGCGCCCGTCCCACCACACCTCATAGGTGCCGGGTTGGAGCAGACCCGACAACAGCGAACACACCTGTCTGCCCCCGAGATCAAATATGGCAAGCTCAATATGGGCGTCCCATGGCAGGGCAAAGGTAAGTCTGGTGCCGCCGAGGAACGGGTTGGGGTACACCGCAGAGAGCGAAAAATGCGTGGGAACAGGTGCTATCACTGGCTGGCCAACGTTACTCCCTTCCCTCCGGAAGCGCGCCAGGCCTAAGGTGGTTGCCACCCACAGAGCTCCGTCCTTGCCGGTGGTGGTCTCATAGATCAGGTCATGCGGCACCGGGGAGTTGTGGCTGTTGAACACCGTCCAGCCTGCCCCGTCAAAGGCCGCCAGGCCGGCGGAAAAAGTGCCGGCCCACACTGTCCCGTCCGGCCCTACTGACAGGGAGTAGATGCTGTCCGAGGGCAAGCCAGAGGTGCCATGCCTGTAGACGTGCCAGAGCTGTTTCTGCTCCTCAAAACGAGCCAGCCCCCCACCGAAGGTCCCAAGCCAGGCCACGTCCTCTTGGTCGATGGCAATTGCCTCCACGTGGTCACCGGGCAGGCCACTGTTGGCGGTGGTGTAGACCCGCCATTGGCCCCCCTGCATGATCACCAGCCCGCGGCGCGTGCCAATCCACATCTGCTGTTTGCTGTCGATGGCCAAGCAGCCGACGTCATCGGAAGGCAGAGGGGAGTTGTGCGCGTTGTAGATAACCCAGGAGCCGCCGTCGAACACTGCTACCCCGCCGTAGCGTGTGCCCACCCAGACGCGGTTCTCGCCGTCGATCACCAGCGACCAGGTGTAGTTGTCCGGCAAGTCAGAATTGACTGTGTCGTAGCGGGTCCAGGTGCTCCCGTCGAAGCGAAGCAGGCCGTGCACCTTAGTGCCCACCCAGAGCACACCTGTGCTGTCGAGCGCCAGATCGTAGATGGCTTGAGCCTGGGGACCTTGGGGCTCTTCCCCACCCGACGCTTTTGCCCCTGGCGGCGCAGGCGGCTTGAAGTACGACCACGTCGTGCCGTCCAAGAAGGCCAGACCTTCAAACCTGGTGCCGATCCACAGCCCTCCCTCCGGTGTCGCCAGAAGGGAGAGCACGTTGTTGTCCGGAAGACCCGAGTTCTCGTGCGTGAACACGGTCCACTCCCCGGCCAGTGCAGAAACACAGGCAGGCAACAAGGACAGACACAGGAACAGCCATCGCAGGGTTGGGGCAAGAATTTGCATCGGCTTCTCTTCTCGCGAGCTCGGGACAGGTGTAACCCAAATATACATGATTTGCCTTAGCTGCGCAAGCGGAATCGCCGCTCCCGTGCCCGGCGCGCCTGAGCGAGACTACATTTTCCGATTGATTTTGACGATTTATGTTATAGATTAGTTTTGTCAACATGTTGTGCCCTTCGGCGGGAAGAGGTCACCCCATAGACGAAGGGGCGCGGGGTCTGTCAGCTCATAAGGGAAGGAAAGCCATGTCCTTGCAAGGCAAACGAGTCGCCATTTTGGTGGCGCCAAAGTTTCACGACGAGCAAAGTACTTCGCCCCATGACTACCTGACTGCTCTGGGGGCAAGGGTTGAATTCGTCGGCCCGTACAAGAGCAGACTGGCCGGCAAGAACGGCCGGCGGACGATCGAGATAACGCGCACGCTTGAGGAGGCCGACCCCACCGATTACGATGCCCTGCTGATACCGGGCGGCGGGGCGCCGGAGATCCTCCGCCTGTCGCCACTTGCGCTCTCCTTTGTGCGCCAGTTCTGGGCTACCGGTCGCCCCTTGGGGGCCATCTGCCATGGCCCTCAGGTGCTGATCTCCGCCGGTCTCCTCGCGGGCAAAAGGCTCACCTGCTACCCCGGCATCCGCGACGACGTGGTCCTGGCTGGTGGATTGTACGAAGATCGCCCTGTGGTCATCGACGGGCAGCTCATCACCTCCCGTCGTTCTGAGGATTTGCCGGAGTTCAATCGCGCCGTGGCCGAGGCGCTGGCAGCCGGACCTGCAAAGGCGCCCTCCCAGCCCGCCGACGCGCTGGAAGCGCTGGCCTTGGCGATCGCCCGTGAGAAGGGTGCCCAGGAGTTCTACCAGGCCGTGGCCGAGCGTTTCGACCAACCTGCCATGCGCAACAAGTTCCTCTACCTGGCAGCCGTAGAACAGGAGCACTTTGCACAGCTTTCTCAGCTCTACCAACGGGTAAGCGGGAGCAAGCCCCCAGCCGTGGCGAAGGGGCAGGTGGAGGTCACAAAGCGTACCCTGGCCAAAGATATGACCGTTGCCCAGGCCATCGCGGTGGCGATGGAGGCAGAACAGGCCGCCCATGATTTCTATGTGGCGGCGGCAGGCAAGGCCAAATCAGAGAAGGCACGCGCGATGTTCCATTTCCTGGCGGAGCAGGAGCTTGAACATCACCGCCTGCTATCGGTTGACCTGGCCGCTCAGCACGGGGGCATGGGCCACTTCCAATGGGCCACCTTTTGGGACATTCCGCCAGGGATGGAAGATCTGTGGTAACCCCCGGCGCCGGGGGAGCGGCTCCCGAAGGTTCCTTTACCCCAGAACGAGGTCACCTTTCCCGTGCGCCGGCGAGGTCCCGGCATCGGCAACGGGGAGTTGTCCCCTCGCCCAACGCCCAGGAACAGCGAAGGCCCTGCGTGCTTTGCAGAAAAAGGGCAGGCGGCCGTCTGCCGTGGCCCGGCAAGGGAATCGAGAGTGGCCACCTCCCGCCTTGGATCCGAGCTCGGGACATGTCCAGGCGCTTTCCTAATGTACGCTTCGCAGTCGCCCCCTGGCAGCTGGCTGCCCAAAGAAGGGATGTCGGGCCCGAGGACGGCCGAGTTACCGGCCAGGCGATTCGGTCTATTCCGCCCTTCCTTGCTGTCACGTACCTTTGTGGCCTGTCCCCGTTGTTGGCGACATTACCTCTTGGAAAGGGAAACGCCATGCGTAAGTTTCTGACCATTGGGGTCCCTTTGCTGGGGCTCCTCACACTGCTTGCCGGTTGCGGTCGGCAACTGGTACGTCCCTACTACCCCCGCATGTCGATCCAGGCTCTGGATGAGGAGATACGCCGCGTGGCAAAGTCCGGCTGGAGCAACCAGGAGAAAATGGTCTACTACTCCCAGCGCTTCCTGGGCGCGCCGTATGAGCTGTACTGTGAGGGCGACGGTCCCTACGCCCGGTACGACACTCGTCCCCTTCTAAACCTCAAGAAGCTCAACTGCATGACCTATTGCGAGATTGTGTTGGCCCTCACCCTGGCCGACTACTACGAGGACTTTTTCAACATACTCCAACACATCCGCTATCGGCAGGGGATCATCGGCATGGCGACGCGCAACCACTACACCATGGCGGATTGGCTCCCTGCCAACAGCTGGTGCCTCACGGACGTGACGACGCAAGTGGGAGGCGCGGATGCCCTCCTTCTCACCCGTACCATTAGCCACCAGCGCTTTTTTGCTGGTAAAGGGTTCACCGACCTCCCCTTAATCCTCCCGGACCGACAGGTGACGATTGCCTACATCCCTTTGGCGCGGCTGGCCGCCCACCAGGACAATCTGCGCAGCGGGGATATTGTGGCTCTGATTCAGGACCGGCCGGATATCTTCTCCGCGCACATGCTCTTGGTGATCAAGGACCACCGAGGGCTGCTCTTCCGCCACGCCAGCATGAGTGCCGGCCGCGTAGTGGACAGCCCTTTCGAGGAGTACATTGCCGGGCTCATGCGCAATCGGCGCTACTTGGGGATGAGTTTCATGCGCGTCCGGGAAGATATCCGCTGGGAGGATGGCCCGTATACGCACGGCAAGTTCTTTCCCCCCACCAACTGAGCATAGGGCACAGGAGAGGCCTCGCCAGGTAGAAGCCAGCAGACGAGCGGGCGGAATATTTCCGCCGCTCGACCCTTTTGGGAAGGGGCTTGCTCCTCAGGGTGCGGCAAGCAGCTCATCCACCCGCACGAAGCGGTAGCCCCGCCGCAGGAGCTCCTCTAGGAGCGGTTGCAGGTGCAGGTAGACCTTGTCCTGCCGTTGCGCCCCAAGGTGAAGCAAAAGGAGGAACCCATTCAGGCCGTGGGGGTCGCGCTGCTCGTAGGCGAGAATATCCGCAATGATGGTAGCAGCAGGCACAAAGCCCTTTTCGCCCTCGGGAATCCAGTCGCGGTGTGAGCCGCTTCCCGGAGTGAAGTTAAACAGCACCACACCCATGGCGTTGGCCCACTTGACGTGTGCCTCATTGTACCACTCGTAAGGCGGGATAAGGAAAATCGGTCCCGGCTTTGCCAGGACGCCCACTTCGCGAAGTCGCTCAATGTTCGCCCGCAGGTCAGCTTGGAACTCCTCCTTGCTCACCAGGCTCTGGCTGCGGTCCTCCCACGGGCAGTACAACAGGTGCGCCTGTGAGTGTGGCCCCACATAGTGCCCCTCTGCGCGCATGCGCTCAAGGAAAGGGCGGTGTTCAGGCTGGGACAGAAACGCACCGGTGAGGAAAAATGAGGCTTTCACCCCGAAGCGCGCGAGGGTGGCGAGGATGTGTTCGCACCCTTCACCGTAGTCGCCGCCCGTGAAGATGAGCGCCAAGGCGCGCGTGGCCGTGTCGCCGCGCACGATACCCCCGTGGTCCAGCTGCCAACGGAGGTCGTGTTGGATGCGCGAGGCCTCCCGACGCAGGGTGCGACAAGAGATCCCCACCGCACACAGGAGCAAAGCCATTGCCACCACTTGGGCGACCAGCCCCTGGCCAGGCAACCCCTTCCACCGTTCGTGCCCGGTCGCTCGGGCCAGCTTCATGCTCTCTTGGCCTTCCGATTGAGGGCTTTGCGCCGCCGCACCGCCTCCAGGCGCATAAAGTCTTTGGCCTCGTCGTTGCGGTCGATGGTAATCTGGTCTATGGCGTGATCGGTCCCACCTGCGTGCCGCACCACTTCGTAGATGGGCTCCCACACTCTGCCGATGCGATAACGCTCCGACAGACGTAGCACCAGGTCATAGTCCTCGCCGTAGTTGCGCGCAAAGGGTGAGTCGTTGGTGCCAAAGCCGCCCAACTCCTTGATCACCTTGATGTGCGCCGCCCGTGGCGCCCCTGCCCCGTTGATGCGCAGCAGGTTGTTCCGTCCGTTCTTCTCCGTCCACTCGTCGTGGGTGACCACAGGGATGGAACTCATGCGCGAGAGCGCGCCAGTCTGCTCGTCCTTCTGCCACACCTCGTAGGAGCCGATCACCATGCCGATCCGCCGGTCAGAGTTGAACACCTCTAATATCTTGGCCACCGCATGGGGTTTCAGCCGATCGTCGGAATCCAGCTGCACGTAGTATTTGCCGCGCGCCACCTGCAACCCCTTGTTCAGGCAGTAGCCGATGTTGTTGATATCCTCCACCAACAACGTCACCTTGGGCTTGTGGGGGTCATACTTTTCCCCGCCGGGGAGGTATGGCTTCACTCCTTCGATGGTGGGATCGTTTTCACCTCCATTGACCACCACGATCACCTCAACATTCGGCACGGTCTGCGCCTGTACACTCTCAATGGCCGTGCCGATGAATTCCTTGCGGTTGAACACCGGAATAATCACGCTGGCAATGCACTCCGAGAACTGCCGCTCTTCCGCGCGGGTGTAGGTCACTTTCTGGTAGTGGGCACCTGGGGCCAGATACGCCCCGATGCGCTTGAGGTGCTCGGTGAGCGCGTGTTCCATCTCCATTTGCACCTCTTTGCTGGCCATGAGGTAGTCGAAGACATTGTGCTTGGTGGCCGGGGCTTTCACCACATAGGCGTAGCCGTTGCGCGCCGCTGCCAGGTGCACGAGCCGATAACGGGTGGCCACCCTGAGGCGCAGGTCGTACAGATCCGCAGCCGTATACCTGGTGTTAAGTGGACCGACTTTGTCCATGACCGTGCGTGGCAATAACCACACCGGCCCATAGTCCTGATTGTCGCGCAGGCGCCCCTCGTGGTGGTCCAGCAGATGAACGTCGCGCTGGCTGCCATCGACGGCGACCAGCCGGTAGTCAGCATAGACCAGGCCGGTATCCTTGTGCCTGGCTGCCCCCATGAGCAGCAGCTCCAGGGTACTGGCGCGAAAAGAGACGTGGGCGCGGACATTGTCCACCAACAGGACCGCATCGCCGCCGGCGCGCGCCAGGGCCGCGTTGAGAGCCTGGGCCCGATTCTTGAACGTACCAGGGAAATGAACGATGCGCTCGTCCTCCACCACTGGCGGTCGCGCTGCCTTCTTGCCGCGGTGGTCCACCAGGATTAGCTCCCAGTAGGGATAGTGCTGATTGACGAGCGACAAAATAGTGTCGTTGAGCTCGGCGTCGCTGTAGCTGAGGCCCTCACGATACTCCATGATCACGGTCACTTTCTTCATCCGCGCACTCCCTTCTCTTGTTGAGCCCTCCTGCCCGACCTAAGCCAGTCCTTCAGCCCTTGCCGTTCAGCGGAGCAGTTTGCTTGCCTTCTTGTTGTTCGAGGTAGACAGAATCATCAACGCCTTCGGCCCGGCACCCGAGCCATAGATGAACTCCACGCTGATATTCTCCTTTGCCAGTCTACTTGCCATGTCCGCCAAAGTTCCCGGCGTGTTGTCCAGCTCCACTGCCAACACCTCGCTTTCGCCGAACACGTAGCCGGTCTTTTGCAATGCCGTCTTTGCTTTTCCCACATCATCGACCACCAAGCGCACCACTCCCCAGTCACGCTCATCAACCAACAGCGTGCCCAGGACATTAACCCCTGCTCGCCCCAACTCAGTACACAGCTCCTGGAGCGTACCCACCTTGTTCTGAACGAAAACTGAAAGTTGCTTAACCATCTCCGCCATAGCCCACCTCTTGGTAACGTTCGCTGCCCAACCGGGTCTCACAACCCGGCTTCTGCCCGCCAGATACGCCGCGCCACTGGGGGCCGCTCAAGCGCCTTGCTCACTGGAAAAGTCCCAGGCCGAGAGGCCCACTCGCTGGCGTAGAGAAACCTGTCGAAAAAGTTCCATTTGGCAAGACCATCATCGCTTTCCGGCTCCAGGAGACAGCCAATCAGCGGCGCCAACGGTTGCGCGGTGTCTACGAAGAAATCGCCCGCCGCAAATACCTTCCGCTCCCGCCGCCAAGAGCCCGTCAAGGTGACGAGATAGTGGCCCTGGTAGGAGCGAGGCGCCACCTCGAGCTTTTCCACCTGGAATGCATCCACCACCAGGGTGCACGGCTGCGCCAATCGTTCCACCACCACGCCGTGCTGAGCCAGTTTTGCCGCCACCTCCCGCAGCTGCTCAGGAAACAGATACGCTGCCGGCAAAGGGACTGTTGCGGTGGGCACGTACTGGCCGAAATAGGGCAGCCGATAGGTGCGCAGCTGCTCGGTAGGTCGACTGCGGGTTCGACCCTGTTCATCGGCCACACGCACGAACTCGTAACTCAACAGCTCAATAGGATCGGGCAACGCCACCAGTTGGCACCGGGTGATGAAACACCTGGTCGAATCGGGCGCAAGTGCCCGTGCCACCGTTTCCCTATCGATCGCCCGCGCCAGGGTTTGCATCTGTCGGCCGTGCAGCCCCGTGTACCACAGGATTGCCTCCAGAAACGCGTGACAGGAACGCACCCTCGTGGCAAAGTCCGCATACGCATAGTTTTCATCGAGAAGGGCGAAGCGGTTGCGCAGCCCGATGTAGTTGGTGCCGTAGCGGGCCTCGCTGCCGAACGTCTCCCACCCCTTCTCCGGATCCTGGGCGTCGACAAAGTTGCCGTAGGGCAAGCTGTCATACCCGTGCAACTGTTTGAGGCGACGGGTCACTTGCGGCAGCATCTCCTGGCACAAGTAGCGGACAAGCTCCGGGTGGGTGTTGGGGTTGTGCGGCACCGCGTAGGTAACCGGATGTCGGTGCGGCGAACCATTGGTCGTGTGGCAGTCCACCAACAGCACCGGATCCCAACGCACCAGCACGTTCATCACCAGCCCTTGGTTCTCCGGGGTCTCCAGTTTGACAAAGTCCCGATTGAGGTCCAGGTTCTGCCCATTATGGCGTACGCCCACGCCACCGGCTGGCCCCTGCTGGCTCCGGCGGTTATCAGGACTGATGCGCTCGTTCCCGTCCGGGTTGTAGATGGGGGCAATGAGCACCACCTGCTGCTCAAGGAGCCCGCCCAGGTGGCCGAGCAGCATGTCGCGCAGGAGCATCAGGCTCGCCTCCTTACCCTCCACCTCGCCAGCATGGATATTCGCCATGATAAAGACCACCGGCAGCCCCTGCAGCCGGGCCTGAGCAGGCGACAGCGGCGCAGTTTTCCCCGCGATGACCAGTGGCACAGAGCGCCCCTCGCTGCTCACCGCCATCACCTCCACCCGCAGGTGCGGCGAGAGCATCTGCAAGGTATCCAGAAACGCCATCACCTCCCCGTAACGCGAGGTCTCTGTAAAGCCACTTCGCTCCGCCCTGGTGAGCGGGAGAACCCGCTGGGCACCGCTGCCGACGACGGCCGTACCCACTACCAACAGGACGGCAGCGGTAATGCGCACAGTCCTGCTTAGCACTTCATTCCTCCGCGTCTCCGTTCGCCCAGAACCCCAAAACCGGCGAGGGCAACCCTTCTGAACCGCACGCCCGCCTCGGCTACTCCTCCGGGGGCTGTAGGCTGCTGGTCAGCAAATTGGCCAACAGGACGCCCACGAGGAGCACTACCACGCCCACGACGAGCACCAGGCCGAGGGCAATTCCAGCCAGATGCAGCCACTCTTCCCGGGGCTCTGCCCGCCACCGGCGCATCACGACCTGGTCGTAAAGCAACTTTCCTGAGAAGATGAAATATGCCCAGCGTGACCCGGGCAAAGTCCCCCATCCCTTGTAGCCGGCCGCGCACCGGCCACAGTAGGTAAGCAACCAGCGCCCATTGCGCAACGGCCACCACCGCACGCCAGCCGGCGAAGGGCCGCCTCTTGTCAGAGCCAGAAGGCATTCTCGATATGCTGCACTCGGGGGCCGCCGCGCTCCAGCCGCACGGCTACCACGTCGAAGCGGCAATCCACGTCGGCGATCCCGTGCTCGTCCAAGTAAACGGCCGCAGCGTTGCCCAGATGTTGCTGCTTGCGTCGATCCACCCAACTCTCCGGCGCACCGAAGCTCCCGGAGCGACCGGCCTTGACTTCCACAAAGACCAGTGTCTCGCCCTGCCGGGCCACAATGTCGATCTCCCCGTAGCGACAGCGGTAGTTGCGCATCAGGATCTGGTATCCTTTGCGCGCAAGGTAGGCTGCCGCGATCTCCTCGCCTGTCCTCCCTTTGCTCTGCGTGGAACGCTTAGCCTTTCTCCCCTCACTCATCATCCAGCCCCTTGACACGGAACGAGCGCCGGTGAATGGGGCACCGCCCATACCGGCGAAGCGCCGCCACGTGGCGCGCGGTGCCATAGCCTTTGTGCTCGGCAAAGCCATATTCGGGGAACAGGCGATCGTAGGCCATCATCAGCCGATCCCGTACTACCTTGGCGACAATGCTGGCCGCCGCAATGGAGAAACAGATCCCATCGCCTCCCACGAGCGCCGTCTGCGGCACACCTACGTCCGGCACCGCATGACCATCCACGAGCACGTGCTGTGGCGGCACTGCCAACCTGGACAATGCCTTCTGCATCGCCAGATGGGTGGCATGCAAAATGTTGGTTCGATCGATGTCCGCTGGCTGCACCACACCCACACCCACCGTCCTGGCGCTGCGAAAGATCTCCTGGTACAGTCGCTCTCGTGTGCGCGCGCTCAGGCGCTTCGAGTCGTTGATGCCCGGGATAAAGACCTCCGGAGGGAAGATCACCGCCGCAGCCACCACGGGTCCAGCCAGCGGGCCGCGACCTGCTTCATCGACCCCAGCCACCGCGCTGATCCCCTGCGCCCATAGGCGGCGCTCGTAGGTTAACAACCCCTCGATGCGCGCCTCTTCCTCCACACCCTTCATCGCGCTGCTCCGTACTCCTTGTCCACGTACGGCTCCGTTCACGGTGCTGCCTCCCGCTGGAGCACGATGACCAGCACTGCCACCAGTGACACCACCAGTGCCCCTCCCACAATCCAGCGCCTTGTGGACGCTTTGGGACCGGCCTCGCGGAGGTCCACGTACAAGGTGTCGATGACCCCAGGGGTTACCTCCGCTACCACGATCTCCTGACCGTACCCCTCTTTGGTCACGCGCAGCTGGTATGTCCCCAGCAGTAGGTCTTCGAACAGCACCGGGGTGCGCCCGACGATCTGCCGCCCACTTTCTGCTTGCATACCGAATACGCCTGCCTCGCGCGGATTGGAGACCACGTAGAGCTTGCCCAGCATGTTCTTGCGCACCCGCTCGAACCTCTCCACCAAGTCGGGAGGGATCTTGGCCGGGTCCAGGGTACGGGCTGGGTCGGTGCGCACGCAGGCTTCGAAGGCGATCTCTGCGGCCTCAGGAGGGCCGCCACCCCGCAAGATGGCAAAGCCCAGGAACAGGTAGGCGTCGAAGCGCCCCTGCCCCGTCAACCTACCACTGGCGATGGCCTCCTGCAGCACAGCGCTGGCCTCCGCGAAACGCGCTTCATAGAAGAGGTCGACCCCCTTCTGGACTGCCAGCGGGCGCTCCTGAGCCCGGGCCGGCCACAAAGGTACCATCAGGAACACCCACATGAGGAGCATGGCAATGCGCATCGTGTCCCCCTTCTAGCGAACGGGATGGAGCTTGAAGTTCAGGCGCAGCTGTTGCCCAGGTTGCACCGCCACGGTAGTATCGGTGGGCACGGCGCGAAAGCCGTCCCGCACCAGTCTCACGCGGTGCTGCCCGGCAGGCACCAAGGTGCGCATGGGCGTGGCACTGGTGCCCCCACTCTTCCATTCCTGCCCATCGATGAGGACATACCCGTAGCCGACCTCAGACGCGTTCTCCACAACGATGGCCAGCTCACCAAACTCAACCTCGACCGCAGGTTGGTAAGGGAGGGGAGTCTGAGAATCGAAGAGCAGTTCACCGCGCCACATGGGGTTCCCTTCGCGGTCCAGGTATTCCACCACATGCCGGCCGGTTGTCAGAGCCAGCGTAGCCGGTAGCGGTCGTGGCTCCCCCACGTCGTCGATCCGCAACAAGTCGGCAAACCCCACCCGAGCAAAGGTGACTTCCACCGTAGCGCCCGGCTCAGGAGCAAGCCCCACCAGCAAGGTCTGGCCCTGGCCTGCAGCTAGCACCAAAGTAGTATCCCAGGGAAGGTAACCCTCTCTCATGAGGCGCAGAGAGTGTCGCTTCTCGGGTAGAAGTCGCAAGGCCGCATATCCACGGGTGTCGGTGCTGCCAACCCGCGTGCCGTCCACAACGATATCTGCCTGCACCGGCACACCATCCACGTGCGCCTGCAGCATCACACTTGCCGGAATGGGTTGGGGGGTCGCCGTGACGGCAGCAGTCCCCGCCGCAGGGGCTTCGCTGGACTTTGCGGGCGCCGGCGCGCTCTCCCGGGTCGGCGGTGCGAAAACGGGCCCGTGCTCTTCAGAAGGGCTCACCGCTGGCTCTTCAGCCGGTTGAACGTGGCCTGCAGGTGCTCGCTCTCGCTCCCTGGTGAGCAGCCAAAACGTGCCCCCACCTACAAGCCCAAGCGTAAGGACAGCTCCCACAACCAGCAGCCAAGATTTGGCGTATGCTACCGCTCTGCCGGGCAATCGCAGCGCCTCACGCCTGCGCCGCGGCCGGGCCTTCTCCTGCGGCAGGTGCAGGAGTTCCATCTCGAGCGCATCCATCAGCGTCCCGCAGGAAGGAAATCGCTTGCGGGGGTCCTTTTCCAAACACCGCTCGACGACGGCGTCCAGGCCCTGCGGGACACGGGGATTCAGGCTGCTCGCCGGGGGTGCGGAGCCATGCAGCTGTCGCTCCACAATCTCCTGCACCGTCGCTCCGGCAAACGGCGCGCGCCCGGTGAGCAGCTCATAGAGCAGGACGCCTAGGACGTATACGTCGCTGAGAAAGGTGGCCTGCCCGTCTGGCTGCACCTGCTCAGGCGCCACGTACGGCGCATAACGGTAGCGGATGTTGGGCGCCCCCCGTGCAAAAATCAACGCACTCAATCGCGCCAAGGCCACTTCGTGCAGCAGGGGCTTTCCGTCCTCATCCAGGCACACACTTGCCGGCGTGAGCAGCCCCTGCACCAGGCCTTGCTGGTGCAAGTGCTGTATGGCCAGGGCCAGCTGCAGCACCGTGCGACACGCTTCCCCAACCCCCACCGGCTTGCCGCGGTGCAACCGGTGGCGAAGTGTTTCGCCGCCTCGGTGGGCATAGATCGCCGCCAGGAGCCTCCCCTCCTCTGAAAAGGAAAGGAGCTGGAGAATCTGCGGGTGGCCCAGCTCTTTGCTCGCCCGGAGGGACGCCAGCACCTCGTTGCGCAGTTCCTCTTGGCTGCGCACCACTGGGCTGAAGAGCTTGAGCAGAACCTGCTCTCCGTCGCCATGCTCGGCCACCGCCAGCGTCCACAGAGGCTCTTCGGCGATGGTGCTCAGCAAGCGGTAGCCCTCCGGCGCCTCCGTCCGCCAGCTACC
This sequence comes from bacterium, assembly GCA_037445575.1. Taxonomy (GTDB): domain Bacteria; phylum Zhuqueibacterota; class Zhuqueibacteria; order JANLFK01; family Oleimicrobiaceae; genus Oleimicrobium. Next base: position 15,570 of record JBBIKH010000028.1, read on the forward strand.
GTGTGTACCTTTATGCGGCATGTATGTGCGGCTCGTAAGTCTGAGCTTTCCAAGGCACGTGACTGCGTCGTCAAATTTAGCAGAATCTCTGGCAAAGTCAAACCTTTTTTGTCGTGCCCTATGCATCACGGGACTCCTGCTACCTTGAGGCAGAAACTCTCATGGCCGCGCTCGAAAACCGGGAGGCCTGCGTCCGTCATGTGCGGTAGAGCGCAGGCCCGAGAAGCCTCTCCAAACGCATGTGCTGCCATGACACACAGTCCAACGGCACCTCGCCGCCACTGCCCATGCTCCGTACCCATCCCCTCCATCCCGCGCAGAGCCGCGTGCGATCCTGCCGCCCTGGATTCGGGCTGCAAGGCAGAGTCCGCGAGGGCCCAGCACCTGCCCTTCTCACCTTTGCCCGCCTCTGGCTCAACAACCTTGGAGGTTTGCATTACCGCTAGACACCTCGAGCCTCTCCGTCAGGCCAAGGCTGAGGTTGATTCCCGGCCACCGGCAGCCCTCCGGCTTTCCGCGGGTCCGCCGTGGGCGAGCGCAGGGTTGGGCCTCACGCTTTATGGCCTACTTGGTGCGGCACGGTGGACGGCCGCTACCCAGCACGGTGGGACCTGGGTTTTCGCCGGCCATAGCTGGTGGACCCGAGCAGAAAACGCACCTGAATTACATTCACAAAAACGCGGTTTTTCTCTTGACTTTTACAAAATTGATTACTATAATACATGCAGCAAAGGATCGAGAGCTGGACACCGGAGTTGCGGCGGCGCCTATGTCGGCCGAGTGCCCGCGCTTTGCCCGAAATGCTGGGCGCCTGCCAAAACTCCCTTATTCTGCGGCGCCGCGCGTAAGAACAGGCTGGATCGCAGAAAGGGGCCGGAATGGGAAGGCCGAGAGCTCTCGGAGCAGGTGGCTACCTCCTGCTCCCCGATGACAATTGCCTGGACATTTGTGCACCAATCAGTGACACTCTGGAAAGTGGAACTTTTCCGTGCTGATTGGTTTTTTTATTCTGAAGGCCTGCCTACGGAGAATTAGACAGAACGGATCGGGAAGGAAAGATCGTCAGAATGCACTAGTACCAAGCGGGGGTTATGTCGGGGGCTGTGCAAAACTATGAAGGATGGTCGGCTGTCGCCTGGAACGGCCGGTTCACCTGACGGGCCTGATGGCAGCCGACAATACACGGAAGTGATCACTTCCCACATGCGCGGAGAATGGCAGAGCAGCCCTTGTTGACACCCTCCGCCTTTTCGAGAACGGCTTCGTTGCGGACCAAGAGGCCAAGCCGGGACAGAAGCAGTACAACTGAAGCGGACACAGCGGCACATCTGAGGGCCTATATGCGCATGCCGGCACTCAGGTTCACCACCGGGCGCGTGGGCCCGGGAAATACGGCAGTGCCACAAAGTGCGCTTTTCGCCGCAGGAACCGCCGGCGCGACCCGCAGGTTGCGCGCCTGAAGCTGTGCCGCCGTCCCTCGCTGCAACAATGCGGCCCCGGATATCGGCTGCTGAGGCCACATGCCACAAGGAGGTTCGAACATGCAATTTTGGCGTGTACCCTTGGACGCAGACAAGATCAAGGTGCCGCGCGGCACGGTCTACATCGTCAAAGATCGCTGCAAAGGGTGCGGCTTCTGCGTGGAGTATTGCCCAAAAGACGTGCTGGAGCTTTCCGACGAGTTCAACGCCAAAGGGTACCACCCACCCTACGTGAAAAAGCCAGGTGAATGCGTCAACTGTGACCTGTGCGAGACCATCTGTCCGGAGTTCGCCATTTTCAGCATCCTGGTGGATGACGAAAAGCCCGCGGATAGCACGGTCTCGTAGCTAACAGAGTGGGACCGAGACGATGAAGGTAACAATTCTGGGAGAGGCGCATTGAAACCAGACCCGAAGGGAGTATTGACCGGAGAACACTACCTGGACGGCGACCACGCCTGTGCGGAAGGGGCGCTGGTTGCCGGATGTCGCTTCTTCGCCGGGTACCCCATCACGCCTTCCACTGAGGTGGCCGAGCGCATCGCGGAACGTTTTCCCCACGTCGGGGGTATCTTCATTCAGATGGAGGATGAGCTCGGCTCGATGGCTGCGGTCGTGGGGGCAGCTTGGGGTGGCGCCAAGGCCATGACTGTGACCTCCGGCCCGGGGTTCTCCTTGATGATGGAGAACATCGGCCTTGCGGCGATGATGGAGACCCCATGCGTGGTCGTCAACGTACAGCGCGGTGGCCCATCAACGGGCCTTCCGACCATGGTGGGACAGGGGGATATGATGCAGGCCCGCTGGGGTTCGCATGGCGACTATGAGATCATCGCCCTCTGCCCCAATTCCCCCCAAGAGGCTTTCGACCTCACGATCGAGGCGTTCAACCTCTCGGAACAATATCGGGTGCCCGTGCTGTTGATGATGGACGAATGTGTGGGGCACATGACCGAGAAGGTGGTTATCCCCGAGCCCGACAAGATCGAGCTGACCCCACGGCGCTATACGACCAAGTCCCCTCGGGAGTATCTGCCGTATCTGCCGTGCGACGACCTGGTGCCTGAGATCATCAAGGCGGGGGATGGCTATCGCATCCACAGCACTGGGCTCACGCACGATGAGCGCGGCTATCCGGTGATGAGCGCCGAGGCACAGAACAAATTGGTGCGGCGCCTGGTTGACAAGATTCGCAAGAACGCCGACAAGATCGTGCGCATCGAAGAACACGACACCGACAAAGCCGACGTGGTGGTGGTCTCGTACGGGATCACCAATCGTGTGGTACAGGCCGCATTGGCCGATGCTCGCAAGGAGGGCATCAAAGTGGGGGACCTCAAACTGGTCACGGTCTGGCCGTTCCCGGAGCGGCGCATCGCGGAGCTGGCCGAACGGGTAAAGGCCTTTGTGGTACCGGAGATCAACTTTGGCCAGATCATCCTGGAAGTGGAACGCTGTGCGCGGGGCAAGGCCGCATGCTACCCCGTTTCCCACGGCGGTGGGGGCGTCCATGAGCCGGCAGATATTCTGAAAGTCATTGAGGAGGCAGCCAGATGAGCCGAGCCGCGATCGTCGAGGAGCCGGAGCTTCGCCATGAGCACCCTCTGGAGCCGTTCCTGCGCATGGACCGCATCCCGCACATCTGGTGTCCCACGTGCGGCATCGGCACCTCAGTATCCTGTTTTCTCAACGCCCTGAAGGACTCCGGTCTGCCGCTCGACAAGGTCGCCATCGTCTCGGGCATCGGATGCACCGGTCGGGTGGCCGGCTACGTCAAGCTGGATTCTTTTCACACCACCCACGGGCGGCCCATCGCATTCGCCACCGGGCTGAAGCTGGCCAACCCCGAACTGAAGGTAGTAGTCTTTTCCGGTGACGGCGACCTGATCGCCATCGGCGGCAACCACTTTATCCATGCTGCGCGCCGCAACATGGACCTGACGGTCATCTGTGTCAACAACTTTATCTACGCCATGACCGGTGGCCAGCTTGGCCCCACCACCCCAATCATGGCCAATTGCTCCACTTCGCCCTATGGGAACTTTGAGCAGCCTTTCAACATTCCCTTGCTTGCCGCTTCTTGCGGGGCTGTCTATGTGGCGCGGTGGACGGCACTGCACATCAGACGCCTCACCAAGGCGATGACCGAGGCGCTGCTCAAACCGGGCTTCTCGGTAGTGGAAGTGATCGCCCCTTGCTCTACTCTCTACGCCAGACGCAATCGCCTCGGCACCGGCTTGGACCTGATGAAGTTCTACCACGACAATTGTGAGATCAGGCATGGCGCCGACCCCAGGGATCTGGACATAGGCTTCCAGCAGAAGATAATTGTGGGCAAGTTCGTGGACATCACCCGCCCCACCTTCTTGGAGGCATACAATGCGCACATGAAGAAGGTGCTGGGGGATGCATTTGTGCCCTATGGGGTCGCGTCAGCTGCGCCCAAGGAGAAAGAGGAATCCAAGGCGGCCTAGGCCTCAACAAGGCCGCTTCGCTCCTGGAACACCACAGGCAAGGAGCTCGCGACGATGCGCACGGAAATTCGCGTGTCAGGGTACGGTGGACAGGGGGTCATCCTGGCCGGCTACATCATTGGCAAGGCAACGGCCATTTTCGAGAAGAAACATGCTACATTGACGCAGAGCTTTGGCCCGGAGGCGCGCGGCAGCGCCTGCAGCGCCCAGGTGATCTGCTCCGACGAGCCCATCCACTACCCTTACATTCGCAAACCGCACATCTTGATTGCCATGTCGCAAGAGGCCTACACCAAATTCGAACCGGAACTGGACAGCAACGGCATGTTGCTCATCGACGAGGACTTGGTGAAGGCTAAACCGCCGCGGGACAATATCCGCATGTTCCCGATACCGGCCACCCGCCTCGCCGAGCAGTTGGGCAGGAGGATTGTGCTGAACATCGTCATGCTCGGCTTCTTCACCGCAGTGACCGGTGCCGTGAGCAAGGAGGCGATGGAAAAGGCTGTTCTCAGCTCCATACCCAAGGGCACAGAGGAGATCAACAGCAAGGCCTTTCAGACCGGCTACGACTATGGCGTACAGCTGTTGGCACGTATGCCCGAGCAGCAAGAGCAGGTACCGGCGACCAGAGGGCGGGCAAAGAGCAGAGCGCCCGCCAAAGGGTAAGTCATGGCGAGGATCGCCTTTGCATTTCGCGACAAGCTAAAGGCCGTCATCGGCGGGGAGATGCACGGCTACTGCTTCCAGTGCGGCGCGTGTGTCGGCGACTGCCCGGCCGCGCGCTACTCGGAGCGCTTCAACCCCCGGCAGATCATGCTCCGATGCATCGCTGGGCTCGGCGAGGAGCTCCTGGGCCCGGACTCCCCCATCTGGCTCTGCACCAATTGCTACAACTGCTACGAACGTTGCCCCCAGGATGTCCGTCCCGTGGAAGTCATTATCGCCCTGAAGAACTTGAGCCGTGCCCAAGCCAGTGTGCCGGAAAAGGTGGAGGCGATGGTCAATAGTGTGCGGGCGCAAGGACTGACGGTGACGGTGACCAGCGCCAGCGAACGCATTCGGAGCGAGCTGGGACTTTCGCCCGTGCCAAAGGTCCCGGTGGACGAACTAAGGGAGTTGATGTAGGTGAGTGCATCCGGTCAGCGCTACATCCCCTTCTTTGGCTGCATGATTGCCGTCAAGTACCCGCAATTCGAAGCGGCGGTACGCAAGACTTTGCCACCGCTGGGCATCGAGCTGGTGGATGTTGACGGCTTCACCTGCTGCCCGGACCCAATCTATTTCAAGGCCTCCGACAAGTTGGCCTGGCTGAGCATCGCCGCCCGCAACCTGACCATTGCTGAACAGGCAGGGCTGCCCATCGTTACCATGTGCAGCGGCTGCACGGCGACCCTTTCTGAGGCCAATCACCTCTTGCGGCACGACGGCAGGCTGCGCGAGCAGGTGAACGAGCGCCTGCGACGTGTAGGCAGGGAATTCAAGGGGACGACGGCGGTGCGCCACATCGTCACCGTGGTGCGCGACGAGGCGGGTTTTGACCGCGTGGCGGCCAGCGTGGTGAAGCCCCTCACTGGGCTGCGCGTGGCCATTCACTATGGTTGCCACCTCCTCAAACCCAGCCGCATTATGCGCGTCGACGACCCCGACCGGCCCCAGATCCTGGAGGCCTTGATCAGGGCCACCGGGGCCACGCCCATCGACCACGAAGAGCGCCTGCTGTGCTGCGGCAAGGCGTGCGAAGACCAGGAGATCCCTGCCCGGATGACGCACGACGTGCTCAGCTCGGTGAAGCGGCTGGATGTGGACTGTATGGCCCTGATCTGCCCCACGTGCTTTGACGAATACGACCTGGGGCAGTTCAAATTGACGAGAAAGTTCGGCACCGTGTTCGAGATCCCGGTGCTGTACTACTTCCAGCTTCTTGGGCTGGCCCAGGGGCGGACTCCGCAGGAACTGGGCCTGCATCGTCACAAGGTGAAAACGGAGCCTTTGCTTGCCAAGCTTTCGGTTCAGTGAGAGAGCTATGGAAAAGGGCGTCTTAGTAATTGGCGGCGGCATCGCCGGGATTCAGGCGGCTTTAGATTTGGCCAACGCCAGGGTGCGCGTCTACTTGGTGGAGAAAGCGCCAAGCCTGGGCGGTCACATGGCTCCATCTGAATCCTCGGCCCCAAGATGATGGATGCCGGTCGGCATCCGAACATCACTCTCTTCACCAACTCAGAGGTAGTGGCCCTGTTTGGGCAGGCGGGTGACTTTCGGGCAACAGTGCGCCGCCACCCCCGCTACGTGGACGAGTCGCGCTGCACAGGCTGCGGCAAGTGCAGCGAGGTCTGCCCGGTAGTGGTGCCCAATGAGTTCGATGTGGGGCTAGGTGCCCGCAA
>JBBIKH010000029.1:0-16189 GCA_037445575.1 bacterium
GGCACGGGAGCTTTCGGCCGTTGGAGTGGACGTATCCCGACTACCGGCAGCAGCAGGTCCTGGAATTCCTGAACAGAGTGCGGGCCTGGTACTTAGCGGCATGCAGACGCGAGGAAAGCACGTGAACCAACAGGCAGGATTGACCTACGAAGCGGCTGGCGTCAGCATCACCAGCGGTGATGAGAGTGTGGAGCGCATCAAGGCCCTGGCCAGGTCCACCTTTGGCCAATCGGTCTTGAAGGACATCGGCCTGTTCGGAGGGTTTTTCGAGTTAGACCTCACCCGCTATCGCCGGCCTGTGCTGGTATCCAGCATCGATGGGGTTGGCACCAAGCTCAAGATCGCCTGCGCACTCGGCATGTACGAATCGGTGGGCGAGGACCTGGTCAATCATTCCGTAAACGACGTCATGACCAGTGGCGCCGATCCTCTGTTCTTTCTCGACTACTTGGCTACCGGCAAATTGCATCCGCCGGTGGTGGAACAGGTCGTAGCAGGCATGGCACGAGCTTGCCGCAAGGCCGGGTGCGCCTTGATCGGCGGGGAGACGGCCGAGATGCCTGGCTTCTACCAGCCGGATGAGTTCGATCTGGCTGGGGCAATCGTGGGCGTGGTGGAGAAAGACCAGATCATCGACGGACACACTATCCAAGAGGGCGATGTGCTCATCGGCATCGCCTCGAACGGGCTGCACACCAACGGCTACTCTCTTGCCCGTAAGGTCCTGTTGGAGGTGGCCGGAATGAAGCTAACCGATTACGTGGAGGAGCTTGGCTCCACCTTGGGAGAGGAACTGCTCCGCGTGCATCGCTCTTACCAACCGCTGGTCCAACGCGTGCGCACGTGGGCCGGTCTGCGCGGCATCGCCCACATCACCGGTGGCGGCATCGTTGGCAACACGCGTCGCCTACTTCCTGCCGGGCGCAGCCTGCGCGTGAACTGGGGCGCGTGGGAGATACCGGCCATCTTTAGCCTCATCCAACGACTGGGCAGAGTGGCTGATGAAGAGATGCGCAATGTGTTCAATTTGGGCATTGGCGAGGTATTGATCGTCGACCGAGCGGCTGCGCAGGACTGCATGACGGCCGCTGCGGAAGTTGGCTTTGCCAGCTTTCACATCGGGGAGGTGCTGTAGTTGGACCTGTGCGGCAGCACACAACGCCTGAGAGTGGCGATCATCGGCGCTGGCGGCTGGGGTACGGCACTGGCCATCCTGCTCCATGGCAACGGCCACAAAGTCCGCATGTGGGAGTATCGGCCGGAAGTAGCCGCGGAGCTGGCAGCCAGGCGGGAGAATCGACAGCTCCTGCCGGGTGTGCGCATCCCTGGGGAGATCTTGATCACGGCCGATTTGGAGCAGGTGGCGCTAAGGGCTGACCTGGTGGTGGTGGCCGTTCCTTCTCACACCATGCGCGAAGTGGCGCGAAGGCTGCGCCCCTTGCCGGCCATGAAAACTGCACTGGTGGTGAGCGCCACCAAAGGCATTGAAAACGACTCGCTGATGCGGATGACGGAGGTCCTGCTGGAGGAGATGCCCCAGCTTGATGCAGGTCGCTTGGTGGCCCTCTCCGGCCCCAGCCATGCGGAGGAGGTGAGCAGAGGCATCTCCACCGCGGTAGTGTGCGCCTGCCCATGCGAGGAGAGCGCCCGCATGGCACAGCGCGCTTTCATGAGCAAGACCTTCCGCGTGTACACCAGCGCGGACGTGATCGGTGTGGAGCTGGGTGGCGCGCTGAAGAATGTGATCGCCATCGCCGCCGGCATCTGCGATGGCGCCGGCTTTGGCGACAACACCAAGGCGGCACTTCAACCGCGAGGCCTGGTGGAGATCGTACGCTTGGGGGTCAAATTGGGGGCGAACCCTTTGACCTTCGCCGGCCTCACCGGCATGGGCGACCTCATCGTCACCTGCATGAGCAGGTACAGCCGCAACCGCTACCTTGGCGAACAGATCGGCAAGGGGCGCACGCTGCAGCAGGTGCTCGCCGAGATGGTGATGGTGGCAGAAGGGGTGAGGACAACACGCTCAGCCTACGAACTGAGCCGCCGCCACAACGTCGAGATGCCCATCACCCAGGAGGTCTACCGCATTCTCTTTGAAGGCAAAGACCCACGAGCAGCCCTGGAGGACCTGATGACCAGGGATGCAAAGACAGAAGCATGGGGTTGACAATTCCCAAACGGAGGGAGCACGCATGATCAAGCGCATCCTACTGCCGGTAGACGGCTCAGAGTACACCAACTCCGTGGTGAAGCATGGTGTTGACCTGGCACGACGCTTTGGAGCGCGGGTCCGACTCCTCTCCGTGGTAGATGTGCGCATCTTCGAGTGGGTGCTCTCCGTGGGGGCGGACGGATTCGTGCCCGTGCTTCCTGCCCCCGGCTACCAGGAGGAATCCAGGAAGCTCCTGGAGAAGAAAGCACAGACGGTGCTTGATAGGTGCGCGCGCGTGGTGGAGAGCGAGGGAATCCCCTATGAGGCCGAGACCATCGGAGGATCTCCGGTGGAGATCATTTGCGAGCGCGCCAAGCAGGCAGATCTCATTCTCATGGCCAATCGGGGTGAGTACGCCCGGTGGGCGACCACGATGCTCGGCGCAACGCTGGAGGCAGTGACCCGTCACGTGACCAAACCGATCATGATCGTCCAACAGCGCTTCCGTGCTATGCAACGGATAGTAGCCGCCTACGACGGAAGCGAACATGCCAATCGCGCGTTGCAACTGGCCGGCTTTTTCGCCGAACGATTTGGAGCCAAGATCACGGTGGTCAATGTGGCCGACGATCCTGAATTGAGCGCTCGCCTCTGCGCCGAGGGTGCTGACTACTTGCAGGCCTATCAGGTGGAAGTAGGCTCCGCCTCGCTCACTGGCCGCCCGGACGCGGCCATCGTCGACTTTGCGCGCACGCACAAACAAGACCTCATAGTCATGGGAGCGTACGGCCATTCGCGCATCCGAGAAGCCATCCTGGGCAGCACCACCGTGCAAATCATGCGCGAGAGCCCCATCCCTGTACTCATGGTGAAGTAGCGTCAACGGACCGGAACACAAGGAGCAATGACCGCATGGCGCAGCGAGTGTATGTAGCCGATGTTGCCAAGTATGTGGGGCAGACGGTAGAAGTGTGGGGGTGGTTGTACAACATGCGCTCCAGTGGCAAACTGCGTTTTCTTATGATCCGGGATGGTACGGGCATCATCCAGAGCGTGTTCTCCCGTGCCGATGTTCCCGAGCAGGTCTTTGACAGCACAGAGCTCCTCACCCAGGAGAGCAGCCTGAAAGTGACCGGCCAGGTTCGCGAGGATCGGCGTGCACCCGGGGGCTACGAGCTGCTGGCCCAGGACATGACCATCGTCCAAGTGGCGCAAGACTATCCCATCACGCCCAAGGAACACGGTACCACCTTCTTAATGGATCATCGTCACCTATGGCTGCGTTCGCGGAAACAGCACGCCATCCTCCGCATCCGCCACGAGATAATCAGGGCGGCGCGCCACTTCTTTGACGACCGCGGATTTGTCCTTCTCGATGCGCCCATCTTCACCCCAGCTTCGGTGGAGGGCACAACCACCCTGTTCGAGACCAACTACTTCGGCGGCAAGGCATATTTGACGCAGAGTGGCCAGCTATACGTCGAAGCAGGGGCGATGGCCTTTGGCAAGGTCTACTGCTTTGGGCCAACCTTTCGGGCGGAAAAGTCCAAGACCCGCCGCCACCTCACCGAGTTCTGGATGCTGGAGCCAGAGGTGGCCTATGCCGACCTCAACGACATCATGGAGCTGGCCGAGGCGCTCATCGTCCACATCGTACAAGCGGTGCTTACCAACCGCCGCACGGAACTTTCGGTCCTGGAACGCGATGTCGCCCCGCTGGAACGTGTACTGCCCCCCTTCCCACGCATCAGCTACGACGAGGCCGCTGACCTCCTGGAAAAGGCGGGCACCGGTTTTAGACGGGGAGACGACCTCGGCGGCACCGATGAAACCGTTCTTTCCCAGCAATTCGATCGCCCTGTCATGGTGCACCGCTACCCGGCGGCAGTGAAAGCCTTCTACATGAAGGACGACGCGGAACACCCAGGAAGGGTGCTGTGCGTGGACGTGTTGGCGCCGGAAGGGTACGGAGAGATCATTGGAGGTGGCCAGCGCGAGGACGACCTTGCGGTCTTGGAACAAAAGATCCGCGACCACAATCTGCCCATGGAGCCTTACCAGTGGTACCTTGACTTGCGCCGTTACGGCAGTGTTCCCCACTCCGGCTTTGGCATTGGCATTGAGCGTACGGTGGCGTGGATCTGTGGCCTTTCCCACATCCGCGAAACCATCCCCTTCCCGAGGACCATGTACCGGATCTATCCATGAAGTGGGGCGGCCGTAAAGTAAAGATTGCTGTCCTGGGCGGCGCTGCCTGCACAAAGGAGGTGAGTGAGCTCGCCTACGAGGTCGGCAGCTTGATCGCCGAACGTGGCGGAGTGCTGATCTGCGGCGGCCGCGGGGGCGTCATGGAAGCCGCCTGCAAAGGCGCCTGCGACAAAGGCGGCCTCACCATCGGCATCCTGCCCGGCGATCTTGCAGGGGAGGCAAACCCGTTCGTGCACATAGCTCTGCCAACTGGCCTCGGCGAGGCGCGCAACGTGATCATTGTCAAGTCGGCAGACGCCGCCATTGCCGTGAACGGAAGCTATGGCACGTTGTCAGAGATTGCCTTTTGCCTGAAATTGGGGGTCCCAGTGGTCGGGCTTCGAACATGGACAATAGACCCCGACATTCACCAAGCGCAGAACGCCGCAGAGGCAGTGGAGCTGGCCTTTCAGCTGGCACGCAATCGGGCAGGCGGAAGATGAAGGTCCGTGCAACGATCATCGTCAGAGGCATGGTCCAGGGGGTGGGGTTCCGCTACTACGCCTACCGCCACGCCAAGGCCCTTGGACTAAACGGCTACGTCCGGAACATGTGGGATGGTTCGGTGCTGAGCGAGGTAGAAGGGACGCGCGGCATGGTAGAAGAGTACATCAAGGCACTCACCGTAGGTCCGAGCTCGGCGAGCGTGCGCGATGTGGACGTGAAGTGGGGGGAGTACTCCGGCGAATTCACCGCATTCGAAATTGCCTTTTGAACACCTACGCCCCCTGGGCACCAGATGAGAGATATCGCAGGGAGGGGCAGTTCGTGCCGGTCGTCGCCAGCGAGGACCCTTCCCGAGGGCGGTGAGGTCGGCGCTCTGGCGCGCTCATGACCCCTAGCCAGCACATTCGTCAGCACAGGTGATTGTGTGCAGCCAACACCGCTCCCATCGCTGGCAGCGACAAGGCGGAACAACTGAGGAGGACTGCTCGATGCAAGGCTTGGCAGAGCTGATCAGAACCGTACCGGACTTTCCAAAGAAAGGCATTGGCTTTAAGGACATCACCACCCTCATCAAGCGCGGCGATGCCTTCCGCCAGGCTGTGGACGCAATGCTGGCGCCTTATGCCGGGGAGACAATCGAGGCCATTGTAGGCGTGGAGGCCCGGGGGTTCCTGTTTGCCGCGGCTGCCGCATACAAGCTCGGGGTGGGCGTAATCCCTGCCCGCAAGCCAGGGAAGCTGCCGGCCAAGACGGTGCGCGAAGAGTATGCGCTCGAGTACGGTACCGATGCCTTGGAGATCCACGAGGACGCCATCGCCCGCGGACAAAAGGTATTGGTCATGGACGATCTCCTGGCCACCGGCGGCACCACCGCTGCTGCGGTGCGCCTTGTGGAGCGCCTCGGTGGGGTGGTTGTCGGCGTTTCATTCCTCATCGAGCTCTCCTTCCTGCACGGCAGGGACAAACTCAAGGGGTACAAGGTCAACTCAGTCATCAGCTTCGAGGCGGAATAGATGGGCAGGGCTCAGGAGATGCATCCGGCAGCAGCTGGTGGGGCAGGTTGGCAGAAACGATCTTGTAGCAGGCGCCGTAGTGGGCTCGCTGCCGGTGTAGGGGCCGCTTGCACCTTGATAGGCTTGTTCGCCGCCGTTTACGCCCAGCAGTACGACTTTAGCTATTTCACCCCGCTGGCAGTGGGAAACGGCGCCCGCGCCCTGGCCATGGGTGGGGCATGCGTGGCAACGGTCGCCGACGGCAGCGCTACCTCGGCCAATCCGTCAGCTTTGACGCGCGTTGCAGGCACAGAGGCCCTCATCGCAGGGCGATTCACCTTCGGGGCTCTCTCAGTCCAGTCTGGTTCACCCCTGCCCAAGGACGTGTCCTTGGAGGGCTCCCTAGGCGCCAATCTGGCCGCGGAGTTGGTGGGTGTGGTCTTCCCGCTCAGCAGCGTGCGCCGGCGGGTGACAGGAGCCCTGGCAGTGCGCAGCATCTTGGACTTTGGCCGCTCAATCCTGGTGAGCCAAATCGTTGGCCGCGAGCAGCCGAGCAAGAACTATCGGGACATCGAGCAGACCAGCAGCGGTGGCCTCTACGCCCTCTCCGTCGCCGTAGGAGCTGAGCTCAGCGATCGCTTCGCTGCAGGCATGTCGGCCAACTTCCTCTCCGGGCGGCACCGGCTGGAATGGTCCGATCGCTTGGGCCAGGCAGGGATCGAGCACGAAGAGGGTTGGTGGCGCCGCGAGAACAAGTTTTCCGGCTTTTCGCTTGAGGCGGGCGCAACCGCCAGGGTAACTCATTCTCTTGACCTTGGCCTCAAGCTTTCGCTCCCCCACACGCTGACCATCGTGCACCCCAGTCTCGCCACAAGGGTTAACGACTCCACTGGCGCTGATCTGAATTTGCGAATGCCCATTTTCTTCACCGTGGGCACGGCCTTTCGTCCTGTGCCACGCCTTAGCCTGGCTATGGATTACCGTCTTGCCCCCTGGTCAAAGGCCACACTCGATTCGGCCATCACCCTTCCCGGCTTACCTTTGCCCGATGCCCACAGCTTCCACGTCGGTATGGAATACCTGTTTCTGAGTGGCCAATGGACGGTCCCGGTTCGTGTCGGCTTTCATACTGACCCTCGCCTGGAACGCCAGTTCGCCCTGGACCGACCATCCTACCGCGGGGAGGCCATCAGCGGCATCGCTTTCTCCGCCGGGACCGGGCTCCAGTCGCCTACGGCCAGCTTTGACTTTTCTGTTGAGGTCGGACTCTGCGACTACGCTGCCCGCAACGTCTTCGCGCAGCCGGCCGAAGGCTGGTCTGTGAAAGAACGCACCTTCCGGGTGATATTTGCAGCTTTGGTGAAGGTGCAATAGGTTGACCGCCGCATGCGGCAATGAGAGGAAAAGCCTTGTCTCCTGCGCGGCCCCTGGACCGGCATGGGAGACATGGGGCTACGAGCATCATGAGGCGTTGAGGAGGACTCTGTGAAAAAGCTGCAGTTCGAAGAAGTGCCGGTGGAGCGCTTGCGCTGGCGATGCGACCCGGCAACTTTGCCATTCGCTTCCACCGCCGATGTCTCCGTGGCAGAAAAGATTTTGGGCCAAGACCGAGCAGTCCGTGCCCTTCGCATGGGCCTGGACATCAATAGCGTGGGCTACAACATCTTCGTCACCGGGCAGGCGGGCACAGGCCGCACCACAACCGTGCGCCACCTCCTCGCAAATCGTCGCGGCAAGACCATCCCGGATGACAAGCTCTACGTCAACAACTTCAAGAACCCGGACGCACCGCTGGCCATCAGCCTTCCGGCCGGCAAAGGGAGGACCTTTCGCAAGGACATGGCCGAGGCGGTTGCCTCCCTGCGCAAGCAGATCCCGCAACTCTTCGAAAGCGACCTCTATGCGCAACGTCGGCAACGGCTTGTGGATGCCTACAACGAGCAGGAGCGCAAGATTGTGGCCGCATTCGAAGAGCGCGTCAGTAAGGAGGGCTTTGCCGTCATTCAAGTGCAGGTCGGGCCCTTGACCAGACCCGATCTGGTGCCCATCATCGACGGTTCGCCTGTGCCCATGGAGCAACTCGACGCGCTGGTGGCTCAGCAGCGTGTGCCACCTGACACCGCCGAGCGCCTCAAGAAAAAGTACCCCGACCTCCTCAAGGAACTTCCCACTGTGCTCAAAGAGTTGCGCAAGACGCAGTCTGCCTTGCGACAAAAGATCACCGAGCTGGATGCTCAGTTTGCGCGCGACTTGGTGGGGCCTGTGATCGCGGACCTCAAGGAGAAGTACAAGGACCCGAAGGTGCACCGCTACCTCGACGACGTGCAGGAGAGCATCCTGGAGCGCCTTGAGCTGTTCCGCAAGACAGAGGGCGAAGGAGATCGGGAGGGCGCCTCCTCCGGGGCAGACCCCTTCGTCGATTATCAGGTCAACCTCATCGTCGACAACGCGGAGACCAAAGGGGCGCCCGTCATCTTCGAGAGCTCCCCGACCTATCAAAACCTCTTTGGGACCATTGAACGAGTTGCCGACAGCCGGGGCATGTGGCGGGCTGACTTTACCAAGATCAGAGCCGGGTCGTTTCTGCGCGCCAATGGCGGCTTTCTGGTGATCAACGCCTTGGATGCGTTGGTCGAACCCGGCGTGTGGCAGGCCCTGAAGCGCACGCTGCGGAATCGCCAGGTCGAAATTCAGAGCTTCGACCCATTCTTCATGTTCACCACCTCGGCGCTCAAGCCAGAGCCTATTGAGACCAACGTGAAAGTGATCATGATCGGCGACCCGTGGATCTATCAGGTGCTCTACTACCAGGACGATGACTTTAAGAAGATCTTCAAGGTCAAAGCCGATTTCGACAGCGTCATGGCCCGGGGTGAGCCGAACGTGCTGCAATACGCCTCTTTCATCCGCAAAATCTGCGAGGCCGAGGGATTGCTTCACTTCGATCGTGCCGCAGTGGCCGCCGTGGTGGAATACGGCGTGCGCCTTGCCGGACGGCAGAGCAAGCTTTCAACCCGCTTTAACTACGTCGCAGATCTGGTGCGGGAAGCGAACTACTGGGCTGTGCAAGATAAGGCCGCGGTGGTCACTGACAAGCATGTGGATAAGGCGTTGGAAGAGAAAATCGAGCGAGTGAGCCTCATCGAGGACAAGATCCGGGAGATGATCAGCGAAGGTACGCTGATGATCGACACCGAGGGGAGCAAGGTGGGGCAAGTGAACGGCCTGTCCATCATCGACTTGGGGGACTATGCGTTTGGTCACCCTTGTCGGATCACTGCGCAAACGGCCATGGGGCGGGCGGGCATCATCAACATCGAGCGCGAGGCTGAGTTGAGCGGCCCCACCCACAACAAAGGGGTATTGATCCTGGCGGGCTACCTGCGGGGCAAATTTGCCCAGGACAAGCCGCTGAGCATGAGTGCCAGCATCTGTTTCGAGCAGAACTATAGCGGCGTCGACGGCGACAGCGCCTCCTCCACCGAGATGTATGCCCTGCTTTCCAGTCTCGCGGATCTTCCGCTGCGCCAAGACATTGCCGTAACCGGCTCCATGAACCAAAAGGGAGAGATTCAGCCCATCGGCGGCGTCAACGAAAAGATCGAAGGCTTTTACCGCGTCTGCAAGGTGCGAGGGCTCACCGGGCAGCAGGGCGTGATCATCCCCCGCCGCAACGTCGATGATCTCTCCCTGCACAAGGACGTGGTAGATGCCGTCAAGAAGGGCATGTTCCATATCTACCCGGTGGACACTGTGGACCAGGGCATCACCATCCTCACCGGAGTGCCGGCTGGGGAGCGCGGGCCGGACGGCCACTTCCCGGAGGGGACCGTCAACGCGCGCGTGGACGCCCGGTTGCGCGAGTTGGCTGAAGGACTCCGTCAGTTCGCACCTGTACAAACGGAACGAGAATAGCCCAGAACAGAGGAGAACGCACGGCTATGCAGAACCTTTACCTCATCATGCTGGGGGCAGCAGCAGGTATTCTCGGAGGCGCCTTTGGCATCGGGGGCGGTGTGCTCATGGTGCCGGTGATGATCCTGTTCTTGAAGGTGGAAACGCACGTCGCCATCGGCACTTCCTTGGCGGTAATCATCCCCATCTCCATTGCCGGGGCCTTACGGCATTTCACGCTCCACAATGTGGACTCGCACATAGCCCTCCCCGCCGGCATCGGGGGGATCATAGGCGCAGTGATTGGCGCAACGCTCATCTCCAACCTGCCCGCCGTGTATGCGAAGAAAGGTCTCGGCATCTTTCTCGTGTACAGCGCCATCCGTCTGTTGCTGTCAAAGTGATCGAGGGGGGAAGCCTTTGGCACAAGGAGGACCCGGCAAATTTGTGCTTTGGTGCGAAGACCTCAAGGCCTCGCTCCATCCGGGTCGGTTTGTGCTTCCACTTCTCGGTCTGCGGCGACGTGGGCGGCGGAACGCCTTGGATGTGCAGGTGCGCCATGAAGTGCTCGCCGTGCCGCGCCTGCCCGCATCTTTCTCCGGCTTCCGGCTGCTGTTGATGTCCGATCTCCACATCGACCAAGACCCGGAGTTGCCAGCTATTGTGACCGACAGACTACGAGGCCTGGAGGTGGATCTGGCTTGCTTGGCGGGCGATTTTCAGCGCCGCATCATGGGGCAACACCAGCGGGCACTCCGCCTGCTGGCCTCTGTTGTAGCGGTAATTCAGGCCCGCGATGGGATCTACGCCGTCAGGGGTAACCACGACAGCGCCGCGCTCATGGGAGACCTGCCTTCCATAGGAGTGCAGGTGCTGCACAATCGTGCCCAGCCCATCGTGCGCGAGGGGGAACGGCTGTGGCTGGCTGGGGTGGACGACCCGCACCTTTATCGAGCCCATGATGTGGCGGCAGCGGTGCGCAGCATCCCGGACGGAGAATGCATTATCCTCATTGCCCACTCCCCAGAGGCGTATAAGGAGGCGGCAGATGCTGGCGTGAGCCTCTATCTGTGTGGCCACACGCATGGTGGCCAAGTGTTGATCCCCGGGATTGGCTCACTGGCAAAGAACATGCGCGCCCCGATGGCATTGCACCGCGGCTTTTGGCACTATAACGGCATGCTGGGGTTCACCAGCACTGGAGTGGGCTGCGGCTCGGTGTTCGCACGCTTCAACTGTCCGCCGGAGATCGTCGTGCTGACCCTGCAGCGGCCAAGCGGGGAGGGCAGCGCCCAATTCCTAGCCCCATCACGGCAGCGCACAGGTGGGCACCCGTGAGACAGAGGCGGCAGACGGTAGCCACGCAGGCTATCATCCGCCCGGCAACTGTCGGCCACCAGATCCACCTCGTCCGCCAACGGTGCAACGGAACTGCCATTACCCCTTGACCAAAAGGCCTGCTTGCCCTCCCGCTCGCCGGGAAAAACCTCTCGAGACCCGCCGGGCCACACCGCGTGCTAACGGCCAGCCTCTCACTCGCTCCACCTTTGAGCTGGCAACGATTGCCCAACAGTGGCTTGCCAGAACCGGGCCCTTCTGGCAAAGAGAAACCATCGCCAGGCGTCATCTACCCTGGTGCAGCAACGCATGGGGCAAGACGTGGGTACCGAGGAGCTTGCCGGCCCTTGTTCGCCATCTTCCTCTTGCGCCGGCTGAAGCAGAACCATTCTCGACGGACCTCCGGGGGGCTGACATGTTGCTGAAGCAGCCTACGCCCCCGGTCCGGCGAAGGCGGGTGCGTGCAAGCCCTCATAGCGCGCCCGCTCTGCCAATGCACTAGCTTGTGGTGCCTGCTTTCTGCGGCCTGAGGTTTCAGCCGAGGCCGGTACGCCCACCCCGTCCAGTCGCCCTCCCCTCTTCCCACTGAAGGCGCCCATGGCCAGCAACAATGAGGTTGATTTCCTGCACGCTATTTCATAAATTTGGCGCGTCTATTTGGGTGTGGAGAGTGCATGATCAGCGACAAGATTCGCAACTTTTGCATCATTGCCCACATCGACCATGGCAAGTCCACGCTGGCCGACCGCCTGCTCGAACTGACCGGCACCCTGAGCAAGGAGCAGATGGTGGACCAGGTGCTGGACAACATGGACCTGGAGCGAGAGCGGGGCATCACCATCAAATCGCACGCGGTTACCATGAAGTACACCGCCCGTGACGGGCAGGAGTACACCCTCAACCTCATCGATACACCGGGCCATGTCGACTTTTCCTACGAGGTCTCGCGCAGTCTGGCGGCGTGTGAGGGGGCCATTCTTGTGGTGGACGCAGCCCAGGGAGTGGAGGCGCAGACCATCAGCAATCTCTATCTGGCCTTGGAAAATGATCTCGAGATTGTGCCGGTCATCAACAAAATCGACCTCAGCAATGCCCAGGTGGAACTGGTCAAGCGGCAGATTGTGGAGATCCTCGGCATAGCGGAAGAAGAGATCTTGCTGGTCAGCGCCAAGCACGGCATTGGAGTGAGCGAGGTATTGGAGGCCGTGGTGGCGCGCATCCCACCGCCCCGCGGGGATGACTCGGCGCCGCTGCAGGCGCTCATTTTCGACTCGATGTTCAACAGCTATCGCGGCGCAGTGGCCTATGTGCGGGTGGTGAATGGCCAGATCCACCCCGGCTCGCGCATCAAGCTCTTCTCCTCAGGCAAAGAGTTCGAGGTGGAAGAAGTGGGCATCATGCAGCTCCGGCAGATTAAGCGCCCAAAGCTGGCGGCCGGCGAAGTGGGGTACGTTATTGCCGGCATCAAAGAGGTACGCGATACCAGGGTAGGCGACACCATCACCGACGCAGCCCGACCGGCGGCTGCCCCTCTGCCGGGATTCAAAGAGGTCAAGCCCATGGTCTTTAGCGGCCTCTATCCGGCAGTGGCGGAGAGCTACGACGAGCTGCGCAAGGCACTGGAAAGGCTCAGCCTCAACGACAGCTCCCTGCACTTTGAGCCGGAGAGCTCCGTGGCGCTCGGCTTTGGTTTTCGCTGTGGCTTCCTGGGCCTTTTGCACATGGAAATTGTCCAAGAGCGGCTGGAGCGCGAGTACAATCTCAACCTCATCAGCACGGTGCCGAACGTCAAGTTCAAGGTAACGCGGAAAAACGGCGAAGTCGTTTGGGTTGAAAACCCGGCGCAAATGCCACCCGCTGGTGACATTGCCACGATCGAGGAGCCGTACATCTCGGCCCACATCCTCACACCTGCTGAATTCATCGGCAACCTCATGCAGTTGGCCCAGGAACGGCGTGGCGTGTTCGTCACTACCGAGTACCTTGACCCCTCGCGGGCCCACCTGCACTACGAGTTCCCTTTGGCGGAGGTCATCTTCGACTTTTACGATCGCCTGAAGTCAGTGTCGCGGGGCTATGCCTCGTTTGATTACGAGTTCCTCGACTACAAGCCAGGGGACCTGGTCAAACTGGATGTGCTGCTTAACGGCGAAGTAGTGGATGCTCTTTCGGTGGTGGTGCATAGGGACAAGGCCTACGACTGGGGCCGTCGGGTGTGCGAGAAGTTGCGCGAACTCATTCCGCGCCAGCTGTTCCAAATTGTGATCCAGGCGGCCATCGGCAGCAGGGTGATCGCCCGGGCCAGCATCAGCCCCCTGCGCAAGAACGTGACGGCCAAATGCTACGGCGGCGACATCACCCGCAAGAGGAAGCTCCTGGAGAAACAAAAGGAAGGCAAAAAACGTATGCGGCAGTTGGGTCGCGTGGAGATTCCCCAGGAAGCCTTCTTGGCGGTGTTGAAGGTGTGACGAAAGGACAGGCCGGCATGATCGTCGCAGAGGAGCTGAACAAACGCTACGGGGCAACTGTGGCCGTCGAAGGGTTGTCGCTCACGGTCGGCAACGAGCTGTTTGTGTTCTTGGGACCAAATGGCGCCGGCAAGACCACGACAATCAAGATGATGACCGGCCTTCTGAAGCCAGACCATGGTCGCGTGAGCATTAACGGCTTTGACCTCCCCACCCAGCCCCTGGAAGCAAAGCGCTGCATCGGACTGGTCCCTGAGCGCCCCTACGTCTATCCCAAGCTGACGGGCCGCGAGTTCCTGTTCTTCATGGCTACGCTCTATCAGGTTCCGCGAGAGGCGGCCCTGCGCCGATTTGATAACCTTGTCGAGCTCTTTGATCTGGGCAGCCACATCGACCGTCTCATCGAGACCTATTCCCACGGGCTCAGGCAGAAGATTGCCCTGAGCGGGGCGCTCATCCACGATCCGAAAGTGCTGTTTCTGGATGAACCCACGGTGGGCCTTGACCCAAAGAGCGCGCGCAATCTCAAGAACCTGCTCAAAGGCCTTGTGCAGAAGGGCGTGACCGTGTTCATGTCCACCCACATCCTCGAGATCGCCGAGTCGATGTGCGATCGTGTGGGCATTATCGACAAGGGCAAGCTGGTTGCCCTTGGGACGATGGCCGAGCTGCGCCGGAGGTCCACGCGCCACCAGTCGTTGGAGGACATTTTCCTCGAGCTCACAGGGGGTGACGAATACCGCGAAGTGCTAAAGTACCTTGAGGAGAGTTAGCCGGCCGATGCTGAGCTGCCTGCTGCGAAACAAAGTGCGCATCTATCTCAATCTGCTGCACAAGGTTGAGGGTTCACGGCGTGCCCGCACCTTCGCGTTGGTCGTGCTGTGGATGGTATTTGTCAGCTATGTGTTCCAAGGCTCGCAGGCCCTTTTCCGCGCAGCAGTAGAGATAGGAGGACCAGAGGCGGCAAGCAAGGTGTTAGCTCCCATACTCTTCGCCCTCTTGGTCGCACTTTTGCTTAGCGGCACCACCATCTGCATCCACGTCTTGTTCATCTCCCAGGACCTCCCTTTGCTCTTGTCCGCGCCCTTGTCGCGGCGGACCGTGTTTGTCTACAAACTGATAGAGGCCACCCTCGGCAACTCCTCGTTGTTTCTCATGCTCGGGGTACCGGTCCTCCTCAGCTTTGGGGCTGCGCAACAGGCTGCCTGGTGGTACTACCCGGGGATGTTGGTGGCAGCAGCTGTCTTCCTTGTTGTCCCCACAGGCCTTTCCGCGATGGTGGCACTGCTCGCCGTGCGGCTACTGCCTGTGCGGCGAGCACGCGAAGTGATGAGCGCAGCCCTGGCGCTGGTGTTCCTTGCCATATGGACCGGCATGCAGCTGTTGCGCACTTCCTTGGACGCAAACCAGGTGGCCGGGGTCGGAAGCATTTTGTCTTTTGCCCGCGGCAACTGGCTCGCCGCGACCCCCGCGGGCTGGCTAGCGGCCATCCTTTCGGCCTTGCTCCAAGGTAAGTGGATAACCGTCCTCGTGTCTGGCGGTCTTCTCATGGGCAGCACCGCCGTTATGATCATAGTAAGCGTGGCCTTGGTGGATGCTGTGTATTCTCGGGGCGTAGGAAAAGAGGAGTTTGTGGCCCAGGCAGGCGAGGTTGGAGGTCGGCACGGGCGCACCGTGGGGAACACCGGCTCATTGCTCCGCGCCGCCTTCCTGAAAGACCTCCGCCTTTTGCGCCGGGAGCCCACGCAGCTGGTGCAGCTGGTGATGCTGGCGGCGATGATGATTGTGATGGCGATCGTCCTGAAGCGAGATAACCAGGGCGAACCGCTGTCGCGCCTCGAGATGCTCATGCCGTTCATCTTTGTCGTCATGTTTAGCGCCATGAGCACCGTGGGTATCTCCGCGCGCCTCATCCCACTGGAAGGAAAGGCCTTCTACCTCACCAAGATCGCGCCCCAGCCGCCCATCCGCTTCTTGGCGGCAAAACTTCTTCTCGGCTGGATGTTGGGCACCGTTGTAGCGCTCTTTGGTGCTGCGGTGGTGACCGCCCTATTCGCTCACTCGCTTCTCGTGGCATTGGGGGTATTCACTGTGGCCTCGCTGGTCTGCCTAAGTACCGGCGGCATAGGTCTTGTCCTCGGCGCCTTTTTCGCCGACTTTGATTGGGAGAGCCCTAAACGCATGATCACCGTGGGCGGCGGCTTGCTATCGGCCGTGGTGCCGTTGGTCTATGCAGCTCTGCTTGCCGCCCTCGCCTTCGCTGTCTACCAGCTGCTTTATGGCCTGTTTGGTGTGACGCTGACCGTCGCAGCACTGGCCGGCGCCTGCATGGTCATTGTGGTCAGTGCAGGTGTGGCCGTGGCCTCGCTTTTGGCAGCCGGTCGCCGCGTGCAAACTATGGCCTGGCTTTACTGAACTGAGATGCTCCGGATATCGCAACAGGGAAAGGAATGGAAATGTCACAGGAAGGCAGCGGAAAGAAGAAAGGTTTGCTCCGGGAGTACGCAGAGGCAGTCGCGGTAGCGGTGATCGCTGCCCTCATCCTGCGCCTCCTGGTGATTCAGGCCTTTCGCATTCCCACCGGCTCAATGAAGGACACGCTGCTGTTCGGCGATTTTCTCATGGTCAACAAGTTCATCTACGGGGTC
>JBBIKH010000029.1:16236-21860 GCA_037445575.1 bacterium
ACCAGGCTTCCGGCGCTGAAGCAACCCAAGCGCGGCGAAGTGATCGTGTTCAAGTACCCGCTGGATGAACGGCTCGACTATATCAAACGCTGCGTTGGCCTGCCTGGCGATACCATCGAAGTGCGCGCCGGCGACCTCTACATTAACGGCAAACCGGAGGGGCGGAAGGAGCTGGTGGGCCGCCGCTACGACCCGGAAGACGGACACTACGTGGTCGAGTACCGCATCACCACCGAGCATGGGCAAAAGTACAACATCCGCCATTACGAGGTGCGGAGCAGGAGCTTTGACAATTTCGGCCCGGTGGTCGTGCCACCAGGCCACCTCTTCATGATGGGGGATAACCGCGACAACAGCGCCGACAGCCGGTTCTGGGGGCCTCTGCCCTTCGACAATGTGGTGGGCGAGGCGATGATCATCTACTTCTCGTGGGACGGACGGGTGCCGTTCTCTAACTTTGCACGGAAGGTAAGGTGGGGGCGCATTGGCAAGATCATCCGCTGAGTCGGCTGCTCCTGCCGGCCTTTACATCCACATCCCCTTCTGCCTTCGCAAGTGTTTCTATTGCGACTTTTACTCCATCCCTTATTCCCCTGCGCGTGTAAGGCGCCTTCTGGCTGCGCTCAAGCAGGAGATCTTCCTCCGCGCCCAGAACCCTCCGTTCGCAGGACGATCTTTCTCTACACTCTACTTTGGCGGCGGTACACCCTCCCTTCTGACAACCAAACAGTTGGCGACACTGCTCTCCGCGGTGGCGTCGGCCTTCGGTCTTGTGCCTGGGGCAGAGATCTCGCTGGAGGCAAACCCCGCCACCCTGTCCCTTGCCCAGCTCCGTGAGCTCCGGGCGGTGGGCATATCGCGCCTCAGCCTGGGCGTACAATCACTCCAAGACGCTGAACTCCACACCCTCGGCCGACTGCATACGTCACGCCAGGCCAGCCAGATGTTCCAAGCTGCGCGAAGGGCAGGTTTCGACAACCTGGGCATCGACCTCATCTACGCCGTGCCGGGGCAGAACACCGCTAGCTGGGAGGCGACGCTGCAGGAGGTACTGGCACGCGGGCCAGAGCATATTTCAGTCTATGCCTTGACACTCGAAGGGAACACCCCCATGGCGCGGGCAGTGGCCGACGGTGCGCTCAGACCGGCAAGCCCCGAGGTGGAAAGGTCCATGTACCTCATCGCGCACGAGCTCTTGACCGCCCACGGCTACGAGCACTATGAGATCTCCAACTATGCCTTGCCTGGCCGGCGATGCCGCCACAACGAGCTGTATTGGCGACGGTACCCCTACTTGGGCTTTGGCCCCTCAGCCCATTCCTTCTGCAACAGGGAACGCTGGTGGAACCACGCCAGCGTGGAGCTCTATTGCAAAGCCCTTTCCGCCGGGAACCTACCTGTGGCCCAGGAAGAGACCCTATCCTCTGAGCAGGAGAATCTGGAACTCATCATGCTCTCCCTGCGCACGGCGGAGGGGATTGACCTCCGCACGTGCCCGCCCCACTTGGCCAGCAGTCTGCGCGAAAAGGCGGCCCTGCTTGCCAACAACGGCCAGCAGGCAATCGCCATCGTCGACAAGGACCGAATCCACCTTACGCCGCAAGGGTTCCTGCTGCACGAGGAGGTGTGCCGACTGCTTGCGTGACCGGCGCGGTGCCCTGCAGGTACTCGGCCACCCCTAAGCAGCGATGCCTGTCGTGGCCGAGAGAAGGACGATGCAACTTTGCGAGAGCTCAGCCCGAAGCATGAACAGGAGATGCAGCTGAAACCCCAACAGGGAGTAGCTCGCGGGTAAGCGAATCCCCTCAACGGCTCGCCGTTCATGGTCGCGACCGTGATCCGTCGAGCGCCGAGCTTCAGCGGTTTCCCAACGCCGGGTGGCGCAGCGGAGCCGAGTGCGGGCCCGTCCTTTTAGGGCCTCACCGTAGGCTTGGGCAGGGCGATTACTTGCACGAGCTTCGGTCTGCTCATGAGTCCACCGCAGGAAACCCACTGCACGTGCCATGAAGAACCACTGAAACTACCCCCATCTTCCTGCCGTTGCGGGAACCAGGGATCCGCAGGCAGATTTCAGCGCTGAAGCGGCAAGGCTGGGCCTTCGGCTCGCAGATGCGAGGCCGTGCTCGCTCAGCAGGTGGACGACGCGGTGGAGCAAGATATCCCATGCGTACCCGGCTCAGGTAGCCGGCGCGTTGCATAACACAAAGGGCGGGTCACGTGCGACCCGCCCTGATCTATGCCACGCAGCCTCAGCTCAATGGAGCTTCTTTTCCACCTCCTGAAGTTCCTGTTTGGCCTCCTGTTTGTAGGTGGGATCATCGGCGTCGGACACCGGCAGGGAGAGCACCTTGTCATAATGCTCTTTGGCGGCAGCCCAGTCGCCCACCATCTTGTAGGTCCGAGCCAGCTCCAGATGGTGATTGATGTGCTCTGGCTTGAGGGCAATCGCCTTCTTGAAGTAGGCTATTGCCTCTTCATTGGAAGCAGGGGGCAGACCTCCATAAAGCACTTTGGCGAACGTCTTCAGAATCCCGCTGAGGTTTGCGACTTCCCGGTGCCAGCGCCCGAGGAGGTGCAAGGCGCCGTCGTGGTCCGGGTTCAATGCCAGCGCCCTCTCCCCTTCGGCCTTCACTTCTTTGGACAACTCTACCTTGGTCTTGCCACCGACATCCAAGGCAACTCGCCCCACCGCAACTGCTAGCTGGAAATGCGCTTCCGCCTCGTTGGGGCATAGGGCCACGGCCTTGCGCGCCGCCTTCTCGCCCAGGGCGTAGTACTGGCGACGCTCCACCTTATCGGCCTGCTCCCCCACGTCCACATAGGCGCGCGCCAGCTTCCACCACGCCTCACAGTTGTTGCTGTCGGCCATGGCGGCCCGTTTGTAGGCCTCCAGCGCCCCTTTATTGTCGAAATTCTCAAAGCACGCGTCCCCCTTCGCCAACCAGTCCGCAGCGCTGCCTTCCCCCACCATCTCCTGGGCCTGGATAATCCCTGCGGCGAGCATCAGGATGGCAGCCGACAAGACAATGCGGTAGTTCATGACGCTCCTCCTCTGATTCGTTCTCCATGTTCATCGACCAATGCGCCGGATTGTACGAAATTTCTGCGAAAAAGTCAAATGGTATTTGAACGGCGTTCAGCAGCGCAGGGTGCTGCGTACTCGCACATGAGCCCCATCTCGGTCCGAAAGCGCCCTGGCACCGGCGGCTTCCTCAGCAGCCGCATTCGGTCCTCCCAACCGCGCGACGCCTCGCACCAGAGGCTGGGCTGACAGCGGGCCCGGGGGCACACGTTCGCCTGCTCAGCCCGTCCCCAGCGATTGTGAGTCAAACACCACGCGGAAGGCCGAAGATCTTGCCGCGGCGTGCAGGCGAGCCGGCAAACCAACGCTACAGCGGCTATGCGAGGCAGAATCTGCTGTGAATCAACAAGCGCAAAAAAGCCATCAGGAGGCGGGAGAGTCCAGGTAAGGACGCCATTCAGAAGAGGCACCATGCCTCCGTGCGCACAGGCAGCCTGCTATCGGGCGATGACCAGCTTGCCGATCGCCTCTGCGCTGGTCTGTCCATCGTCCCCTTGCGCCCGCGCCACGATTCGATAGAGGTACAACCCGTTGGCCAGTTCATCGCCATCTTCGTCACTGCCATCCCAGGGGATAGCGTTAAAGTTGCTGATGGCCTGTGTCTTGATCCTCTTCACCAAACGGCCTGCCAGGGTGTAGACGCTAATGGTCACCTCGGCGTCGCGACTGAGGAGGAACGTGAAATCGGTGTGCTCACGGAAGGGGTTCGGGAAGTTGACCACCTCACTGATGCGCAGCTCTTTGGAGGCAACCACGGTGAACGTCGCGGTAGCCAGGCCCGAGTTGTTGGAATTGTCCCAGGCCTTCACCTCCACGGTGTGCGTCCCCTCGGCAAGATCAAAGAGCTGATACTCCAAGCTGCCAGAGGTATAACTGCCCTCGTCATAGCTGAAGAATTCTGTGAGGTCTTTGCGTTCCTCCTCCCGTCCGTCGAGGACCATGGTGATCTTGTGCCCGATATCGCCGGCAATATTGACGCCGCTCACCGAGTCGCTGATCTGCACCTTGAGGACCGGATTTGGCCCGACACATTCGCCGCTGGCAAAACCACGGTCTTTGAATCCGATCGAGATGTAGGGGCCTTGCGTGTCCGCAACCTTGGCGCCCGTGCCGCCTACCCGCAATCCGCTGCGATAGCCGGCTCCATCCCCCTCTTCACCCCAGAAGTACACGCTGACGCGGGCATCGCTGCCGCCATAGGAGATGTCTTTGGGAACGATGAATCTGATCACAAACTGCCCCTGTTCCACCTTCGTCTGTCCGCGGAACAGCACATTACCCGGCAAAACGTAGCTGACGCTCCCTCCCCCCTCCGGGCTGTAGGTCCTTGGCCTCCGGGTGTCGAATACCTTTACCAAGGCCTGCCCGGCAAAGTTACCCCAGGGGGTGCCATTGCGATAGACCATCCCCCGCACGGTGGTCAGCGTCAGAGCGGCGATGCTATCCGGCTCGATGGACTCGATGGCGGCTTGATAGCGCGGCGCCGCGACGCGGAGCGTGGGGTCACCAAGAATCACGTAGCGGTCCTCGTTCTCGGCAGAGGCGGTGAGCAGTTTTGCCAACCAGAGCGCCTCGCCCAGGGTGCGCACACGACCGGTGGCCGCATAGTCCGTGAAAAGCTTCGTCAAGAAACGCCTGTTCAGGTCGGCATTTTGTTGCGACCACGCGTCGCGGGCAGCCGCAAGCACGGCAATGGCGCCACGCCCTTCAGCAGCAACAAGCTCCTCGGCCATGCTCTGACTGTAGGGGTCGTCGAAGCGCCCAAAGCTGCAGGTAGCGGCGATCCACACGCCGAACTTTTTGCCGTTCTGGATCTTGGGGAAATCCACCGGCGAGTTCAGCACCCGTTCGTGAGTCCACAACTGGGGATTCCCGTGGCCGACGAAGTTGATGATGAGGCTCCCCTTGTTTATCTGATCGAGGAGCGCCTGATTCGCAGCCGGCTTTATGACCCCTGATATGGCCGGGCTCCGTACGGCCGGATACTCCACCAAGTACACCTTGTTCACATCGAACGACTTTGGGATGGCCTCCTCTGCAAGGGTCTCGGCCTGGCTGGTGTGGACGAGCTCGTTTCCCACCCCGCCGCGCACCAACTCATCGTCCCCCACCATGGTCACGCTATTCCTCCAGTCGCCGTACGTAGGCATTGTCTCGTAGGCGACGATCTTGTCCACCATCTGCTGTGCCTCGGCTGCGGAGCGGGCAGTAAGACGCCCAATCGCCAAGTCTGGCTGCTGGTCATTGCCCGAAATGTAGGCGAACCAATCGTCTGAGGTAATGGAGGCCTGATCACTGGTATGGTTGCTCTCATAAGGCGGGAGCCAGTTGGCATCAGCCTGGCTGAGCACATTGCGCGGGTCATAGTCTCCATCGCCCAGAAGCAGGACATGAGTGGGAGGCTGCGTCCAGTGATGGTAGGCGTACCGCAAAAAGTCCCTGATCGCTGTGGGGTCGACAAGCCCCCAAGAGAACTCATCATACACGTCCGAGATGCGGACCACCTGGGTGGTCATCCGTGCCAGAGGATTCCATGTTTCTC
>JBBIKH010000030.1:0-20568 GCA_037445575.1 bacterium
CCGGCAACGCCTGGAGGTGAGCAACTGCACTCAACTGTCCAGAGTGGCGTCCCAGCCCACACGGTCGCCCCGCGCAAGAACGGGCGCGGTACTGAGCGATTTTGAGGCGGTTGCTATCGCAGTGGAGACGGTTGCCGCGCGTGCTGGAGCACGCATCGTCGGCTTTACCAGTGCCACGCGTGGGGAAGGGGTCTCCACGTGCGCCGCGGCTGTCTCTTTTCTGTTGGCCGCAAGGGCCCATGCGCCCACCATCAGGAGACAGACCGGATCTCCGTTGGAGCCTGGCCAAGGAGGGCGCGAAGGCCTGGTAGCCTTGGTGGACGCACATTTCGGAGACCCCTTCCTCCACTGCGCATTTGCATTGCCGATCAGCCCGGGGCTGCGCGACGGGCTGCGCCCTGGGCAACCGCTTGCCGGCTTGGCACACCAGGTCAAAGACGCGCAACTGTTGGTTGTTCCTGCCGGCAAGGGACATGGCTCGGCCGGATTGGACTTGCCGCGACTGGCAACTGCTCTCCAGGAATTGGCGCAGCAAGTCAGGTTGGTGCTGGTCGATCTGCCTCCTGTCCTGCACGCGCCAGAAGGAGCGAGGTGCGCCATGGTGTGCGACGCGGTGGTGATGGTGGTGCGAGCACACCACACCCGCTGGGAGGCTGTGCTGCAGGCGCAGCGAGTCTTGGAAAGGGCAGGTGTCCCCATCCTCGGGGCAGTGCTCAACAGGCGACGTTTTGACCTGCCCAAGTGGCTCTATGAGCGTCTGTAGTTGAAACATTTGGCGGAGGAAATGTGCCATCTCTAGATACCAATCTCACCCACAGGGTGCTCCGCGGTGGACCTGCCGTAGGAGCTGAAAGACCTCCATTGCCGACGGTGGCCCATTCCCCAGCTCGGTCCCATCCCGCGGGCAAGGAGGGAGGCACGGGGGCGCAGGGGCATGCGCCGGCGACAAAGCGTTGGCTCGACCGGATGGCGTTCGCTGACGCACTCCGGAGAGAGCGCCATCGGAGCGACCGCTCCGGTTCGCCTTTCTGCTTGATTGTCTTCGAAGTGCCGCAGAGCCAGGGCGTAACAGATGGGCACGCGACGAAGATGCTCCTTGAGGCCATCGCCAGCGCTTCACGCGACTATGACCTGCGTGCACTCCTCGATTTGCGGCATATAGGCGTGCTGCTGCTGGACACCACTCTCGCTCAAGCACGTCTGGTGGTGGATAAGATCCTCGCCCGCCTGTGTGAGGCTGAAGGTGGACCCGCCGTGGTTGCCAGCCTCCAGGGGGTGCACATCACCGCCTATCCGGCAAAACGGGGGAGCTTCAGGCAAGCGCAACTGAAAAGGGGACGTGGTAATACCCTTGGAGATGGGAACAGCCTGACAATGGGGAAGGAGCAGAGAGTTGGTCGGACCACCGGGGACGTCTTTCCGGTGATCTGGGACAGCACCTGCCTCTCCCTTGAGCAAACGGTGAGGCGTACACCGCTCTTCCTGGATCTTGCTCATCGTCCCAGTGTGGCTTACCGGCTGGGCAAGCGCCTCATGGACATCTTCGGTGCGGCCATAGCGCTGGTGCTTGCGGCACCGCTGATGGCAGTGATCGCCGCAGTCGTGAGGCTGACCTCCAAAGGGCCGGCGCTGTTCAAGCAGCAACGTATCGGGTACCAGGGGCGGCCGTTCACCATGTTCAAGTTCCGCACCATGCGCGTCGGCTGCGACGATGCCCTCCACCGGCAGTACGTGAGGAAGCTTATCCAAGGGCGAAACGGTGAGATCAACTTTGGTACGGCAGACCGGCCACTCTACAAGTTGGCAAACGATCCGCGCATAACCCCGGTGGGCCATTTTCTCCGCAGGACGAGTCTGGATGAGCTTCCCCAGTTGATAAATGTCTTGCTCGGCCAGATGAGCTTGGTGGGTCCGCGGCCGCCCCTGCCCTTTGAGGTAGAGTCCTACAAGAGCTGGCACCTGCGTCGGATTCTTGAGGCGAAACCGGGGATCACCGGCCTGTGGCAGGTGTACGGCCGCAGTGCCACCACCTTTGACGAAATGGTGAGGCTGGATCTGCTCTATGCGCGCCAGCACTCGTTGCTGTTGGACATCAAACTCATACTGAAAACGCTCACGGCAGTGGTTGCGGCCAACGGCGCCCTGTGAGCGCAAGGAGGTACTAAGAAATGCTCAACGTGAGTGTCATCGGAGTCGGCTATTGGGGGCCGAATTTGGTGCGGAACTTTGCGGCAAACCCCAGGGCGAGGGTGGTCTCGTGCTGCGACCTGGCACAGAACCGCCTGGATTTCATCAAGCGCGCATATCCGGCGGTGGAGACAACCACCGACTATCGGCGGGTCATTCATGACCCCACAATCGACCTCGTAGTGGTATGCACCTCCGTGGCCACCCATTTTGAGATCGCCCGGGAGGCGCTCCTGGCCGGAAAGCACGTGCTCCTGGAGAAACCCATGACGGCCACCAGCGCGCAGGCCGAGGAACTGGTGGAGCTGGCTGAGCGCAAGAATTTGCACCTCTTTGTGGACCACACGTTCATCTACACGGGGGCTGTGCGGAGAATCAAGGAGCTCATCGACAGCGGCGAGCTGGGCAAGCTCTATTACTTCGACTCCGTCCGGGTGAACCTGGGTCTGTTCCAGCACGATGTCAACGTGCTCTGGGATCTTGCGCCCCACGACGTCTCCATCATGCACCACCTGCTGCCCGGCAAGCCCGAGAGTGTGGTGGCCACAGGCATCGACAACTTTGGTAACGGCCTGGAAAACGTCGCCTACCTGACGGTCTACTACCCAGATCATCTCATCGCCCACGTGCACACCAACTGGCTGTCGCCGGTGAAAATCCGGCAGACACTTCTGGCGGGCAGCAAGAAGATGGTCGTGTGGGACGACAACCAGCCGAGCGAGAAGGTGCGCATCTACGACAAAGGGGTCGATGTGGTGGAAAGCGTCGACCAGGTCTACCACATGCTCGTCCAATACCGCACCGGCGACATGTATTGCCCCAAGATCGACAGCAAAGAAGCGCTGGCCGTGGAGGTGGAACGCATCATCGACTGCCTGGAAACGGGCACGGACGGCGTGGCGGATGGCCGCGACGGGTTGCAGGTAGTGCGCATTCTGGAGGCTGCGCAAATTTCCGTCAAAGCGAGAGGGAAGGAAGTGAAAATATGAAGCATATCTGCATTGCCGACAGCGTCAAGCTTGGCAAGGACGTCAAGATCTACGACTTTGTCAACCTCTACGGGTGCGAAATCGGCGACGGCACAAAGATCGGCACCTTTGTGGAAATCCAGAAGGGGGCAAAGGTCGGGAGAAACTGCAAAATCTCCAGCCACACGTTCATCTGTGAAGGCGTGACCATCGAGGACAACTGCTTCATTGGGCACGGGGTAGTCTTCATCAACGACCGCTACCCCCGGGCGACCACTGCTGATGGTGCGCTACAGACGGAAGCCGATTGGTCGGTGGTGCCAACGCTTGTGAAGCAGGGTGCATCAATTGGCTCCAACGCGACCATCCTGTGTGGCGTCACCATCGGAGAAAATGCCATTGTCGGGGCGGGCAGCGTGGTCACGCGCAACGTCCCCCCGAATACCATCGTCGCCGGTCATCCGGCACGGGTGCTGCGTCGCATCAACCAAAAGGAGTAAAACGAGGATGAAAGTACCGTTCCTGGACCTCAAGGCTCAGTATCAGTCCATCGAGGAGGAAGTGCGGGAAGCGGTGCGGGCGGTGATGGAGAAGACCGCTTTTGCGGGCGGTCCGTTTGTGGAGCAGTTCGAAAAGGAGTTTGCCGCTTTTTGCGGCACCAAGTATGCCCTGGGTGTGAGCAGCGGCACCTCTGCCCTGCACCTAGCGCTGCGCGCCTTGGAAGTGGGCCTCGGCGATGAGGTAATCACGGTTCCGAATAGCTTCATCGCCACCGCAGAGGCAATCTCCTTCTGCGGCGCCACGCCGGTCTTCGTGGATGTGGACGAGCGCACGTACACCATGGACCCGGCTCTGTTGGAGAAGGCTATCACCAAAAAGACCAAGGCTATTATCCCCGTACATCTGTTCGGGCAGATGGCGGACATGGAGCCCATCATGGCGATAGCGCGCGCCCATGGTCTATGCGTCATCGAGGATGCCTGCCAGGCGCACGGGGCCGAGTACAAAGGGCAAAAAGCCGGCTCCATCGGCGATGCCGGCTGCTTTAGCTTTTACCCGGGGAAGAACCTGGGCGCCTACGGCGAAGCGGGGGCGGTCGTCACCAACAACGAAGAGGTGGCGACCCGCATCCGCATGCTTCGCGATCATGGACAGGCGAAAAAGTATTTCCATCATATGCTCGGCTGGAATGACCGCATGGACGGTATCCAGGCAGCGATACTCAGCGTCAAGTTGCGCTATCTTCCGGAATGGAATGCAGCAAGGCGTGCGCACGCTGCGCTTTACCACCGCTTGCTTTTCGGCAACACGGCCATCGTGACACCCTTTGAGGCTCCATATGGGAAGCACGTCTACCATGTCTACGCCATCCGCAGCGAACAGCGGGACTTGTTGCTGGAGCATCTCGCCAAGCGCGACGTCCACTGCGGCATTCACTACCCGGTGCCCATTCACCTCCAGGAAGCCTACCGCTTCCTCGGCCTTGGTGAAGGGAGTTTCCCGGTGGCCGAACAGTGCGCGCGGCAGTTTCTCTCCCTACCCATGTACCCTGAGCTGACGCAAGAGCAGATCGAGTTCGTGGCGCGGGCGATCGAATTATTCGTGATGAAAGAAGCTCTGCGGTACGCGATCGCAGTCTGAGGATGCGCAGGGGCACCCGGTGGGGCGAACATCAACTTTGCCCCACCGGCGTTGCCGCGCAAGGAGTGACCAGGACATGGGCGCGCTTACAGGACAAGGAGAAAATACGAAACCGGCGATCTGGATTGACCTGGACAACTCGCCGCACGTGGTGTTGTTCGCGCCGCTGGTCCCCCGGCTTGAGGAAAAGAGGTACCGAGTGATCATTACGGCACGGGATTGTTTCCAGGTGTGCGGCCTTGCCGATCGCGCTGGCCTGGCGTATCGCCGCACCGGGCGGCACTACGGTAGGCACAAGGTGCTGAAGGTTGTCGGCCTGGTGGTGCGGGCACTGCAATTGGCTCCAGTGGTCGTGCGCGAAAAGCCCGTGCTTGCCCTTTCGCACGGCTCACGATCGCAGATGCTGTTGGCCGCGGCGCTGCGCATCCCTTGGGTAGTGATGGTCGACTATGAATACGTGCAGCTCTTTCCCTTTTTGCGGGCGAACAAGATTCTGGTGCCTGAGGTGGTGCCCGCCGCTGCGCTTCGGAAATACGCTCATGAGGTGAGCACCTATCCGGGGATAAAGGAAGACCTGTACGTGCCCTTTTTCCGGCCGGATCCGCGTTTGCGCGCCCAGTTGGGCGTCTCGGAAAGGGAGGTGTTGGCAGTGGTTCGTCCCCCAGCCAACGAGGCTCATTACCACAATCCCGCTTCTGATGAGCTTTTCGAGGCGGTCATCGACTTTCTGGGCGCGAACCCGCAGGTGAGGACGGTGTTGTTGGCACGCAACGCTCAGCAGGAGAAGAAAGTAAGGCGCCAGTGGCCACGACTGGCGGCTACCGGTCGTCTCATGCTGCCGGCAGAGGTAATTGATGGCCTCAATCTCATCTGGCATGCGGATTTGGTGGTGAGCGGCGGCGGTACCATGAATCGCGAGGCTGCTGCCCTTGGCGTGCCTGTATACAGCATCTTCCGCGGGCGGATCGGGGCAGTGGACCGCTATCTGGCTGAGCAGGGGCGGCTCGTGCTCCTGGCCAGTGTCGGCGACATTCGCTCGAAGATCAAGATTGGGCGCAGAGAGAAAGTGGCATCGATGCAACCCGGCAGCACGAAAGCCATGGACAAGGTGCTGGCCGAAGTGCTCTCGGTGGCGGCACGCGATGGTGTGGAGGGGCAACCGCTTGGGACCTCGGGGGCGAGTGCCGACCGCACGCCGGGGGTGCACGGGAGGGCAAGAACATGAGGCTGCGCGCTCTGGCCAAAGACACGTTCGTCTATGCGGTGGGCAACACCGGCCTTCGCGCAGGCGCTTTCCTCCTCATCCCGTTGTACACGCACACGCTGGCCATGCGAGACTACGGCCTGCTGGCAACGCTTCTCCTCACCATGCAGATCCTCGGCATCTTCATGGGTCTTGGGGTCCGGACTGCTTTCATGCGCTTCAGCGGTGAGTTCGCCCAAAGAGGACAGCTGGGGCGTCTGCTGGGGAGTGCCTATGCTTTGGTCTTGACAGGAGGCGCAGCGGTCACCGTGGTTGCGCTCAGCCTGCTCAAACCCTTGTTTGCTGCCGTGCTGCATGTGGCCGAGCCGGGACCGTTCGTGCTTCTCACCTGCGCAGGTGCGTTGGCACAGACCTTGTGGATGCTCACCGTCTCGTATTTCCGGGCCAAGAACAGAGGAGGTGTGTTTGTGGCCCTGAACGGGGCGGTGTTCTTGCTCCTTGCGCTCTGCACTGCGGTGTTTTTGCTCGTCCTGCACGCCGGGCTCAAGGGTGTATTGACCGCCTACATGGTAAGCTACGGCTTCATGTGGCTTGTGGCGAGCGCGGCAATCGCCAAGGCCGCCGGCCTGGCCGTGAATCGCGGGGTGATGAGACGGCTGGTGCGTTTCGGGTTTCCTCTGGTCTTCTCAATGTCCGGAGACCTGGCCATCGACAGCTCCGCCCTCTATGCTATGAGCATCTTCTCCGGTCTCGATGAGGTGGCGGTTTATTCGCTCGGTTTCAAGATCGCACAAATCGCTGTGATCACCCTCATTCTGCCGTTTCAGCTTGCTTATGAACCGGCCGTATACGGGGTTGTGGATTCGCTTGTGCTGCGGCGGTTCATCGCCGAGGCGCTCGTTCATCTGCTGCTTGTGTTTGGCGTTATCGCCATGGGCATTGTGTTCGCGTTCAGGGACTTGATGCGTGTGGTGGCCCCTCCGGATTATGGCGCGGCTTACGGGGTCGTATTCCTGCTGCTTCCGGGAGTGGCCTCCATCGGGGTGCAATACATTGGTGAGTCCCTCCTTTACCTGCCTGGAAAGACAAAGCTGTCGGCTGGCATCACCTCGGGGGTCACACTGGTGAGCATTGGGCTCAACATCGGCCTGGTTCGGCTCTGGGGCATGCACGGCGCGGTCCTCGTGTACAACCTGGCACATGTGGCGATTGGACTGTTGTTGCTTGCCGTGGGGATGCGCCACATCCCTGTGGAGCTGGACTGGCGTCGCCTGGGATGGGCGGTCGCCCTCCCGTCAGGCGACCTGGCACTGTTGTGGGCGCTCAGCCGCGGGCCGGCGAGTGTGTTCTATCCAGCTGCCATCGCGGTTCTGATGAGCACCCTTTGGTGTGTGCGGCAGCTGGGCGTGGTGGACCTGCCTTTTTGGCGCAAGAAGGAGTTGGCTAAGAATGCGGCCTGAGCCTTCAAACTGGCAGCGGCAGTCCCACCCGCTCTTTATCCTCGGCATGGTGGTCTGGGTGGCAATCATGGTGCTGACTGGCACCTACCTGCGCGTGCGCGAGGTGGAGCAGGCCACGCGACTGGATTGGCTGGTAGCGGCGCGGCTTGCGACCTGCCTCTTCGGGGCGGCTCTGGGGGTCCTCATGCTGCGGCGCAGAAGAATCACGGGACCTGGCACTGCATCGGTGCTCGCCTATCTTGCGGCCGCGGCCTGTTCGGCGCTTTTCACGCAGCATAAGGTGCCTGTGGTCGGCTACTGGCTGCTCCTCGCAGGTGGTGTTCTGCTCACCCTTGGGCTGGTAGCCTGGGCGGACAAGCCTCGCCTGCTTGGCGTGGAGCAGACGTGGATGGTGGTTATGGTGGTGCTGCTGATCAAAGATGCGTTGATTGGGCTGTTGGCGCCTCAGCTGCAGGAAGCTTATGGTGTGGAAGGCCCTGTGCGCTTGGGCATGGGAGTGACGCACGCCAACGCGCTTGGCTTCGGCGCGTCGTTGGCGTTCTGGCTTTCATTCGTCGATGCCAAGGGTACCAAGCGGGTCCTGTTGTGGCTGCTCCGGGTCCTCTTGGTGGCTATTGTCGCCCTGTCATGGTCCCGCAACGCCATGATTAGCTTTGCGATGGCGGGACTGGTGCGAGCGTGGTTGCTGCAAAGCAGACGGCCCCTGGAAGGGTACCACCTGCGGTGCTCTCTGTTGGCGGGGACGGCTGCGGTCGGCGTGCTAATAGCTCTCCTTCTCTCCATGAATGTGAAGGGGGTAGTCGACGCCGCGTTAGCGTTCAACCGTACGGCATCCTTGAGCACAGTTACGCGGCTGAGCGGAAGGACAGAAATCTGGCCTCTGGCCACGGAAAAGATATTGGCGGACCCCCTTACCTTCGTCTTCGGGCACGGCTTCGGCGCCAGTCGGATGGTGTTAAATGAGGGGCGCGACCTGCTGGGCTTTTACGCCGCCAACGCCCACAACACCTTGTTGGAGGTGGCTCTGACAACCGGCCTGCTGGGCACGCTGGCCTACGGAGCAATGGTCGTATTGTTCGCCCGCTGGATGGTGCGTTATCGCCGCATGGCAGCGTGGGCTCCGGATGGCTTGGCGCTGCGCGCGGCTGTTGTGTTCACGATCATGATGGTCCACTCAATCACTGAATCGGTTTTGGGGACAAGACTTGGCCCTGGTACCCTGTTATGGGTCTTTTACCTGGTGGTTGCCGACCGTCAAAGGCGCTCACCTGCATTGGCTCGAGGTTGACATGAACGGTGCCAGCTATGACATTCAGACCGCCTACGTCCTGATCACACCGGCTAGGAACGAAGAGCACCTTATCGAGCGGGCCATCGTCAGCATCGCCAGGCAGACAATTCCGCCTGTGCAGTGGGTCGTGGTAGACAATGGCTCCACCGATCGCACGAGCGAGATAGTGCGGCGCAATGTGCAGCGGTACCCTTTCCTGCACCTGATGAGCTTTGCGCCCAAGGGTGAGGGCTTTGTGCAGAAGGTCACGGCGATCAATGCGGCCTACGAGGAGCTTCGCCACCTTGAATTTTCCTTTGTGGGAGTGCTTGACGCGGACATCACCGTGGAACCGACCTACTATGAGCGGCTGTTGGCGCTGTTTCGCTGTGAGCCCCGCTTGGGGATAGCGGGCGGCATAATCTTAGAAGAAGAGAGGGGCGCATTTCGCAACCGTTACGGGAATAGCCCGGATCATGTGGCTGGGGCAATTCAGATGTTTCGTCGTGCCTGCTTTGAGGCCATCGGTGGCTACGTGCCGCTGCCGTATGCCCACGAGGACACGGTGGCCAGCGAACTGGCACGTATGAGGGGCTGGCAGGTCAGGTCCTTCCCCCAGCTGCAAGCCTGGCACCACCGCCGCTCGGGCACAGGCAGAGGACACTTGCTGGCCGCCCGTTTTCACCAGGGTGAAGCCGACTATGCGGTCGGCTACCATCCGCTGTTCGAGGTGGTCAAGTTCGTCCGTCGCATAGGTGAGCGTCCGTGGCTTGTAGGGAGCACGCTGCGGTTGAGCGGTTATCTTTGGGCTGCAGTGCGCCACACACGGCGCCCCGTGGATGCGTCTTTCGTCAGGCATCTCCGCCACCGGCAGATGGCGCGCTTTATGGCACTTTTCGCAAGGAAGGCGCGCTATGCTTAAGCGAATGCTTCGGCTTGTCATCAGTTCTTGCCTCTACCTCCTGGACAGGGTGGGGGATCTCCTGCGAGCTGCAGTTGGGGTGCCGAGCCCAGGCCGTTGGGTGGTGCTCTACTATCACAACGTCTCGGCGGCGCAGGCTGTTGCCTTTGCTAGCCAAATGAACGCTGCCCTGCGCTGTGCAGTGTCAGTCTCGCCGGCCGCAAGGACGTCGCCCAAGGGCAAGCGCTGCTTCTCTGTCACCTTTGACGATGCTCTTGCAGACATCCAGCACACGGCACTCCCGTTGCTGAAGGAGCGAAATATCCCGGCGGCGGTGTTTGTCCCCACGGGTTTTGCCGGCCGCGAAGCTGGATGGCAGATGGCGCAAGGGTGCGGCGAGCGTGGTCGCCGGGTGATGAGCTTCGTCGAGCTTGCCCGCCTTGACGCCAGATTGGTCGCGCTCGGCTCTCACACCGTAACCCACTGTCGCCTTTCCGAGCTGAGCCAGGCGGAATTGGAACGCGAACTGCGCGACTCACGCCGTGTGCTGGAGAGAGAGACCGGCAGAGCAGTGGAACTGTTGAGCTTTCCCCACGGCGACTATGACGACCGTGTCCTTGCCGCCGTGCTGGAGGCAGGCTACTCGCGGGCCTTCACCATCTCTCCAGGCTGTGCTGTCCCGGAGGGGGAGGCGTTCCTCGTGGGGAGGGTGAAGGCGGATCCCGGCGATTGGCCGATCGAGTTTTTCCTGAAGATTCGCGGCGCGTACCGCTGGCAGGCGATAGCTGAGCGCATAGTGGCATGTGTGTCTACTAAGAAAAGGCGGGCAAGAAGGGGTGTCGCGCCCACGGAGCTTGCAAGCAGGCGCCTTGCGGCGCATACTCCTGCAGCGCACGAATGAGGGCTCTATGATGGCCAGTGAACGGAAACTTCGAGACGGTTATGTCGCCTCGGCAGGCAGGTTCTCCAAGGAGGAGTGGGAGAGAACTGTGGCAGGGTTCTCGGACCTGACCATTTACCAGACATGGGCATACGGCGCGGTGCGCTGGGGCGAAGCGAACCTCATGCACTTTGTGCTGATGCGCGCAGGCCAAGTTGTGGCAGCAGCACAGGCGCGGGTGGTCAGGGCCTCATTGCTCCGCCTCGGGGTGGCCTATGTGCGCTACGGCCCGCTGTGGTGTCGCAAGGGGGAAGAGGAGAATCTTGAGGTTTTTCGACAGGCGGTGCGGGCCATGCACAACGAGTTTGTGCGCAAGCGGCGACTCGTGCTGAGGCTGAATCTGAACCTCACTGCTCTGGACGAGCCACAGCGCTACCTGGACATCTTGAGGCAGGAGGGGTATGGCCGAACGCGATTCGCCTTGCCTCAACGCACGCTCCTTGTTGACCTTACTCCCTCGTTGGAGGACCTCCGGAGCGGTCTGCATCAGACGTGGCGCAATCAGCTGAACCAGGCGGAAAAGCGATTTGGCGTCACGGTCACGAGCGGCACCAGCCAGGAGTACTTCCAGCAATTTGTAGCGGTCCACGATGCCATGCTGGCCGCCAAGAGATTTGCGGTATTCGCTCCCGCGGAGGAGTTCATGGCGATGCAAGACCTGCTTCCTGAGGACCAAAAGCAATTGATCGTGCTTGGTCAGGTGAACGGCCGTACGGTGGCAGGGGGGGTGATTTCCGTAACTGGCTCCAAAGCCATCGAGCTCTTGGCCGCAAGCGATGCAGAGGGAAGGGAGACGCGCGCTGGCTACGCAGTGCAGTGGCGCACGCTGCAATTGCTCAAGGAGCGTGGTTGTCGGTGGTACGACTTGAACGGCATCGATCCGGTAACCAATCCAGGAGGCTACCGCTTCAAGATTCGTCTCGGGGGTAGACATGGGGTAGATACCACCTACATTGGCCAGTTCCAGGCAAGTCCGGATGTGCTTCGCGCGGCAGTTGCGGAACTTGCGCAGGTGATGCTCACCAGCTACCGTCGCGCCAAGATGATCCTTGGGGGGTTGCGCGCACGGCGCGGATTTCGCCGCCGGACCCGTTCTGAAGAACAGGGCGCGGATGCCGCGATGCAGAATCGCCTTCCGACAATGGAAGTGAAAGCCTAGCACGCGTGGATTGCCGCTGCAGGATGCCCAAAGTCCATAACCAGAGCGGAGCAAAGTCATGAAGATCGCGGTAACAGGATGCGCAGGTTTCTTGGGCTCCCACTTGGTCGATGCGCTGTTGGCGCAAGACTACCAGGTGGTGGGAATCGACAATCTCTCCATGGGCCGACTGGAGAACGTGGAGCACCACTTTGGCAATCCCCGATTCGTGTTTCACCATGGCGACGTGCGCAATCGCACTGCGCTGCGGCGCGTGTGCAAAGGAGTCAAGGTGATCGTGCATCTGGCTGCCTTTAAGATTCCACGCTATGGCAAGAGCATCGACACGCTGCTCGTCAACAGCCAGGGAACCCATGCGGTGCTGGACGTGGCGCGAGGGTCTGGCGCCAAGGTCGTCTTTGCCTCAACCTCGGACGTGTACGGCAGGAACCCGGAGTTGCCTTTCAAGGAGGATGATAGCGGCAGCGTGTTTGGCAGCAGCAAGGTGGCACGCTGGGGCTATGCCGTTTCCAAGCTCTTCGACGAACACCTGGCCTTCGCCTACCAGGAGGAGTACGGCATTCCCGTTGTCGTGCTGCGCATCTTTGGCTCCTACGGCCCGCGGCATCACCTGTCGTGGTGGGGCGGACCGCAGGCGGTCTTCATCAGCCAGATCCTGAAGGGCGAGCCGGTGACCATTCATGGCGATGGGATGCAAAAGCGGAGTTTCGC
Source organism: bacterium (assembly GCA_037445575.1). GTDB lineage: Bacteria > Zhuqueibacterota > Zhuqueibacteria > JANLFK01 > Oleimicrobiaceae > Oleimicrobium. The sequence continues at coordinate 12,442 of JBBIKH010000030.1, forward strand.
GTACGTCTCCGACATCGTCGCCGGCATACTCGGAGCGGTGGTCCGCGAGGAAGCGAACGGGGAGATCATTAACCTGGGGAGCAAGCACGAGGTCACTATCCTTGACCTGGCGGGCCTGATTCACAGCCTGTGCCGCCCAGGCCGGCCCCTGGCGATCAATTACATCCCCTACTCCTCATTCAATGGCCGCCCGTACGAGGACGTGCGGCGCAGAGTGCCTGACCTGACCAAGGCGCGGGAGCTCCTCGGCTATGAGCCGCAGGTCAGCCTCGAACAAGGCTTGCGGCAGACCATCGCCTGGCAGGCCAAGGTGCTGGGATTGGAGGCGCAAGCCCGCAGGGTCTATGCGCCCCTTTCTGGTGTAGCTGCCATTGTATAGAGGGAGGGCCATGCAAGGCCGAATTGCCGTTATCGGCGGGGGCATGCTCGGCATGACTCTGGCCTACTACCTGGCAGGGGCAGGCAGAGACGTGGCCCTGTTCGAGGCCGAAGACGATCTCGGTGGGCTGGTGAGGAGCTTCCGCGTGGGAAAGGTCAGCTGGGATCGGTACTACCATGTGATTTTGCCTTCGGACTCGCACCTCCAACAACTCTTAGCAGGCTTGGGGCTGTTGGATCGCGTGCTGTGGAAGAAGACGCGCACGGGGTTGCTGCTCGATGGAAAACTTTACTCTGTCTCATCCACAGGTGAGTTCGCCGCGCTGCCGGCGCTGTCGCTCGTCGAAAAGCTGCGCCTGGGTATGCACCTGCTCTACGCTTCCAGGGTGCGGGATTGGCGGCGCTTGGAGCGAGTGACGGCGGTGGAATGGTTGCGTACTTGGTCAGGCTCCCGCGCCAGCGCTCGCTTCTGGGTTCCTCTCTTGAGGGCCAAATTGGGTGAGGAATATCACCGAGCCTCCGCCGTGTTTATCTGGGCTACTATGGCCCGCCTCTACGGCGCCCGCCGCTCCGGCGCCAAAAGAGAGGAGCTCGGCTATGTGCGCGGAGGGTACGCTCCGGTGATCGAGGCTATGAAGGCGGCCATGCACGGGAGGGGAGTGAAGGTGGCATGTGAGCACCAGCTGCTCCATGTGCAGCCAGAGGCGGGGGGAGGCTTCCTGCTGCACTTTGCCAACGGTGCCAGCCACCGTTTCCGAAAAGTGATTTTGACGGTCCCCAACCCGAGTGTGCGGGCGATCTGTCCGTGGCTCCAGCCCGAGGAGCAGCATGCCTTGGCAAAGGCCCGCTACATGGGGATCGTCTGCGTGGCTCTCCTCTTACGCAGGCCTTTGGCCGGCTTTTACGTCACCAACATCGCCGACACCGGCTTCCCCTTTACGGGGGTCATTGAGATGTCCTCCTTGGTCGACGCCAGCTCCTTTGGCGGCCATGCTCTGGTGTACTTGCCCAAGTACGTGAGCGAGGATGACCCACTGTTGCTGACCTCGGACGATGACGTGGTGGTCGATTTCTTTGCTGGGCTGCGTCGCCTCTTCCCGGAATTGACCCCGAACGACGTGGAGGGATGGAGTGTGGCGCGACAACGGTACGTCTTTGCTTTGCCTACGCTTCGTTATTCGGAGATCGCCCCACCGGTCAAAACCAGCGTGCCGGGTCTCTACATCGTGAACTCCGCACAGGTTGTGAGTGCCACCTTGAATGTAAATGAAACAGTGCGCCAGGCGCAAGCAGCAGTACCTGTGGTGCTGAGTGATCAATAAGCGGAAGGACGCCATGGCCGGTTCCTCGGTGCAAACGCAAAAACCGCTGGCGGCGGTTTCCCTGGATCTGGACGACAAGTGGTCGTACATGCGCACCCGCGGTGACGCCAGGTGGAAGGAAATGCCCTCGTATCTGCCTGTTGCGGTGCCGCGCATCCTCGCCTTTCTGCGCGCGCACCGGCTGCGCATCACCTTTTTCGTGGTGGGTGCGGACGCCGCGCGGGCCCAGAATCGGGAGCTTGTCGCAAGCCTTGTGGAGCACGGGCATGAGATAGGCAATCACTCATACCGCCACGAGCCGTGGCTTCAGCGCTATGGCAAAGACGAGATGCAGCGGGAAGTGCTGAGCGCCCACGAGGAGCTGGTCCGCGTCACCGGGCGCGAACCGGCTGGTTTTCGTGGACCGGGGTTCAGCTGGAGCTCGACCCTTATCGAGGTGCTGGCCGAGGCGGGCTACCTGTACGACGCTTCGTCGCTTCCCACGGTGTTGGCGCCTCTGGCCAGGCTCTATTTCCTGAATAGGAGCACGTTGGAGGACCAGGACCGCCAGCTGCGGGACGGGCTGTTCGGCTCGTTCCGAGACGGATTGCGACCGGTTGGAGCACACTATTTGGAAGTCAATGGGTACCGCATGCTGGAAATCCCGGTGACCACAATCCCGTGGCTGCGGACGCCGTTCCACCTCAGCTACCTGATGTACCTGGCAGAGCGTTCACGGCCCGTAATGCGGGCGTACCTGGAACTGGCCCTGGGCCTGTGTCGCGCCACGGGCACAGCACCGAGCTTTCTTTTGCACCCATTGGACTTTCTGGATGTGCGCGACGCGCCGGAACTGGAATTTTTCCCGGCGATGGGGCTACCCTGGCAGGAGAAAGTGGAGATAGCCGCTGAAGTGCTCGGCCGGCTGGGGGCTCGTTTTGAATTGGTCCCCTTGGGCGCGTTGGCTTCCGCCGCGAGAGGGGGAAGGAGGCCGCTGATGGTCCGCTTGCAAAAGGGAGGACATGGGGAATGACAATCGGTACCAAACGGCATATTGTCACCGTGTTGCTGCATGACTACTACCATCGGTGCGTGTTCAATGAAGTGATCGGTAGGCGTCAGTGGCACCGCTTGGCCTCCCGCATCGATGAGAACGTGGACAAGGTCCGCACGTTGCTGGCCGCGCACAATGTGAAGGCCACCTTCTTCACGCTTGGATGGCTTGCAGAGCAGAGGCCGGAGCTGGTTCAGCGCTTGGTGGCAGATGGCCACGAGATAGCCAGTGCTGGCTACGTGCCGCAGGACGCACGTCGGCTGTCGCCGCAGGAGTTTCGCGATGACCTGGAACGGGCCAACCAGGCGTTGCTCGCGGCCGGTGCGCACCAGATCCTCGGCTACCGCTGCCCGTTGGGGTGGCTGTCTCCTGCCGAGCAATGGGTGTTGGATGTGCTAATCGACGCCGGCTTTCGGTACGACGCCAGCATGCGCCCGTCCCTTTGGAGTCTGCGGAACGCACAGACGCAGCGCCACTTGCATCTGTACCGAAACGAGAAGGGGTCGCTGTGGGAACTGCCTCCGCCCACCGCGCGCGTGTTGGGCTTTAATATCCCAATAGCCGGTGGTAACTATCTCCGCCAGTTCCCGCAATGGTTCACGCTGTGGGGCTTTCAGCGCTGGACGTTCGAGGCGGACTGCCCTTTTGTGCTGTACTTCCACCCCTGGGAGTTGGACGAAGAGCTGCCGCGCATCAGGAACATGGGGCTGTTGGCTCGGATCAGGCAGTACCGGAATCTCGGCCGGATGGCAGGGCAGGTTGAGACCTACCTGCAGAACGCAGAGTTCCTGAGCGTCAGCCAATACTTGGGCCTCGAAGTCACGAAGCCAGAGCCAGGAGCCGGGTACCCGTCCCAGGATGCTGCCAGCGGCCGACCGGTCGTGATTCGAACACGGCGACCGATGGCGGAGGTGACTGTCGTGATCCCTTGCTACAACGAGAAGAGCTCGCTTTCTTACTTGGCTCATGCTTTGTCCGACTTGGAGCGGGCGGCGCAGGACCGCTACCGCTTTCAGTATCTCTTTGTGGATGATGCCAGCACCGATGGCACCGCGGACGAGGTGGCGCGCATCTTTGCTGGTAGGCAAGGGTGTCGGGTCCTTCGCCACGAGCGCAACCAGGGGGTAGCCGCTGCCATCCAAACGGGGCTCAGGGCGGCATCCACCGAGATCGTCTGCTCAGTCGACGCCGATTGCACCTATGACCCGGTCGAATTGTTGGAAATGATCCCGCTCCTCACGGATGACGTTGCGGTGGTAGTGGCCTCGCCTTATCATCGAAAAGGGTCGGTCATCAATGTGCCAAAATGGCGGCTGCTCCTTTCCAAGCATCTGTCCAAGGGTTACCACCTGGTGTTCCACAACAAGTTGGCCACCTACTCGAGCTGCTGTCGCGTCTATCGGCGTAGTGCAGTGGTGCCGTACAACCTGGAGCATGGCAATTTCATCGGTATTGTAGAGCTCCTGGCGAAGGTGGATCGCGCGGGGGGCAAGATCGTGGAGTTCCCGGCGGTGCTCCACAGTCGGTTGCTTGGCTATTCCAAGATGAAGGTGCTGCGCACCATCTGGGGGCATTTACAGCTGCTGTTGCGCCTGGCCTGGCAACGGGTGCGCACGTACCTGCGCAGCCCCAGGAAGGGTCGTCGGGCCTTCGTACTCAAGCCCCGGGTGCCGGAGGTGGCCGACTCGGTGCGCCTCTCGACGACGGTGGCGAAAACCGGCTCGGAGCTATGAAACCACCCCATCGCAGCAGCCTGTGGTGGCTCTACGCCGCGCTTCTTGGGGCCGGCATGTTGCTTCGCGCCATAGACCTCTGGCGCCCGGTGGACGGTACGGTTCGGGAGGCCTGGCGCGAGTGCGATATCGCCGCCGTAGCGCGCAACTTCTATGTGGAGGGGATGAACATCCTTTACCCGCGCATCGACTGGCGAGGGGACGGCCCCGGCTTCGCGGAGATGGAGTTCCCCGGCTTGTCGTGGTCCATCGCCGTGCTGTACAAGATCTTCGGCTTCCACGAGCACCTGGGCAGGATAGTACCTTTCGCCTTTTCGGTCGCATCCCTGGTGGTCTTCCTCCTTCTGGCTGCGAGATACCTCAAACCGACTGCCTCTGTTATCGCTCTCGCCTTTTTCGTGGCAAGTCCGCTCGGCATCAGAACCTCGAACTCCTTGCAGCCAGAGGCGGTCATGCTGTGCCTGCTGCTTCTTGCCGTCTACGGGTTCATGCGTTGGCTCGAGGAGGGTGGCAGTCGCTGGTTCTGGCTCACCGCGGTCGGCACCGCATGTGCTTTACTTGCCAAAATCAACGCCGCCCATATTGGCTTGTTCTTCCTCGGGTTGCTGCTTGTGCGAAAAGGGATGAGCAGCCTGTGGAGCACGCGTATCTGGGTCCTGGCGCTGGTAGCTGTGCTCCCTGCGGCATTGTGGTACGCCCACGCGCACCAGCTGTGGCTGGCATACCACAACTCCCTTGGCTTGTCCAACGAATACATCTGGTTCGGCTGGGAGTTTTTCACTAATCGCCGTTTTCTGTTGGGCATTGTCAGAATTGAGGCCTTGTTCGTGTGGATGCCGCTCGGCTGGCTGGTGGGGGCTTATGCGCTGCGCAAGGAACGAGGGCCCACTGTGCAGGCTGCCCTCATTTGGCTTGGCGTGGTGTTCGTGTACTACGTGGCCACCTCAAGAACTACCAGCGAGGATTGGGCCATCTACTACCATGTGGTGAGTGTGCCGCCGGCTGCCATGCTGTTCGGGGCCGGGGCAGGGCTTGTAGTGGAGCGCTGGGGCCACGGCGCGCGCCGGGCGCTCTCTGCTGCCTTCTTTCTCGCGCTGGCGGTCGTGGCTGGGCGGCTGGCGCTCGGGTTCGCACCTACCATACCCGCAGCCATTGTCGTGACGCTTGTCGCTGCGGGGCTCCTTACCGCAAGCGCATTTCGTAAGGGCCTACCGAAGCGCCTTTCCCAGTGGCGTGCGCGAGTGGCGGAGTCTCTGGTACTTTTCTCAGCTGCGTCCACCTTTGTCTTTCTCGGATTTCGCATCGCCAAGGATGTCCATCCCCGGCATATGCAAGCAATGTACGAATGCGCAGAGCAAATAGGGCCGGCCATTGCCGAAGACGCGCTCATTGTTACCTCGGGTGGGCACAAACTGGACGAGGACGGCTATCCATTGGCCATCAACGCTCCATACCTCTTCTACTGGTTGGGACACAAGGGCTTTAGTCTCGCGGTCGAGGACCAGTCGATCGCGGCACTGGCAGAGCTAGCCTCGCGGGGTGCGCGCTACTTCGTGGCGGAACGTGAGGCGCTCGCTCAGCAAACCGGATTCGAAGAGGAGCTACGGCAACGTTTTCCGCTGCTGGCTGAGTGCGACGAGCTGGAGCTTTTTCTCCTTACTCGAGAGGGGGCGGACGTACATCAGCACTCGTTTCGTGCAGCAGTGCCTTCAGACCATTTCGGGGAGACCCAGCGATGACGCTAAGGAAACCACTTCGTCTCTTGCCAAAGGAAGTGCTTGTCAAGACCGGGCGAGTCGACCACGCAGACTGGAACTATCGCCCTCTGCTGGGGTTTGTGCAAACGCAGAGGTTTAGGCTCTGCCGGCGTCTGCTCGGCTCCTTCACTTCGGGTCGCTTGCTGGAGGTCGGCTACGGCAGCGGCGTTTTCCTCCCTGAGCTGGGGACCTATGCCAGGCAGTTGTTTGGGGTCGACGTCCACCCCTTTGGTGGCGTGGTAGCCGCTGCTTTGAACACGCAGAGTGTGTCGGCCTATCTGGTGCGAGCCTCCGCAGAGGCATTGCCGTTCGCCGACGGCAGCTTCGACACCCTGGTGGCGGTCAGCACTCTGGAGTTCGTGCCGGATTTGGCGCGGGGTTGTGCGGAGATGCATCGGGTGCTGAAACGCTCAGGAAGCCTGATCGTCATCACTCCCGGAGCCTCGCCAATAATCGATTTTGGGTTCAAGATCCTCACAGGCGAAGACGCAAAAAGGGACTTTGGTGAAAGCCGCCAGCGGGTGCGGGCGTCTTTGGAACAGCACTTTCTTGTGGAAGAAGAGCTGCGGTTTCCGCCATTGTGCCCAAGACCTCTGTGTCTGTATCGAGCGCTGCGTCTGCGCCCGCGTGGAAGGATAGTGCCAGCTACAAACGTCCTGCCTTCCGAAGAAGAGGCTGGTAGGGATGAGCAACACAGCGTCGCTTCTGTGTGTGAGCAGGAGGTGGAGGAATAGGTGGAAGCAGTGCGAAGGGTAAGGGCTCTGTCGTGGTTGCTGCTGTGTCTTGCTCCCCTGGCGATGGCGCAGGGCGAAAAGCGAATCTACATCGCCAATGACGACCACACCGACTACATGTGGCGCGCAGACGAGGAGGCGTACCGCCGGGCATTCCTCGACATGCTGGACTACTACCTCCACCTGGCCGACGCTACTGAAGGCGAGCCCAGTGATTTTCAGAGTCGGTTCAATTGCGACGGCAGCTTCTGGGTATGGACCTACGAGAAGAACAAATCAAGCGCAGAGTTCGATCGCTTGATACGGCGCATACGCAGCGGGCACATTGGCGTGCCCCTTAATCCCCTGGTTATTTGCTACGGAGGGGTACCAGCCGAGGCAGTGCTCCGCAGCATGTACTACGCCGGTTCTCTGGAGCGGCGCTCTGGGTTGCGCTTTCCGATCGCTATCTCCATGGAGAATCAGACGCTTCCCTATGGTCTTGGCGCCCTTTGGGCTGGGGCGGGAGCCCGCTATTCGTGGAAAGGGGTGTGCGCCTGTCTCACGCAGATCGACTACGTCTACGGCCGCGAGCACGAGGCCTACTGGTGGCTTGGCCCGGACGGCAGCAAGATCCTCATGAAGTGGAATTCTATGGTGTACCACGGAAACCAAGGTCCGGGCGGCTACGCCGAGGCCTATGACACGTTCGGGGTGGTTGATTTCGTGGACAGGGACCCGTACTTTCAGTCCATCTATCCCTATCAGGTCATAGGCCTCTTCGGCAAAGGGTGGGATGAGCTGCAGACCTTGACCGATGATTTCGTGCGCGCTGCCAGAGAAAAGTCGGGCCCAGGTCGGCGGGTAATCGTCTCCAACGAGCTTGACTTTTTCCAGGACTTTGAAGCCTGCTGTGGCAAGGATCTGCCGACGCTTTCTTGTAGCTTCGGCAACGAGTGGGACCTCTATTGTGCCTCCATGGCCGAGGTGTCGGCACGGGTTAAACGCAGTGTGGAAAAGCTGCGCACGGCCGAGGCCCTGGCCTCGATAGTGGTGACGCGCGATGCCGGCTTCATGCGGGGAAGGGAGGAGGCACGCGACCGGGCATGGATGAGCATGGGCCTGTACTTTGAGCACGCGTGGACCGCGGACGGACACATAAGCAAAGAGGCGCGTGCGGCGTGGCAGAGG
>JBBIKH010000030.1:20578-21538 GCA_037445575.1 bacterium
ATCCAGGCGACCCCAGCACTCGAGAAGGAGATGGCAAAGCACTACTCTCGCCAGGAGTTTCGTCGCGCCTCGTACACCGATATCGGCGAGCTGAGCTATCCGTCGCGGGCGGCCGAAAGCTACGTCGACGACCTGTATGAGGACGCGCTTGCCCGGATGGGGCGGATGATTCCTGCCGGTGCTTTCCCGCGGTTTTTCGTCTTCAACCCTCTGAGTTGGGAACGTACCGACTATGTTGATCTCCCCTACGAAGGCCCCTTCCCGTGCACGGTGGTGGATGTGGAGAGTGGCCAGGAGCTGCCTGCGCAATTGAGCACCGTGACCGGGAAGGTTCGCTTGCGAGTGTTGGTGGACCAAGTGCCGTCGGTGGGCTACCGCGTGGTGGAGGTCCGCCCTGGCGGGGGCGCAACCTTTCCCGATTGGGCACGGGTGGAGGGGACGACCGTTGAAACCTCCTCTTATCGGCTGACTCTTGAGGCAAACGGCGCCATCACGAGTCTGGTCGACAAGAGGCGCGGCGGTATGGAGCTCGCGGGCCAAGGAGGGGGATTGAACTTCCTGGGTCCGGGCTCGGGGACAGTTGTCCTCGAAGAGGCAGGACCCGTCTCGTTGACGTTCAAGGCGGTCAGCACTGCCCCGTTGCCGCACGTCACCCGCGTGGCCCTGGTGCGCGATGTAGACCGCATCGAAGTGAGTAACGAAATCACGAGCAACTTCTCAGACCTCCACACTTGGGATTTTCATCACGCTATGCCAGGCGCCGAGGTCTGGCACGAAGAGGTCGGCGCGGTGATTCTTGCTCGTCTCACCCCCCAGGGAGGCCACTACTCGCCGCGCACGGCTCGCTATGATTGGCTGACGCTGAACCACTTTGTGGACATCGGCGGCAGCGGCCCAGGTCTGGTGCTCTCCAATGCCGACTGCTACTTCATGAGGCTCGGCAACAGCACCCCCGGCTGG
>JBBIKH010000031.1:0-20735 GCA_037445575.1 bacterium
TGCGGTCATCGGTGACATTGCTGCGCGGCAGGCCTGGGCGGACCGGGAGTAGGGGGGAGGAGGGAGCATGGATCTGCACGGCGTGCGGTTCCTGGTGACAGGTGGGGCAGGTTTTGTCGGGTCTCGTCTCGTGGCCCGGCTCCTGCAATACGGGGCAGAGGTACATGTGCTTGATGATCTATTCACTGGCAGACGCGAGAATGTGCCGGACCATCCGAAGGTGCGCTTTACTCTGGGGAGCGTGGTGGAGCCGGAGGTGGTGGAGAGCTGTATGGCTGGCGCAGACATCGTAGTCCACGCGGCAGCACGCAATATTGTGGTCTCCACGCGCGATCCCCGCGAGGATTTCCAGACCAACATCGGTGGCACGCTCAATGTGCTCCTGGCAGCCAAGAAGCTGAAGGTGAAGCGGGTGGTCTACACCTCCACATCGTCAATCTATGGCAATCCACGACACTTGCCTGTCGACGAGGAGGACGGTTACAGCACCCTCTCGCCCTATGCCGTGAGCAAGTTCGCGGGTGAAAACTACTGCGTGGCTTTCTACGAGTCCTACGGTGTGTCCACAGCGGTGGTGCGGTATTCCAACGTGTACGGCCCGGGCCAGAGCGCCGATAACCCGTATTGCGGGGTGGTAGCTAAATTCTTCGACGCGGCAAAGAAGGGCGAGCCGCTGCGAATCCATGGCGATGGCGAACAGACCAGGGATTTCACCTACGTGGACGATGCGGTGGAGGCGACCATTCTGGCGGCGGTGGTCAGCAAGGCTGAAGGGCGCATCTACAATGTCGGCACCGGACGTGAAGTGAGCATCAACTACCTCGCCAAGTGTGTGGCCGAGGTGTTCGGGACCCCGCTGCGGGTGGAGCACATCGACCGGCGGGACATTGACAACATCCGTCGGCGCGCCGTGAACATCGAAAAAATCCGACGCGAGCTGCGCTGGGTGCCAGAGACGACTTTGGAGCAGGGGCTGCGGAAGACCAAGGAATGGTTCGATCTTTACTCCGCGAGACAGCCCCAATGAGAAAACCCGGTCGCGTGTTAGTCATTGCCCCTGTGTGGAACGAGGCGCGTCGCATACAGAAGTTGGTGCGTGATGTGCCGCGGCAATGGGTGGACGAGGTGCTGGTGGTGGACGATGGTTCCACCGACGGCAGCTGCGAAGAAGCGGCGCGCGCCGGTGCCTCGGTGGTGCGCCATCCGGTAAATCGCGGAGTGGGGGCAGCCATTCGCAATGGCCTGGACTACGCCCTCCAACATGGCTACGACTTTGCGGTGGTTATCTCCGGGAGCGGCAAGACCCCAGGTGCGGAAATTCCTCTGCTCCTCAGGCCGCTTTTCCAAGGTGAGTGCGATTTCGTGCAGGGCTCGCGCTACCTTGCCGGCGGCAAGCACCTCAATCACCCCCTCCATCGTCGATTCGGCACACGTGTCTATTCGGCGTTGTTTGCCATTCTGGTCGGCGCTAGAGTCACGGATGGCTCCAGTGGATTTCGTGCCTTCCGCACGAGTCTGCTGCGCGACCCCCGTATCCGCCTCCACCAAAACTGGCTGGATAGATACGAGCTGGAGCCCTATCTGTACTTCAAAACGATCCGTTTGGGGTACCGCGTCAAAGAAGTGCCGGTGACGATCCAGTATCCCAATAAAGGGGAGGGGCCCTTCACCAAAATGCGCCGGTTTGTGGACTGGTGGAGCATCACCATGCCACTGGTCCTCCTGCGGTTGGGCTTGCGCCGGTAGGCTGATGCCCTGTTGGCACGATTGTTGAAAGGCATAGCCGTGGGGGCGTTCACTTACGAGGCTTTTGTTTCATGAGGAAGTGGCGACCTTTGCGCTGGTGGGTGTGGGCGGCGGTGACGTTTGCCCTTATCCTGGTTGCGGTCTCCTTTGTGCCGTACCGCGATGCGAAGGAGGGGATCGACCACTGGGCCCGAGGCGGGCGCGCCGGCTTTTACACCGTGGGCCTCCATGCGCTCCTCGTTTGGGCAGCGCGCGTTCTTGGCCTGCTCATCTTGACGATCGTTCTCGCCATGCGCAACCGGGTGGAGACCTGGGCGAGAGCCTTCGCTGCCGATTGGGTGGCCCTGGCAGCTGAGGCAAAGCGTGGAGCGGAGGGGCTTGTCCGGCAGAAGACGACGCTCTGGGTGGTGGCAGCGTTGACCGTTGCCAGCGCTGTGCTGCGGCTGGCGTTCCTGTTCCGGCCCATGGCGTACGATGAAAGCGCAGCCTATGTGACGTACGCTGCACCCCCATTGCGCATTGGCCTGTCAAACTACTTACATCCTGGAAATCACATGCTCAATACTGTACTGGTGCACATCACCACCCGCCTTCTTGGCAGTGAACCGTGGGCGATCCGTTTGCCCGCGCTGTGCGCAGGAGTCCTGTTCGTGCCGGTGGCGTACATGGTGGTTCGCCAGCTGTGGGGAGCAGCGCCAGGGGTGTTGACCGCAGGGCTCGCAGCTGGTGCTGCATCCCTGGTGGAATACTCCTCCAACGGCAGGGGCTATATGCTGGGGACCCTGTTGTTCTTCGTGCAGGTGGGTCTTGCTGACTATGTGAGGCGGCACGACAACCAAGCCGCCTGGTTGCTGTTGGCGGTGACCAGCGTCCTGGGGCTGTACACCGTCACCAGCATGCTCTACGGCGTGGGCATTGTGTTTACCTGGCTGCTCCTTTCGCTGGACATGCGAGCTCTTGGCCACCGACTGGCCAGACTTGCCGTCACGGCAGTGGTGGTGGTCTTGCTGACCTTGGCGCTTTACGCACCTGCCCTCCTTGTGGCCGGTATCGGTCAGATGACCTCGCAAGAGGTGTTGAGCCGTTGGCCCTTGGCTCAATTTATACGTCGGCTTTCTGTCTCTGCTCCTCAGGTGTGGGCATTCTGGCACCGCGATGTCCCTATGGGAGTGCGCGTTCTCCTGGCAGGCGGGTTTCTTCTTGCCCTGCTGTTGCCGCGGAAAGTGCTCGGGGATAGGAGGCGTCTGCTGCTTGCGGTGCCCGTTTTTCTTCTTCCAGTCCTGATTGTACATCGCGCTGTTCCTCCTGCGCGGGCATTGCTGTTCCTGTGGCCGCTCTACCTGGCGATTGCTTGTGCCGGGCTCGTTTACGCGGTGCGCCGCCTGGCCCGAGGCTACGCGGAGCGGGTTACCCCGGTGCTCGCTACGGTGCTTGCCATCGCTGTGGGTTCTGCCACATTTGGGTATCGGTCGCAGCATGAAAACGACTATGGCCGCTTCCATGACGGCGAGGAGGTTGCTCTTTTTCTACGGACGTACCTTGTCGAGGGGGACAGGGTGGTGGCCGTGGCTCCCGCTTTTGCGCCGCTGCGCTACTACTTTCGGAAGCTGGGGATTGACGAGGAGTCACTCACGCGTCCCTGGAGAGGCTCGCGCAGGCTCTTGGTGGTGGTCAACCGTCCCACCGACGGCCCATCGCAATCGGTAGAAGAGGTATTGGCAGCCAAGGGGGTACCGCCCCAGCAGTTCGGGCCGCCGCGTGAGGTGCAGCGTTTCCGCCATGCCAGCGTCTATGAGCTGCATCGGATAGGCACCGGCGTGGGGAGCCGGCAAGAGGAGTGGTCGCCTTCGGGAGAGGATAACCGATGAGGGCAAAAGAAAACCTAATGCTTTCTGCCGCCGTGCTGCTGTGCGTGGGGGTAACCGGCGCAGTCGCCCAAAACTACAACCCCCGCTATCCGCGCGTGGTGGCCAGTGGGCCAGGGGGTATCACCTTCGGCGAGACCTCCATCGGCGCCAAGCCGATGATTTGGGCCCAATACGATTTGGCAATTGTCTATGCCGACGTCGGGCGCGGCGGGCCAGAGTACGCGGCGCTCTTGCGCCAGTACAACCCTGATATCATCATCCTCGGCCTTGTCGGCACGCAGGGGGTGTGGCCGGGCAGCGACCCGATGGAGTTCCACGCCCTCCACTCCTATTCCACTGTTACCACCGCCACAGTCGGCCCTGGGTCCACGTCCATCCCCGTGGCCTCGACCACCGCTTTTCCCAATGCGCCCTTCTACATCTTTGTAGGCGACAACCCAGTGTACTACCGCGGCAAGACCGCTACGGAGTTCACCGGAGTGGCTGCTGAGGAACTGCGCGTCACCTATCCGGCCGGCACCAAGGTCACCGCCCCAGTGCGCTTTGTGGGCTTTGGCATGTTGCCCAACCTCACCGACTTTTGCCCAAGCGTGGAGGGCAAAACCGCCTGGCAGCACCTGGTGGACAAGAGGTTCACCCGCGCAGATTTCACTAATTTTGACGGCACCGCCTGGGACGCCTTTCGGGAAGCCTTCTGGGCCGAGGACTTTGATGACGTGGACTTTGACAATAGCGGAAGGAACGACTTTGAGGAACATGGGCTCACCTGGATCAACGACCAGTGGCGCGTAGGTATGACAAAGCTGCTCACCTACGAGCGACAGCGCTTCCAGGCAGTGCACCCGGACAAGCCGGCCATTATCCTGGTCAACTGCGGCGGTGGCGGAGGCGAAAAGGGGTTGTTCAACCTTGCCAACGGCATTGTGTGGGAAGGCTTTATGCGCTTTGCTGCAGGGTGGGAGGACCCGTGGGGTATCTTCGCGAACATGCAAGCGTGGTTGGTCAACGGTCTCAAACCCTCTGTCTACTACATCAAGGACTATGTCAAGGAGGCCAACGCCGAGTCCGGGAAAAACGATTTCACTTATATGCGCTATGGCCTGACCACCGCCCTGCTCGGCGACGGCTACTACGGACGCACCTTTGGCGACTATTACTACATCTCCTACTGGTATGACGAGTTCGACACAGACCTTGGCTACCCCACAGGCACGGCGCACCGCCTTGCCAACGGCACCTACGTGCGCTTCTTTGACAAGGGTGCCGTCATCTGCAACCCCACCGGCGCGACCGTCACGGTGACCGATGCCGACCTCAGGAGCGCCCCAGGGTATGCGGGCCCTTACTACCGGTTCAGAGGCGGCCAAGACCCAGATTTCAACAACGGTGCGCCCTTTGCCTCAGTGCAGCTGTACGGTTGGACGGCTGACAAGCCCAAGCGGAATCGCGGGGATGGCATCCTCTTGTTCAAAGAGCCCACCATCGCCGTGAGTGACATCATCGTAGGGAATTACAACAACAACGACACCAGCCCAGGGAGTGCTCCTGCCGTATACGTCGGCAGGTGGGTGCCCACAAACACACGCTGGATTAGTTTCTCCGAGAACAACCCCTACTACACCCAGTGGACCTCCACAGAGACCACGGAGGGGTACGGCTACTTTGTGGCCGCCCCAGGGGAAGGAGAGGCCACCGCCACCTATACGCCCACCATCGGCGTGGCCGGCTACTACGAGGTCTTTGAGTGGCACGGCTGGCACGGCGACACCCCGGCCAGTTACCAGGAAGCCAGCAATGTGCCCTACGAGGTGGTGGTCAACGGAGAGGTCAAGCGGCGAGGGTTCATCGATCAGACCACGAACTACGGTCAGTGGAATCGCCTTGGGCTCTTCTACTTCACCAAGGGAACGAGCAGCTACCTGCGCATAAGCAACAACGCGAACGGATACGTGATCTCAGACGCTTTCCGTTTTGTGTTTCGGGGCACGGAGAAGCAGGACACTACGCCTCCCTCCCCGCCTAAGGGGGTGCGCGTTGAGCGACCATGAGCAGGCACAGAGGGGAGTGCACGTGCTGACCGGTAACCCCCATGCCAGACTCTGGTTCCAGCCGGCGGAGGCAAAGAGGCGATGAATCTCGGCGACCTCCCCCCTTCGCGTCGGGCCAAAACGGCACTCAGCCGGGCGCTGGTGCGCTCAGGTGCAGCAGAACTCTGGTATCGCACAGTGACGAGCCGCCGGCTGCAGTTTCGAGTGCTCGGCTACCACCGGGTGAGCGAACACCCCCAGCCGGCAGGGACAATCGAAGAAGCGCTTGCCGTGCCGGTGGCGGCGTTTGCCCGACAGATGGCCTACGTCCGGCGCAAGTTTGCGGCGCGGCCCTTGGAGGACTTTGGCACATTCCAGCGCAACCCACGGGCATTCAGCAAGCCGCCCCTGGCAGTTACCTTTGACGACGGCTACCGTGACAATGTGACGCTGGCGCTGCCCATTCTTCGTGAGCATGGGATCCCGGCCACCATCTTTGTGACCACTGGTTACCTCGGCCAGCGCGCCCTCTTCTGGTGGAATGAGCTCAGCAGCTGGGTATGGCATGCGGTCCCGGGCCGCTACTGTTTGGTCCTCGGCGGAACACAGCGCTATGTTCGGCTCGCCAAAGGTGCGGAGCGCCGGCGCCTTTCTTGGTGGCTGTTTCAAACCTTGTGCGCGCTGCCCGAAAAGGAAAAGGAGGAGTATCTCGCGCACATCAAGCGGGTCCTATGCCCAGAGGGTGAAAGTCCAGCTCAGGGGCTCGAAATGCTTGCCGCGGATGAGCTCGCCCACCCCCATGGGACGAATATGCGCTTTGGCGCACACACCGTCCACCATGTGGTGCTGACCAAAGTGCCCCGCGAGCAGGCGCAAAGGGAGATCATCGATTCCATCGCCCAGCTGAGGCTCTGCACGGGCGCGGAGGTCACCTCCTTTGCCTACCCGCTGGGTGATAACTCTTCGTTTGATCCTCACATCCAGGGGTACCTGGCGCACGCGGGCATCCGCTATGCCGTAACGACCTTGAAAGGGGCAAATGGGCCTGACCAGGACCCTTTGGCCTTACGCCGCACGCTCATTGACGGCGCAGACGACTTTTGCACATTCGTGTGCAAGGTGGTGGGGCTCTTTGACCTTCTTCGGCGCTGAAGACCGAAGGCAAACACCGGCGGTCCGTACCGGCGGGGACGGTCAACGCCGGTTGGGCCTTAACTCGTGAAAGGACAAAAGTGCAATGGCGTGGTCACGGAGGCGTCTGGTGGTAGGCGGCTTCATTGTGGGGTTCGGGAGTTGTGCCGTGCTGATGGCGGCGGCGGGTGGCATAGCCTGGCACTACAAGTATCGCCTCGCTTCACGCTTTGTCCAGTCCTACGCAATAGAGCTTGGCGAGAGTCTTTTTCGTGCGGTGCCAGACGGCTACGTGACCAAGAACAAGGAGAGGGTGATCGCAGCTCTGGATGCGTTCACTAACGGGGTAAGTCGGGGGCACGTGCGCAAGGCCGAGATCAGCCAGGTGACCTCGCTTCTGTTGGCCGGGATGGCCGACGGGGTGCTCACCTACCGGGAATTGGATCGCGTGGTGGAAGCCATGGAAGCAGCCACTTCTGCGGGCAGCGGCGTTGTGAACCCGGAGGTGCGATGAAAACCACTCTGTTGGTGACGTGGTCCTTTGTCCTGGGTTTTGCGGGCGGGGTGGTGGCCGCCATGACCCTCCGTCATGAGCTCTGGCCCTTGGCTGCCCACGTCGGGATCCTGAAGCTCTATGCGGGGCTGGGCTTGGTGCTCTTGCTCCTTCTCACCGCCTGGTACCTGAGGCTGCAGCGCCGGATTCGCCGTACCCTGGCTGCACCGTTGGCCCAACTGGTCGTCTCCATCTGCAATTTCCTCCTTGCTGTCCTTCTGCTGGGGGGTGCCTTCACACTCGGGCTGTTCTTCGTGGTCGTTCACTGACCGCTGTCCCAAGGCCAATCGCCCTGACTGTCCAGGTTACGTAACTGTCATATTTTTGCCTATGGCACAGGCTTTGCGGGAAGGGTGGCGAACGCGCCAACGGGAGCGGCGGATGTCTGCCCTAATCATTAGTAAAAACAAGCTGGTGCATTGACCTCTGCCGCCTCTTTGTTGTCTTTGTGGTGAGATGTTGTCTTTGCGTGAAACAACCACGCTCAGGGTTGTGGAACCGTGGAGGGTACAAGGATGATGCACAAAGCACAGGTGGTGCGGTGGGGGATGGTAGTCTGGCTGTTGACAGCCGCGGCTCTTTCCGGCCATGCGCAGACCATGACGGACAACTTTAACCGGACTGACCTCGGGTCCAATTGGACTGCCGATCCGGTCTATGCGATTGTGAGCAACGAGCTGGCCAACACGAGCGCGACTGACGTTTGGGGCGGATATGCCCTCTTCAATGCGCTGGCCGGCCCCACCTCAGTCTCGGTCACGTGGGCGCCTAGTGCCGATGCGCAGGGCATCAGCCAGGGGGCCATTGCGGTGATGCTGGATGCGAACAGCCTCACCGCCAACGGCTACATGATTTTTCACTCCGGCACCTTCGTCTACTTGTACACGGTGGCAAATGGTGCGGTGAATACGGCAGGCAAAGTGGCGCAAGTGACGGCCAACCTCCCTCAGCCGACCGCGGGCCAGGTCTTTAAAGTGGTCATCTCTTCAGACGCCGCGGGCCATCGCTTTGACGTGTACATCGACGATGTGTTGGACGCCACCCTCGTGGACGCACTGAAGCGGACCGGGAGCCTGAACGGCTATGCGGGAGTGTTATTGAGGGGCGGCCGAAACAACAACGTCGCTCAGTTCACCGTGTCCAAGGCAGGCGGTGGCGCGGAAACGCGCGACGATTTCAATCGCCCCGATGGTGACCCGGGTCCCAACTGGACCGCCGACCCGGTGTATCAGATCGTGAGCAACGAGTTGGACAACACCAACACCAACTATGTGTGGGGCGACCTGGCCATCTTCAACGCGCACCCCGGCCCGAATATGGTGCAGTACAAGTGGGGAGCGACCGCCAACGCCGCGGGCATCAGGGAGGGGGCCTTTGCCGTCATGCTGGATGCCAACGACGTCGATTCCGCCAACGGCTATATGGTCTGGCATTCGGGTACGAGGCTCTATCTGTGGACCATTGAAGCAGGAGTGCCGAGGGATCCCATAGTCAACGTGGCTGCCGCCCTGCCGGCTCCCGTAGCCGGCGATGTGGTAAAGGTGCTGATCAGCGAGAACGCCCAAGGGTACCACTTTGACTATTACATCAATGACCAGTTTGATGGGCGGGTCTCCGATGCGCTCAAGCGCGTGGGGAGCATCAACGGCTACGCAGGGGTCATGCTGAGAGGTGGGGTTGATAGAGATGGGGTTCCTCTTGAGAACAACATCGACGACTTTGTCGCCGCCACCGTGGTGGATAATACGCCTCCGGCAGCGGTCACTACGTTGGCGGTGACGGCCACCTCTGCCAGTTCTGTGACCTTAAGCTGGACTGCCACAGGGGACGATGGCGCGGTGGGCACGGCTGCCTCCTACGATCTGCGGCGGTCCACCTCGCCGATCACCGCCGCCAACTTTGATGCTGCTACCCAGGTCACCGGACTGGGGACGCCCAAGGCCGCAGGCAGCGCGGAGAGCTTTACCGTCACCGGCCTGAACTCAGCAACCACCTACTACTTTGCCCTCAAGGTGGTCGACGATGCCGGCAACAAGAGCGACCTCTCCAACGTGGTCTCGGCCACCACTCAGACCCCAGTGCAGTATGCGACCTATTGGGATACGTTTGAGCGGACAACGCTGGGAGACGACTGGGCGGCTGACCCCGAGTATGTGATCGAGAACGGGGAGCTTAAGAACAACCTGACTACTGGGGCGGCAGCCTGGGGCTATGCGGCGGTCTTTAAAAAGTTCCCCAGCCCGCGGGCAGCGATGATCGTCTGGAGCGAGACGGCCACAACTGCTGGCATTGGCCAAGGGGCCTTGTGTGCCATTATGGACCAGCCTAACCCCAATGCCAACGGCTACATGGTGTTCCACATCGACACCAGGCTCTTCCTGTGGACCATCAACGCGGGCAACCCTGGGGCACAGGTGCAGTTGCTCACCGGCGTGGCTGCTCAGCCGAGTGCGCGTGATACCTTCAAGGTGGTGATTAGCTCGGACGCTACCGGCCACCATTTTGACGTCTACAAGAACAGCACCTTCATCGCGCGGTTGAACGATCCGTCGCGGCTGATCAAGCCGCAAACATGGTATGTGGGCGCGTACCTCAAGGGCGGGAGCGGCTACGGCGGCGCCAACAACATCGAAGCCTTTGGCGTAGAGCTCCAGGCGACCGACCCGACCAGGGTGGAGTACTGGTCCGGCGATGCGCAGACCGGCCGCATCGGGGAATCTCTGGCGCAGCCGCTCAAGGTACTGGTCACCGACAACAACAATGTGCCGGTGCCCGGCGTGTACGTGGATTTTGCCGTGACCAGCGGCGCAGCCAGCCTCAGCACCGACATTACTTCCTTTGACGGTAACATCTGGCTTGAGCCGGAAGACGGCACGGTGGAAACCCCCATGGCGCGCATCGCCGATGCCGATGCCTCGGGCGCGATGTGCGTGGGCGTGCCGACGCAGAACACCACCAACGATACGGGCAAGGTGGAGATCCACTTCTTCGTGCCTCAGAATGGGAACTACTATCTCTGGGTGCGCTACAAGGCGCCGGACAACTTGTCGAACTCTTTCTACGTGAAGAAAGACAAGGGCTCCTACGCCTTGGTCAATCTGACGGTGTCGACTACATGGGCATGGGCGAAGTACGCCACGGCGTTCAACTTTACCAAAGGAGGGCATAGCATCACCCTCGAAAACGCCGAGGATGGCACGCTCATCGACAAGGTCCTGCTGACTACCTCTACGACCTATACACCCAGCGGCCAGGGGAGTGCAGCGACCACGTACGCGGACAAGCGCACCGACGGCGATGGCCTGGCTGCGACCATCTGCACCCTGGGGATGCAGGTGGGGACAGTCACCGTGGAGGCTCGTGCCTACTATCGCGGTGACCTGCTCACGGGTAGTCCGGTGGTCTTTACCGCCACCGCGGTGGGCGGCGAGGCGGCGCGCTTGGTCTACGTGTCCGGCGATAGTGTGTTCGGCCAGGCCGGCCAAAGGTTGGCGGAGCCCTTCGTGGTCAAAGTGACTGACGCCTTTGGCAATGGCGTGTCCAATGTGGCGGTTACCTTCTCGGTATTGGAAGGCGGGGGCACACTCTCCAACGCCCAGCCGGTGATGACGGACAACAACGGGCAGGCTTCCACCTACTTGACTCTGGGCTTTGGCTCTTATCTGCAGCGGGTGCAGGCCAGTGCGCCGGGGCTCGAGGGTTCGCCGATTATCTTCCGCGCCTATGCTACGGGTTTGAACTTGGCAATGTCCAAGATCAGCGGCGATGGTCAGTCCGGCACTGTCGGCACGATGTTGGCGCAGCCGCTGGTGGTGAAGGTGGCGCATGCCACCTCGGGCCAGCCGGTATCCGGGTTCCCGGTTACCTTCGTGGTGACGGCGGGAGGTGGCAGGCTGGACGGCAGCGCCACGACCAAGGTGGTTTCCACTGATGGTGATGGTCTTGCCTCGGTGACCTGGACCTTGGGCGATCAGGCAGGCACCAATACCTGCGAGGCAAGGGCCACAGGGGTAGGCGGCTCGCCGCTGGTGTTCACGGCCACCGGCCTGCCCGGGGCACCCACCACGTTCACAAAGGTCTCGCCGCTTGAGACAGTGACCGGTCCGGTGGGTATGCCGCTTGAGACGCCATTCCGCGTGCGGGTGACCGACGCCAAGGGCAACGGCATCTCCGGGCATGAGGTGCGCTTTGTGCGCACCATGGGCACCGGCTCCATGGACGGTATGACCGAGCGCACCGTGGCGACCGATGCCCAAGGGTACGCGCAGGTGACCTACGTCATGGGCACTGTGGTAGGAGAGACCAACCGGGTGGAGGCCTCGGCGCAGTATCAGGGGGCGCACCTGACCGGCTCGCCGGTAGTGTTTACGGCCATTAGCACCGAGGGCGTGGCGCACCAGCTGGCCAAGGTCTCGGGCGATGGCCAGACCGGCACGGTGGGGACCGTCCTGCCAGCGCCCTTTGTGGTGCGGGTGACCGACATTCTGGGCAATCCCATTGCCAACCATCCGGTGCGCTTTGCGGTGGTGGCAGGCGGAGGCACCATCGGGGGCCAGACGTCGGTGGAGGTTAACACCAATGCCGAAGGATTAGCCTCAGCAACCCTTACCCTTGGCCAGGTGGCGGGGCGCGACGCGCATGTGGTCGAGGTGACCTCGTACCGCAATCAGGTGGCCCTGGTCGGCTCGCCGAAGTACTTTAAAGCCTCCGCCACGCCCGGCACGCCGTCGCAACTCATCTACGTCTCCGGCAACTACCAGAGCGCTGCGGTAGGTACGACTCTCAACGATCCGCTGAAGGTGAAGGTAGCTGATGCCTTCGGCAACGGGATCGGGCAGCACCTGGTGACGTTCAAGGTGATCGCAGGCGGTGGGAGCTTTGCGGGCATCCCTGAGCAAAATGTCTACACGGACAGCTTCGGTGTGGCCATGGCCTTCCTAACCCTGGGCACCACGCCGGGGCAGAACAACAACGTGGTAGAGGCTTCGGCCAAGCAAAGCGGTGTGCATCTGGATGGTTCTCCGTTCACCTTCTACGCCACTGCTTCGCCGGGGATCGCTGCCGCCCTGCAATATGTGTCCGGTCGCAACCAGTCGGCAGAGGTAGGCACGGTGCTACCCCAGCCGCTGGTGGTGAAAGTGGTGGATAGCTTCGGCAACGCGGTGGTGGGCCACAATGTCACATTCTCTGTGGTAGAGGGAGGCGGCACCTTGGCAGGGCAGACCCAACGCAACGTGCTCACACTCTCGGACGGCACGGCGCGGGTGGTGTACACCTTGGGGACGGTCGCCGGCACCCTCAACAATCTGGTGCGTGCCAGCGTGACCGGCCTATCTGGTTCGCCGGTGGACTTTTATGCTACGGCCCTACCAGGCCCGCCCGCTGCGCTGCTTGAGGTGTCAGGAAATGGGCAGACCGGCGCTGTGGGGACGCCGCTGCCGCAGCCGTTCAAAACCAAGGTGGTGGATAATTACCAGAACCCCCTCAGTGGGCACATTGTGACCTACCGGGTGTTGAGTGGCGGGGGCAACTTGGCAGGGGCAAGCAGGAGGGATGTCTTCACCGACACGCAAGGCCTTGCGCAAGTGACCCTGACGCTGGGGAGCAACCCAGGTGTGAACAACAACGTGGTCGAGGCGACCAGTGTGGCGCGAGATAGTACGCCTCTACCAGGTTCGGGCATGCGTTTCATCGCCTCTGCGACGGTGGGAGCGCCCAGCCGACTCGTGATCGTCGCCGGAAACAACCAGGAAGGGGTGGTTGGTAATCCGTTACCCCAGATGTTAACAGTTAAGGTGACCGACTCGCAGAACAACCCGATTGTTGGCCACCAGGTGACGTTCAGGGTCATGGCGGGTGGTGGCACACTGGACGGCCCGACTGACACGGTGCGGGTGGTGCAGACGGACGTGGAGGGCAAGGCAGCGGTGTTCCTGATTCTTGGCCCGGTTGCCGGCCAGAACAACAACATCGTCCATGCCATTGCTACCTATGGCGGAGCCCACCTCAACGGCTCGCCGGCGATCTTTACCTCTTCGGCGCGGAGCAGTAACGCGGCTGCCATCGAGAAGGTGGCCGGCGACGGCCAGACCGGAGTGGTGGGGACAACCTTGGCGCAGCCGCTGCGCGTGCGGGCGCGGGACAGTCGCCAGAATCCAGTTGCCGGCCACCCCGTGACGTTCCAGGTGCGCAGCGGTGGCGGCAGATTGAACGGTATCGGCCCCCAGGTAGTGGTGAACACCGGCAGTGACGGCATTGCCGAAGCTACCTGGGAGCTGGGCACCACCGCTGGAAGCAACAACAACACTGTGGAAGTCACCGCCACCGATGGGGTGAATCCGCTGACAGGCTCGCCGCTGCTGTTTACCGCCTCGGCTGTGGCCGGTGCGCCGAGTGCTCAAGCATCTACGCTCAGCGCCACCTCGCCCATTCCTGCTGATGGTGTCAGCAAATCGCCCATCACCATTCGGCTGCGCGACCAGTACAACAACCCGGTGTCTGGCGCGGCGGTGATCATCAACGCCACCGGGAGCAACAACATCATTACGCAGCCGATGAGCCTCACCGACGCCAACGGAGAAACGCAGGGCTACTTGGCGTCCACCAAGGCGGAGGTGAAAACGGTGAGTGCGCGGGCGGTGACCCACGGGGTCGACCTCTTGGCCACGGCGCAGGTGCGGTTCACGCCATTGGCTGCCTCCCGCATCGCAGAGTACGGCGGCAATGGGCAGATCGGCAACATCGGCACGGTGCTCGCGCAGCCGCTGCAAGTGCGGGTAACTGACCTCCATGATAACGGCATTGTGGGCTACGCCGTGCAGTTTGTGGTGACTGCTGGCGGTGGGACCATCGTGGAGCCGCAGCCCGTGTACACCGATAGCACTGGGGTTGCCAGAGTGCACTGGATCTTGGGCCGGGTGGCGGGATACAATCGGGCCGAGGCGCGAGCTACCGGCCTGAGCGGCTCGCCAGTGACCTTCACCGCCTTTGGCATGGAGCCGACGCCGGCGGCCATCACCATCTACTCGGGCAATGACCAGACCGGTACGGCCGGACTCACCTTGCCGCAGCCATTGGTAGTGAAAGTGACCGACGCCATGGGCGTAGGAGTCTTCGGGCGGGCCGTGCGCTTTGAGGTGCTCCTCGGCGAGGGCGCAGTCGTCACGCCCGCTGTGGACACTACCGACGCCTATGGCCTGGCGGAGACCTATCTGACGCTGTCGCGCACGGCGGGGTTGAATCTGGTTCGGGCGACGTGCCAGGGCCTGACCAGCTCCGTCACCTTCACCGCCCAGGCCAGCTCGGATGTGGCCACGAAACTGCAGATCCACTCCGGTGACCAGCAGTCGTACGTGGTGGGACGCACCCTGCCCCTGCCGTTGGTGGCGCAGGCCGTGGACAAGAACAATAACCCGGTGGCCGGGGTTTCGGTGACCTTCACGGTGATCCAGGGTAACGGCGTGCTGCCAAGCGACAACACCCGCGTCACCGACAATGAGGGGAAGGCAAGCATCTCGTTCACCCTTGGCGTGGCCGCGGGCACCTATCTGGTGCGGGCAGCGGCAACGGGGCTTACCCCGGTGGTCTTTACGGCCACGGGCCTGCCAGACGCCCCCGCACAACTTGCTTACGTGAGCGGCGACGGCCAGACCGGCAGTGTGGGACGGGAGCTTGTGTTCCCGCTGCAGGTGCGGGTAACAGATAGGTATGCTAACCCTGTGCCCAACTCCTCAGTCACGTTTGTGGTCACCCAGGGTGGTGGCAGCATTGTGGAGTCGCAGCCGGTGTACACCAGCACTAACGGGGTTGCTTCTGCCAGGTGGCGGCTTGGCCCCACGGTGGGCGAGCACAAATGTCTCGCCTACAAGCAGGGGTGCGCTGGCTCGCCGGTGGAATTCACTGCCATGGCGGTGGAGAACGCCTTCCCGCAGCTGGCAGTGCCGCAGAGCATCAGCGTGCAGGAGACGCAGCGCGTGCGGTTCACCGTCACGGCCACCGATGCGGACGGTGATCCCATCACCTATCACGCGCGGCAGCTGCCGGCAGGCGCGACCTTTGACTCCCTGGGCACCAGGATCTTCGACTGGACCCCGAATTACGCCCAGGCCGGCGTGTACTATCCGGTGTTCATCGCCCGCGACAACAAGGGCGGCATCGATGTGGATTCTGTTCGCATCGAAGTACTCAACTTCAACCGCCCGCCCTATGTTGTGGGATATGCGCCGGTGTTCGACGAGATCACGATCATCCAGCCCGACTCGGTGAGCTTTGTCGTCGAGGCGGCCGACCTGGACGGCGACTCCCTACGCTACCAGTGGACTGTGGCCGGCATCATCACGTCGAACACCAACACCTATGTGCTGCGGTCGCAGCAGTTCTCCGTCGGAAATTACGACGTGAAGGTGAGGGTTAGTGACGGCTATGATGCCGTGGAGCGCTCGTGGCGGGTGCGCATCACTCCCACTGCCGTCGAGCTGGAGAGCTTCGCAGCGCGGGCCGTGCCCTATCAGGGCGTGGTCATCGAGTGGAAGACCGGGTTTGAGAGCAACAACATCGGCTTCCAGCTGCTGAGGAGCAGCGTAGCTCAGGCCGGCTACGTGGTGGTGAACAGCGAGCTCATCCCGAGCCGGGCAGATCGCACCTACACCTTTGTGGACAAGTCGGCTAACGAAGGCGGCATGTACTACTACAAGCTGGTCGACATAGACCGCAACGGCATGCGGACCGAACACGGCCCCATAGCGGTGAGCACACCCGTACCGGCACGGTACAGTCTGGCGCAGAACTATCCGAACCCGTTCAACCCGGTGACCACTATCCGGTACGAGCTGCCCAGTGCAGGGCGGGTGACCATCAAGGTCTACAACATGTACGGGCAACTGGTGCGCACGTTGGTCGACGACCAAGTGAGCGCCGGGTACCACACCCTGGTGTGGGACGGACGAGACGAGTTCGGCCAGGCAGTATCGTCCGGCATCTACTACTACCGCATGGTGGCCGGCTCCTTCGTGGAGACGAAGAAGATGGCCCTCCTCCGGTGAAGGAGCCGTGCTAAGTCACTGAGGCTTGCTGGGGAACCAGGGCTTCCCTGAGCGACTGGATAGGCGGCTTTGCCCGCTTGCCAGTTCCTTGTTCCCTCCTCGCCAGCACCGCGCGCACGCGTGGTGCTGGCTTTTTTTGTGGGTACCTGAACGGCAGCGGCTGGCGTAGTAAGAATCCCCTTGTTTTTCAGCCTGGGAATGATAAATTGAAATCGACAACTCATGGTGGGCCAACTTGCTAACAGGGAGGGTGATGGCCAAGGCGGAGCGTATTCTGGAAAAGATCCGCAAAGACCACGTCACAGGCGCCTCGGTGCTGGCAGGCGAAGCGGCTGCGTGTCTGCTGGCCTTTCTTGATGAGCGACGGCAGGCGCCGCCGGCACGGGTGATGGAGGGCCTCATCGCGCTCGGGTGTGCGCTGGTGGCGGCGCAACCGGGCAACGGCCCCATTTTCAACCTCGTCAATTCCTTGCTCCTCCGCCTGGAGCAGGAGCCACGCGTCGGTGAGGATGCCACCGACATCCTGCATGTGGCGCGCGGCCACCTCAGTGCATGGCTTCAGGCTTCCCATTTGGCAATGGCCGAGATCGCAGCGGCGGTGGGGGCTTTGATCAAGGACGGAGACATTGTGTTCACCCATAGCTACAGCAGCTCGGTGCTGGCCGGCCTGAGAAAAGCCAAGGCGGCCGACCGTCGCTTCAAGGCCATCGTCACAGAGTCGCGCCCCCTTTTTGAGGGCAGAGAAATGGCAAAGGAGCTGGCAGCCCTGGGTCTGCCGGTCACGGTGATTGTCGATGCCGCAGCCCCGGCCTTGGTGGCGGAATCGAACCTGGTGCTGGTGGGTGCCGATATGGTCACCGAGGACTTTGTTGTCAACAAGGTCGGCACGCAGGCGGTGGCCCTTGGCGCACAGCAGGCGCAAATTCCACTGTACGCGGTCAGCGAGCTTTCCAAGTGTATACCCCGTGCGTGCGCACGGGGCTTTGCCGCCGAGCGACCGCCAGCTCAGGTCTGGAATCGACCGGCGCGAGGGGTTGCGGTACGAAACATCTACCTCGAAGCGGTGCCACTCAGCCTCCTGGCCGGATTGGTCACCGAACTGGGGGTAATGCGGACTGCCGATGTTCGTCTGTACATCGGTGAGCAACTTGGCCCTGCGAGGGTTGCTGCCTGCCTTATGTCCGAGGAGTTGCCGCCGCCCAGGTTGGAATAGCGCCCTGGCAATGGAGCCCCTCCCGATGAGACCAGGCCCCATGTGTTCATCAAGGCACAGCGGAGGTCAGTCACACCGTGTGCGCTGAACTGCTCGTGGGGGCTTACTTGGCAGCAGGCACAGGGATGTTCGTGAGTCGCTAGTTGGGGACAGACAATCTCAGATCGACAACAGAGTGCAGCGATGAAGGATCATCAAAGGGAGCGAGCACGCCAGTATCAACGCAATGAGCTCACCGAGCATGAGATCTACCGGAGGCTTGCGCGTCTCTCCGGCGGGCACAATCGGCAGGTGCTGGAGGCCATTGCCGCGGATGAACTTCGCCACCATGAGGAGTGGCGCAAAGTGACCGGCCAGGAGGTAAAGCCGCGCTGGCCGACCGTGATGCTGTTTGTGGCGCTCGGTCGACTGCTTGGGCTGACCTTTGCGCTGAAGCTCATGGAGAAGGGAGAAAGATATGCGCAGGGCGAATACGGTCGTGTGGCCGCACAACTGAGCGCAGCGGAGGTGGTGCGCCGTGAAGAGGAGGCGCACGAGGCAAGCCTTTTGGAACTTCTCAAAGAGGAGCACCTTCACTATGTGGGTGCTATTGTGCTGGGCCTAAACGATGCCTTGGTGGAACTGACGGGCGGACTGGCTGGGCTGACCCTGGCCCTGCGAAGGCCGCGGCTGGTAGCCTTGTCCGGGTTGGTGGTGGGATTGGCCGCTGCCATGTCCATGGCTGCCTCTGCCTATCTTGCCACCAAGGCGGAAGCGGGTGGCAAAGAGCCGCTGCGCTCCTCTGCTTATACGGGCGTAGCCTACGTGATTACGGTTGCGGTGCTCATTGTGCCATTCATCATCAACCACAGCGCGCTGGTTGCCCTGGCGTGCTCATTGGCCGCGTCTGTGCTGGTCATCGCCGCCTTCACCTTCTACACCGCGGTGGCGCTGGACAGGCCTTTCGGGCGCCAGTTCCTGGAAATGGCCGGCATCAGCTTGGGGGTGGCGATCGCAAGCTTTGCCGTCGGTTACCTTGCGCGCTCCGTCCTGGGTGTAGAAGTGTGAGGGGCGAGCTGGTTGGAGGAACAAGCCTCCGGGTACGGCCGGAGGAGGTGTACGGAAGCAAGACATAGGGAATGAGGATGACAGAACAGGAGAACAGTGCTCAGGATCTCTCCGCGCAGGAAGCCGTGGAGGGCCTGGAGCTGGCCAAGCGCCTGGCAGAGATCCGCTACAAGATCATGGTCCTTTCCGGAAAGGGCGGTGTGGGCAAGAGCACCGTCGCCGCCAATTTGGCGGTGGCCTTGGCAGCCGCCGGGCGTCGGGTGGGGCTCCTGGATGTGGATTTTCACGGCCCGAGCATCCCTAAGCTGATGGGCATCCAGGGACAGGTCGTCGCCATGGAGGAGGGGATGATACTGCCATTGGCCAGCGGCCCGGCGCTCAAGGTCATGTCCTTGGGTCTCTTGCTGCAGAGCGAGGACGATGCAGTCATCTGGCGCGGCCCTCTGAAGATGGGTGTGATCAAGCAGTTGCTCAAAGATGTACGCTGGGGGGCGTTGGATTACCTCATCGTGGACAGCCCGCCCGGTACCGGGGATGAGCCTCTTTCGGTGGCACAGCTCCTGACGCCACCGGTGGGAGCCATCGTGGTCACGCAGCCGCAGCAGCTTTCTACCGCGGATGTACGGCGGTCGATCCGTTTTTGTGAGCGGGTGGGGCTGCCGGTCCTCGGCGTGATCGAGAACATGAGCGGCTTCGTATGCCCCCACTGCGGCGCCCGTGTGGATGTCTTTACGTCTGGCGGCGGTGAGCGGCTGGCAGAGCAGGTGGGCGTACCGTTTCTCGGCCGCATCCCCCTGGATCCCACGATAGTAAAGTCGGGCGACGAAGGGAAACCATTTGCGGCCTACGCTCCGGACTCGCCTGCAGGGCGGGAGTTTGCCGAGATCGTCAAGAAGGTCATCCAGGCCACCGAAGCGGAGCTTCCTCGCCCTTCGGAAGCCTAGGCGTGCGGGTGCGTTTGTTGGTACCCGCTGCCATTCGGGTGCGTTGCTCGTTGTCAGCGGCCAGAGGTGGCGCGGCGCCAGGGTGACAGCGCAGAGCGCATGCCCGCACCTGCGGCACCAAAAACACCTTGTTTGGGCGGTCGGGTTTTATTAAATTAAACCACTTTTCTGGGCGCCACCATGTTCCAGGACATCGCTAGCAAATTCGACGCCGTCATCAAGAAGCTGCGAGGCCACGGCAAGCTGACCGAGAGGAACATTGCCGAGACCATGCGTGAGGTGCGTCGCGTGCTCCTTGAGGCGGATGTCAACTATCGTGTGGTCAAGGACTTTATTGCCCACGTGGAGCAAAAGGCCTTGGGCGCGGAAGTAATGCGCAGCGTCACGCCTGGGCAAATGGTGGTGAAAATCATCCACGACGAGCTGACGGCGCTGATGGGCAGCAAGGAGGAACCGCTGCGCCTCAGTCGTTGGCCCAGCGTCGTGATGCTGGTGGGGCTGCAGGGTTCGGGGAAGACGACCTTGGCTGGCAAGCTGGCGCGCCACCTTCGTCAGCGGGGGCGCAACCCTCTCCTGGTTGCCGCCGATGTCCGTCGCCCCGCCGCCGTCACGCAGCTGGAAGTGGTGGGCGACGCAGTGGACGCACGGGTGTTCACCGCCCCAGGGGACGCCGTGGCGATCTGTCGCCAGGCAGTGCAGTATGCGCGGCAGCACGCCTTTGACGTGGTCATCATCGACACGGGCGGCCGTCTGCACATCGACGATGAGCTCATGCAGGAACTGGTGGCCATCAAGGAGGCCACCTCGCCGGAGGAGGTCCTGCTGGTGGCAGATGGCATGACTGGGCAGGACGCCGTCAAGGCCGCTGCCCTCTTTGACGAGCGGCTGCAGATCACGGGCGTGGTGCTCACCAAGATGGATGGCGATGCGCGCGGTGGCGCAGCCATGTCGGTGCGCGCCGTCACCGGCAAGCCCATCAAGCTCGTCAGCGTGGGCGAAAAGTTCGATGCCCTGGAAAAGTTCCACCCGGAGCGAATGGCCTCGCGCATCTTAGGGATGGGCGACATCGTCACCCTGGTGGAGCGCGCTCAGGAAGCGCTGGACCGCGAGAAGGCCGAACGGCTGGAGAAAAAGCTGCGCCGCCAGGAGTTCACCCTGGAGGACT
>JBBIKH010000032.1:0-20580 GCA_037445575.1 bacterium
AAGCAGCCAGTAGTTGTAGGCGATGTTGCGGTAGAGTCGTTGCGCCTCCTCGAGGTTGCGTCGCCGTCTCTCCATGGCGATGGCTTGCTCGAAATACTCCACGGCGGATAGATAGTCCTGGGCCAGCTGATACAGCATCGCCAGGCGCTTGATATTGAGGAGCACAAGCTCATCCCTGCCAAGGTCGCGATACAGAGCTATGGCGCGACGGAGGTAGACAGGGCCTCGCTCAAAGTCCTCCACCACGAGGGCACAATGGCCCATTCTCTCCATGACCACTGCCTCGTCGCGGCGACTGGCAAAGGAGGAGTCAAAGCGCAGGGCAAGATGGTAGTACTCGTAGGCCCTTTGATAGCCAAACTCGGCGAGGTTGTAGTAGTTGTTGGCCAGGTTGCGGCACAGGCGGGCCTCCAACTTTGGGTTTTCGCGCTCGTCATTGAGGCTGAGGGCGACAGTAAGGGCATCGATGGCCTGCTCGTAGTTGCGGACCCGTCCCTCCTCTGTAGCCATGGTCACTGTTCTCAGCAAGGAGATGATCGGTGCAGTAACCGCCTCCAGCACCCGTCGGGGAAGGGTGAGGGGCCTGCTTCGGCGCAGGCGGTCGTACGTCTCCAACATCTCATAGTTGTAACTCTTGGTCAGGTAGGCGTAGATCATGCGGTAGTCATGTTCGAGGGCCTTGTCGAGCACGGCGTTGGAGCGGACCAGCAGCGTCGGGTCGATCCGCCCCGGGTGGCCGTAGAGCTCCGCTTGTTCGGTGGCCTTGAAAGAGAGGCAAAGTCCAAGGCCGTACAGGGCCACCGGGTCGTCGGCAGCCTGGGCCGCGCGCGTCTGGTATTCGCGCAGGGCCTGGTCGATGGCGCGAGCGTAGTACTGTGCCTGAATGTAGCCGCGGTGGGCCTCAATCTCGGTGGGGGCCACCTCGATGGCCCGCCGGTAGCGAGCGGCGGCCAAGGTGAAGTAGGCGGCCTGGAAGAGCTGCTCACCAGAGCTCATGAGGGCGCGCAGCAGCGCCTGCCGCGCGTAGGCGGCCCATTTTCCACCACCCAAGGTGTCGAACTCCGCCTGGGCCTGCTCAAGAGTACCCACTGCCTTGCGCCAGTCACCTGCCATCTGGTAGGTCTGGGCCAGCAACAAGGAGGCGCGGGCCATCACCAGCCGTTGGTCGGGAAAGTCGGCCTGAAGGGCGCCCAATTCAAGCTGGGCTGCCTGAAAATCGCCTGCGGCCAGCAACAGCTCCGCGGCGCGCAACTGCGCCGAAGCGGCCACCCGCGGCATACGCAGGCGGTAGGTGCTGCTTACCTCGCGACTGCGACGCAGCAGCGCGCTCCGGTCGTTGTGCAGTTCCTCCTCGCGGAGCAGGCGCCGCAGCGCCTCGCTTGCCTCCTGCTCCTGATCGGGATAGCGGTCCACCACCAGGGCATAGGCCCGCTCGGCCTCCTCCTGGCGGCCCAAGGCCTGCAGACAGTCGCCTGCGCGCAACTGGCTCTCCGCCTCCGCCTGCCGGGGAACAGAAGCCTCCTGGAGGAGGTGGCCATAGGTGACCAGTGCCTCGGCAAAGCGGCGCGTTGCCAGTTGCAGTCGACCCAAACAGAGGGTGATCGCGACCCAGGCCTCCTGCTGAGCTCGGTAGCGGCCACTGAGCTCTGACAAGGCACGTATCGCGGCAGAGGAGTCAATTTGCGCCTCTGCCAGCCGCATCTCCACCCCTTCCGCCGCCGCCAGGCCGCACGCCACTTCCTGATCGGGGAACTGTCTTTCAACCTCCGCCAGTGTCTGGTGGGCCAAGCTCACATGCCTTAGGGCCCGGTAGGTTCGCGCCATTTCTACTGTCGCCAGGGCGAGCCACGGCCTCTCCGCAGGGAAAAAATCAGCAACACGGCGCAGGGCCAGCAAGCGCTCGTACAGGAGCTCCTGACTTTGCCGGGAACTGTCAGCAGAAGAAGACGGAAGCGGAAAATGCTTCTGCGCGTAAAGAAGTTGCGCGCCTGCCGAGGATTGCCTGGGGATGAGTCCCTGCGGCGGCAAAGCCCAGATATCGAGGTTTCCCCCTCGGTCCGAGGTAAAGCAGATTAGATCGCCGCCCTCCCAGCGCGGGGCAAAGTCGAAATGAGCGCCGCTGGTCAGCCACAGCTGCACTGCTGCTGGCGCTGAGGGCAGGTTCGAGGGAGCCCTCGGCAGACTGACCGCTGCCCGAATAATGACAGGGTGGTCGTCGGGGGTGATTCTTCCGTCATGGTTCGTGTCATAGGGGAAGCGGCAGAACACGACTTCCCCACCGGTGGGCGACCACGCCGGCTGGCAATCGAGCCAGGAGCCACCGGTGAGGGCAACTTCCCGGGGCAGATCTGGTCGAGCCTCCGGATGAGCCGGGGTGACGGCGATGGCGCTGTGTTGATGCAGCGAGTCCAACGCAGCGTAAGCCAGCCACACCCCATCGGGGGACCAACTTGGCTCTGTCCCTCCCCAAAAGGTTGCCCTGGTGAGGGTCAGCGTAGCAAGCGCAAGGACCCAGATTTCCAAGCGCGCGCTGCGGTCTGAACAGAAGGCGAGCTCTTTGCCGTCTGGAGAGAAGCAGGGCGATGAATCTTGCCCAAGATGGTCGGTGAGCCTGATCGGCTCGTGCACAGCTATTACCCGGCTGTCGGTCCTCCGCACCTGTACCATCCAGATATCGCCAGCGGCGTCCGAGCGCTTGGACACGAAGGCGATGCGCTGGCCATCAGGGCTCCAAGCAGGTGCGTAGTCGTCCGCTTGGTGGGTGGTGATCTGGTACGCCCTGCCGCCACGCAGCGGCCTGACCCAGATGTCCAGGTTGCCGCTGCGTCGCGAAGTGAACGCCACCCACTTCCCGTCAGGAGACATCGAAGGGCCAAAATCATCAGCAGGGTGGGTGGTCACCTGTAGCGGCAGTTCAGCTGCCCGCAATGTGCCCGCCAACAGCGCGAGCAGCGCCCAGGGTAGACCCAGCCTGTATCCTATGTTACGCCGAACGCAGCTCATAGCCACCCGTCATTTCTTTTCTGCCGGGGCGGTCTCCTTCTCTTTGCGGTACCAGGTGCCATCTTCGGCCTGAACCCATGTGCCCGGGGCCGATTCCTCGATGTTCATCTTGGCGAACACAGCATAGACCGCCGCCGAACCTGCGCGCCCGGCATTAGGGTTAAGCTCCAGTACGCGGTCGTAAATGACCTTGCGATCACGGTTTTCCTCACTCATGATTCTCACCACCAGGTTGCGGTATTCGAGGTCCTGTTCCAAGCGCGGCAGAGGACGAAGTTCCAGAAACCCCTGATTGTTCTCCCCTAAGGCGCCTTCGCGTTTGAACTCCTCGATGTCGTCCTTGTTGAACTTCCGGTTCTGCACTGCGTCCAGCACTTCCTTTTTCTCCGTAGCCATTTGCGCCTTCTGGCCGCTGTCCGCAGCGCGCGTGGACGCGATCATCCAGCTCTCGTCTGCAACCTGCTGGTAAGTGCCGATGATCTGGTTTTCCAGAGCCGTCTTTTCGCCAGTCACCTGCACCTCCGGCGCGCGGACGGAGCATCCGACCACGAAGCCGGCCACCGCTACCGCTATCACCACCTTGTGCCTGGTCATGAGCCCTCCTCCTCCCGCGTTGCGGGTAGTCTTAGTACGTAGGTACCGCTTCCTGCTTGAGCATTTGCAGAAAGAACGCCACAGGGATACGCGCCAGCTCTACCTTGCCACCCTGGCGGCCAGAACCGCCAACCCGTACCGGGAAATACCACGGCTGGGACAGGGTGATGCTCGGATAGAGATGCCCATGGCGGAGGTCAAAAGTCATGAGGCGGGGTTTGAACCCGTGGTTTATGAAAAAGCGCGCACTGCGAATGCCTGCGTCCACTCCCTGGGGGTCCAACGACTGCAGGAGATTGTCGGCAACCTTCGGCCCGATCTCGGTGATGCGAAAAGACCCCTCCACCTCGATGCTCTTGCGCACATCCAGCCCCGTGCCGACAAAACTGAAATTGGCGTTGGCGACCCCTTTTTCCAAAGACTGCCCTCTCCGCGCAGCAAGGAGCGCAGAATTGACGCCGGAGAGATGCCCCTCAATTCGGTAGCGTATGCGCGCGAGATCGAAATCCCCCATGTCTACCGTCAGGCTTCCGCCGAAATTGCCCTCGTACAGGTCCACCAGCAGCGACGGCACAATCACCTTGCCACCGCCGATGAACAGGCGCGTGCGCAAGTTGTCCGCGGCGTACCCGGCAAAGGAAAGTCGCTCTATAGTCAACCACCCCTGTTCAGGTATGGTGCCGAGGAAGTGGGGGCCGAACAGCTCTGGGTAGAGGCCTCCGGGGCCGGAGTAGGCATAGCGCTCCCCGGGCGAGGCCACCACCTTCATCTGTCGGAGGTCTACTGCTTGGGAGAAGGGGATCTCGGCGTGCATGCCCTTTAGGGCAGAATTGGCGGGCAGATAGACCGCAAGCTCTGGCACGGAGACCTTGCCGGCCACGCGCGCCACCGAATCTTGCATGGAAAAGTCAGCTTTGGCTTGAGCTTTTCCCAACAGCTTGAGCGTCTCGGTCACGCGTACGGTGTCGCTCGCCTGCAGGCCGACCTTGACCGCGGCGGAGATACGAGGGCCTGTTGGTTCTGGCACCATGGTTCCGGTGACTTCGGCCTGAGTCGCTAGGCTTGGCAGCCTGAGCTCGCCTCGCGACAGCACCACCCGGCGCAACTCCGGCATTTGTGCTTCAAAGTGGGCGGCTGCGTTGGTGATGGGAGCCATGGGCAGCTGGGAAAAGCTCAGTCCGTCCACGACCAGGTCCACCGTAGCCTTTCCGAGAGAGGGGGTCGCCGCAACTTCGCCGCTCAGCTGGCCGCCGACAAGGGAGAAGCCGAACAGCGGCAAGTCCGCGTCGATCCGCGTGTTGAACTTGCCTTGCATGCTGAGCTCCGGCCTCTCAGGCACGAGGTGACCGGAGGCAGAGGCACGCACGTGGGTGGCCCCCGCCAGAGAGATTTCTCCCAGCTGCTCGTGAAGTTCCGCGGGGAAAAGCCCCGGAAGGGCACGATGGTGGAGCGTCAAGTCCTTGAGCTGCAGCGCAAAGCGCTGGTCCGCGGCCGAAAAACGTCCGGCCAGCTGTGCGGAGAGCACATCGGCAAACTGCAGCGACAGCGAGTCCACGGCAAAGAACGCAAAGCGGGAATCGGTGCGCAGCTTCCCCACCGAGTTCATGGTGAGCGGAGGCAGGGAGTACCGGTGGCCTTCTACCCCCACAGCTAAAGAATCAGATCCCACGTCTATCTGCAGCCCTATGTCATTGAGGCCACGGATTCTTGCGGCCAGGGAAGCGCTTAGGTTCCCGGCTAGCTGCCCGGAGGTAAGCGGTGCCAAAGGTAAGCGCCCGACGGTGAGGTCAACCGTGCCTAGCCAGGCGCTAGCGCTGGGGCCGACGCTAAGGTGCACTGCGCCGGTAAGCTCACCCCCTAAGGCGCGGGAAATCTTGAGGACCGCGTCGGTGTGCAGCTCGCGCATTCGTTCGCGCGCCTTGGCAGTGAAATCAAGCCTCCCGCCAGCGGCGACCATGCGCGTGGTGTCCACTTTGTACTCTGCATGGTCAAAGCTCACCGTTGCGGTGATGTCCCCTTCGCGGAGGCCCAGACTGTCCAGCTCGGCGACTCCCTGGCAGCTAAGGGAAAACCGCGCCACGTCCCCGCCCGCAGGCAGCGAGAACGACAGGTCCCGCAGGTCCACGACTGCAGCCGCGCTCAGCTCCATTCCGCTTGCGGAGGAAGGCAGCACCCCTTGAATCCTTGTGCCCGCAAGGGAGAATGTCCCCGAAAGTTCTGTGGGCAGCAATGCGGCGAAGGTGCTCTCTGCCAGTGCCGGCCGTATGGCCGCCAAGAGGCTGCCAAGGGAAATCCTCCCTTCCGGTATTTCCACCTCAACCCGCGGACTGCTGCCGAGACCACTGAGGCGGCCGCGGCAGAGAAGCAGGTTATGCCGGGCGAGCGCAATGCTCAATTTGTCGAGCAAAAAGTTCCCGCCAGGCACGTCGGCCTGAAGGCTGGCGCGCAGCTCCACTCCCGGCAACTCACCCTGCGGCACGAAGCGGGCTTGCCCTGAGGGTTCAGTCGGCAGCACCAGGCATAGCCGCTCAGCGCCCACCAGCAATGTGGCCTTGAGGTCGGCGAGGGTGTGGGCCTGAGCAGCAAGCTCAAAGTTCAGTCGACCGCTCACTTGTAGCGGTGAGACGCCACCGGCCGCTCGCTGACGAAAGAACGCCGGAGCTTGGGTACAGGTGAGGACGATGTCGCCTTCTGCTCCCGTCAACGGTTCTCCTTTTCCCCGGGGCAGGCGGACTCCTGACGCTACGAAATTGAGTCCCTCCAGGCCAAACTCCATGCGGGAGGTGTCGGTGGCAACGCTTACCGTGCAGGCCAAATGGCGTATTTCCAACCGGCGCAGGGCCAGCTCCACGGGGATGCCAAACTCCGCGCGCGAGGTGTCCCCCTTGGTGGTTGGCAATGGCGGATGCGCCAGAAAAACAACATCAAGCTGTGGCTTCACCAGCGTGATTTCAGTGATCTCAAGGCGCCGCTTCAACAGCGGCCGGAGGCGATAGCCTAAGACAAAGCGCTCTATCGTGCCACTGCGCAGAGGTAGCCCAGTGCTGTCCGCACCTGACGGGGTGACGATGGACACATTCTTCAAGGTGATGCCTTTGAGAAGATGAAAGTCCACCTCACCGACAGTGACCCGCCGGCCAAGGGTACGTTCGAGTGTGGCAAGCACTGCCTGTCCAACTCTGTCCGTGGGAAATAGCAAGCGTGCGAGCAGGCCGCCGCCGGCGAGGAGGAGCAGGTACAGCACCAGGGCAAGTCCCACCACCTGTAGCCACGGGCGCTTATGAAGTGCACGTCTATGCCGCGCCTTTGCCATGAACAGGCCGCCTTTTATACCGCCGGGTAAAAAGCCCCCGGGCGTCATGAATTCAGATACAGGTCTTTTGCGATGTCAAAAGAGGCGGACAGGCCGGCTGCCAGGTCTTCGGCATCGAGGGCCCGCAACGGGCTTATCTCGATCGCATGGACCGGCTCACCATCGGCTGCACGGGGCACCCGACACCCGGCCATCTCCAGCCACCGTGACCACTGAGAGATCAAATCCCTTCTGGCGGTCTCCGGGGAGTCCACTCCTGTCTCGTTCTTGATCGGGCTAAACTCTTCCTCTCTGGCCACTTCCATGAACACAACCTTCTCGGCGTGCGGGAGCACGTCGAAGATGAACTGCTCAAACTTGTAGCCATTCTCCTTTTCGGGTTGGATGGTTCTCCCTCCCTCGTCCACGTAAGGTATCTTCTTGTGTGCCACGTGGTACGGGAGGCTGAACCCTGAGTCGTGCAGCCGCTGCAAGAACTCGACGTTGAACACGTGGATGCCGATGCTTCCCGCCCAGTAGCGCAGACGGCCACTCGGTGTCACGGACTTGAGCTTCTCGGGTGGCAGATCGCTGTATTCTACCACAACCGCTCTGCCTTTGATTTTGCCGGGGATGCCCATCTTTTCAAGACCGTCACGACGCCGCAGCACCTTGGCCGATGCCTCCGCCCCTTCCAGCAGGTGATAGCCGAGGAAGGTGGGATCACACATCTTGACCAGCACGTTGTCCACCTGAAAGTAGAACAGCCACTTGAGCCCCCGACCGGTCATGTCCTCCAGGATGCCGCTGGTCCCCAGCGCCCGCAAAAGACCGCCATGGCCGTCGGGGTTGGTGAATATGCGGTGAGGCGCAGCGAGGAAGAACCTACCCTCGGCGTCTAGCGCGGGGATCATTCTTTGCGCGAAGAAATTGACCTCAGAACCCGGCAGTCCGAAGAAATTGTGGTCGTGGAAGAAGGATATGGTTTCCTCGTGCGTTGTTTCGCTGGTCATGATGTACCAGGGGATGGGTTTATTGACCCGCCGGCTGATGGCGAGGAGCTTTTCCGCATGAAGCTGAAAGAGGCTCTTGCCGCTCACGGGGCCGATAGGTAGTGTTCCTTTTGGGTGGTGCCATCCAAGGCGGCTCCCCTGCCCCCCTGCGACAAGGACGACACCTACCTGGCCGGTACGCAACGCTTCTTCGCCGCGTTCCCGCGCCACGCGGGCCCGCGCTCTCTGCTTGGGGGTAGCGGGCAGCGGGATGATGTCTGGCCTTCCGAGATGGCCAGAAAAGTAGCGGGC
Source organism: bacterium (assembly GCA_037445575.1). Lineage (GTDB taxonomy): Bacteria > Zhuqueibacterota > Zhuqueibacteria > JANLFK01 > Oleimicrobiaceae > Oleimicrobium. The sequence continues at coordinate 8,194 of JBBIKH010000032.1, forward strand.
CTGGGGCGAGAGAATATACCTCCGCCATAGCTCCGCCATGAGGTTAAGGTCAATGCTCGCGGCCTGGGTCAACAGTTGCTCTCGCTCGTTGATGTTGAGCTTGTCCCAGAAGCGGAATACGTGACCCTGCCCAGCCTGTTCGAAGCGCTGCCTCAGGTCTTCAAAGCGAATCGGTGTCACGAAACGTGCCCTCCTGAACCAGCCTGTCGTCTTGTTCCTTTTCTCATACGTCCAAAGGGCTTCGGCTGCAAACTGCGGTAAGCAAAAAGGGCTGTGCAGAACAGCCCTGGTGCAGACGTGAGCCGAGGGTTTTGGCTACGTCCGGTTGCGCAGGCGGCCGTTCCTGCGCAAAGCGAGTTCCAAGACCTGGTCCATGTTGTCCACAAAGTAGAAGGTCATCTCCTTGCGCAGCTCTTCGGGGATCTCCGCCAGATCCTTCTCGTTCTTGCGCGGCAGGATGACGTGTCGGATGCCGGCGCGCCGCGCCGCAAGGACCTTCTCTTTGATCCCCCCTACCGGGAGCACCTTGCCGCGCAGGGTGATCTCCCCGGTCATGGCGATGTCGCTCCGGATCGGCCGCTCGGTGAGGAGCGACACCAGGGAGGTAGCGATGGTCACGCCAGCGGACGGACCGTCCTTAGGGATGGCCCCCTGGGGGACGTGCACATGGATGTCGTGCTTTTCGAAAACCTCTTCGCTGATGCCCAGCTGCGCGGCCCGGGAGCGCACGTACGAAAGAGCAGCCTGTGCCGATTCGCGCATCACCTCGCCCAGTTGGCCGGTGAGGGTGAGCTTGTTGCTGCCCCGCATCTTCGTCGCTTCAACGAAGAGGATATCGCCACCTACGGGTGTCCACGCCAACCCCGTGGCTACCCCTGGTTCGCTAGTGCGCTCCTTGACCTCGGAGTAGAACTTGGCCGGGCCGAGGTACTCCTCGAGCTTGTCCGGGGTGATGATGTGCTTGGTGTCGCCGTGCGCGGCGACCTCCTTGGCCACCTTCCGGCAGATGGCAGCGATCTCCCGCTCCAAGTTGCGCACCCCTGCCTCGCGCGTGTACTCCTGGATGATTCTTCGCACCGCCGCCCGCGTGAAGGTGATGTGCTTGCCCTTGAGGCCATTTTCCTCAATCTGGCGCGGGATCAGGTACTTGAAGGCAATGTGCAGCTTCTCCTCGGCGATATAGCCCGGCAGCTCCAGCACCTCCATCCGGTCGCGCAAGGCCGGCGGGATCGTGTCCAGGACGTTGGCGGTGGTGATGAACATCACCTTGGACAGGTCAAATGGCACTTCCAGGTAGTGGTCGGAAAAGGAAAAGTTCTGCTCGGGATCCAGCACCTCAAGAAGTGCAGAGGACGGGTCGCCGCGAAAGTCGGCACCGATCTTGTCCACTTCATCGAGCATAAAGACTGGGTTGTTGGCGCGGGCATTTTTCAGGCCCTGGATGATGCGTCCAGGCAAAGCGCCAATGTAGGTCCGGCGGTGACCGCGGATCTCTGCCTCGTCGCGCACGCCTCCCAACGACATGCGGACGAATTTCCGCCCCAAGGCGCGGGCGATGGAGCGCCCCAGCGAAGTTTTACCCACCCCAGGCGGGCCCACGAAGCACAGAATGGGCCCCTTGGAATCGGGCTTGAGCTTTCGGACCGCCAGGTACTCGAGAATGCGCTCCTTCACCTTTTCCAGATCGTAATGATCTTCGTCAAGCACCCGGCGCGCAGCCTCGATATCGAGATTGTCCTCCGTGGAGACCTACCATGGCAGGGAGACCAGCCAGTCGAGGTAGGTGCGCGAGACCGTGTACTCAGCGGCGCCCGGCTGCATTTTCGCCAGGCGATCGAGTTCCCGCATTGCCTCCTTGTAGGCCTGTTCCGGCATCTTGGCGTCTTCAATCGCCTTGCGGAGCTCGTTGATCTCCGCCGAGCGCTCGTCTCCGATGCCCAACTCCTGTTGGATGGCTTTGAGCTGCTCCCGCAAGAAGTACTCACGCTGGTTCTTGCCGAGCTCACTCTGCACTTGGCTCTGGATCTTTGAGCCGAGTTCCAGAACTTCCAGCTCGCGCGTCAAAAAGACCGTTAGCCGCTCCAGGCGACGCTCCACGTCGGCCAGCTCGAGGATCTCTTGCTTTTCCTGGAGGTTGAGGTTGATGTTGGATGCCACCAGGTCAGCCAACCGACCAGGATCCTGCAGGTTCATGGCCACCACTTGCAGTTCGTCCGGCAAGTGTGGCACCAGGCTGACGACCTTCTGGAACTGAATCTGCACATTGCGCATGAGCGCTTCGATCTTGGTGCTGGGGCGGTAGGACTCGCGCAGCACCTTGATTCTGGCCCGGTAGTACGGTTCGGAGGCCACGTATTCCAACACGCGGATGCGCTCGATCCCTTGCACCAGCACGCGTAGGCTGCCATCGGGGAACTTGAGCATCTTGAGCACAATGGCCGCAGTACCCACCGTGTGGATGTCTTCCGGCTTTGGCTCCTCAAGTTCCGGTCTTCTCTGCGCCACCAAGGCCAACAGCCGATCCCCGCTGAGCACGTCGTCAATTAGCTGCACGGAGGGCTTTCTGGCAACGATCAACGGTGTGGCGACAAACGGAAAGACCACGGTATCGCGCAACGGCAGCACTGGCAGTTCAGCCGGGATCTCGAGCTTTGATGTGGGTTCGGGGATAGTGTTGTTACCCTGTTCGGCCATAGCAATCGTGTGCTCCAGTTATGTCAGTCTTCGATCTGTACCTCGCGCGCTTCCCCTAGGGCGCTTCGGTTCTTGTCGATGGTAATGTCCAAAAAGCCGTTGCGGTAACGCGCCTCAATAGCCCCTGGAATCAACTGCTCCGGCAAGACGATGGCCTTTTCGAATGGGCCGTAGCTAATTTCCGCCTGGTGGAAGTACACACGCTGTCCGTGCGGGCTGCTGTGCCGGTACCCCCGCACCGTCAGGGTGTTCTCGCGCAGGGTAATCTCCATGTGATCCCGTTCCACCCCGGCAAGCTCCAAGCGGATTACCAAAGCGTTATCGGTTTCGAAAATGTCGGTGTTTGGGCTCCACCCCAGGTCACTGATCCAGTAGCTCACGTTCTTGGTGAAGACGAACCCCCGTCGGGTGGCAAACTCGTCGCTTCCTTGCCCCACAGCAAGCCGGACGAGCCGTCTGGCGGTTGACATACCTACTTCCTCCAGTGGATAGCAAGCACCAAGGCGTAAGAAATATATGCAACTTGTGCATGATTTTCAACCCGAAACTTTTTCCTCTTGGCGACGCCGGAGATTTCTCTATTTGCAATTGGTCGGGGGAATTCGTATATTTCGGCCGCTTTCCCCGGCTGGCTCGCACTGCCGGCGGGGCGCGATGGCACAAGCATGATCAGGGAGGCATCTCATGCGTGGCTCGGAAGAGCCAGGGGTCCGATGGAGCATCTTGCAGTCATCTTGATCGCCATAGGCTTGGCCATGGATACAACGGCAGTGGCTTTCGGGGTAGGGGCCAATCTTCACCCCTGGCGGGCACGGGCGATCTTCCGTGTCTCCCTGCACTTTGGCCTGTTCCAGTTCGTCATGCCCCTGCTAGGGTGGGCCGTCGGTACGGCGGTCAGCAGCTGGCTGGAGAGATACGACCATTGGGTGGCCTTCTTGCTGCTCCTCGCCGTAGCGGCGCACATGCTCGTTGAGGCGCGGCGACCTCCGGAACTGCCCAAGAATGATCCTACACGTGGCCTGACGTTGGTGATGCTCTCGGTTGCCACCAGCATTGATGCGCTCGCCGTAGGCTTGTCCTTGGCACTCCTGGGGCTGCCTGTCCTCTACTCCTGCGCCGTAATCGGCTTGGTGGCGTTCCTGTTGAGCGGGACAGGGGGGTGGCTGGGGTATCGCACGCGCAGGTTCTTTGGACGCAGCCCCCAGGTGCTGGGCGCGGTGATCCTAGTGGCGGTGGCAGTTCGCATCCTGTGGGCTCACTTGCAGCAGGGGGTGTAGCCGGATAGAGCTTGCCCCCGGAACTGCCCGGATAGGCGGGCATCCGGCCCGCGAGGAGGCGGGCATACAAAGGAGGTGAGCGCATGAGAAGGGTAACTGGTCTTATGGTCATAGGAGCGATAGCGGGTATGGTTGCAGGTTGCGGCCCTCACACTGCGGACAAAGAAGCTCAGGCCTTCATCGACGCGCACGTCCAGGTGGTGAAGCCGCTGGAAAAAGCCATGAACCTTGCCTACTGGCAGGCCAGCGTGACTGGCGAGCAGACCTTCTACGATCAGTACGCCCAGCATCAGTTGGCCTTGCGCCGGGTGCTGGCGGATACCGCGGCCTTTGCCAAGCTCAAGCTGCTCCGCGAGTCGGGAGCGGTGAAGGATCCTCTCCTTGCCCGGCAGCTGACCCTCCTCTACAATCAGTTCCTTGCCAACCAAATCCCTTCCGATCTGCTGGAGCAGATTGTCGCCCTCAGCACGAAAGTGGAGCAGACGTTCAACACCTTCCGCCCGACCATGGAGGGGAAAGTTGTCACTGCCAATGATATCGCCGAGGTGCTGCGGACTTCTACCGACAGCCAGCTGCGCCGTCGGGCCTGGGAGGCCGGCAAAGAGGTGGGCGCGAAGGTGGCACCTGATCTCATCCAACTGGTGAAGTTGCGCAACCAGGCAGCCCGGGCCTTGGGTTTTGCCGACTACTACGTGATGGCGCTGGCCCTGGCGGAGCACGACGAGGGGAATCTCCGCACCATCCTTGCGGAGCTCGCCGAGTTGACGGATGAACCCTTCCGGCGAGCCAAAGCTGCCATTGACTCCTCCTTGGCGAAGCGCTATGGGATTGCGCCGGAGGAGCTGCGCCCTTGGCACTATCAGGACCCCTTCTTTCAGGAGGCGCCGCGCCTCTACGAACTGGACCTGGACGGCTACTACCGGCAGAAGGACGTTGTGGAGCTCGCCCGGACATTTTTCAACGGCATAGGCCTGGAGGTGGACTCGATCCTGGCGCGCAGCGATCTGTTTGAGAAGCAGGGCAAGAACCCGCACGCCTTTTGCACCGACATTGACCGCGCCGGGGACGTACGCGTGTTGGCCAACGTGCGCAACGACGCCCGGTGGATGGACACCATGCTCCATGAGCTTGGGCACGCGGTGTATGATGTGTACATTGACCGGCGGTTGCCGTATCTGCTGCGCGAGCCAGCTCAAGCTTTTGCCACCGAGGGGATCGCCGAGCTTTTCGGCCGCCTGGCGCTCAACCCATACTGGGCCCAACAGATGCTTGCCCTGAGCGATGAACAACGCCTGCAGCTGGAAGAGGCGATGAGCGGTAGCGCCCGGCTGAAACAGTTGGTCTTTGCGCGCTGGTGCCAGGTTATGGTAAATTTCGAGCGGGAACTCTACCGTGACCCCGACCAAGACTTGAACTCCCTGTGGTGGGATTTGGTGGAGAAGTACCAGTTTGTGCGCCGGCCGGAGAACAGAAACGCGCCCGACTGGGCGGCTAAGATTCATTTTTCCTCCTCGCCGGTGTACTATCACAACTACATGCTGGGCGAGTTGCTGGCGTCGCAGCTGCACTACCACATAGTGAAGTCAGTGCTGAAGGGGGCAGACGACAAGGGTTTCGGCTACGCAGGCCAAGGGCGTGTGGGGCAGTTCCTGAAACGCCACATCTTTGCCCCGGGGGCCAGGTATCATTGGGATGAGCTCATTCAACGCGCCATGGGAGAGCCCCTCACGGCGGCGTACTTTGCGCAACAATTCGCGCAGCCGTAGGTTCGTCCCGGCGCCTTCACCCGGAAAAATGAGTTGACAATTTGGGAAAGTTTTGTTAACTTACCGACGCACGCGGTAGGACATGCAGAGGCAATAGGTGGAGGAGTCTATGACGCTCGATGCCCTGGGATTGATCGAGACCAAGGGCCTAGTCGGTGCCATCGAGGCGGCAGATGCGATGGTCAAGGCGGCAAAGGTGCAGCTAATTGGCAAAGAGAAAGTGGGGGGAGGCTACGTCACGGTAATGGTGCGCGGTGATGTGGGCGCCGTCAAGGCGGCGGTGGACGCAGGGGCAGCGGCTGCGGAGAAGGTGGGGGAGTTAGTCTCAGTGCATGTCATCCCGCGACCGCATTCTGATGTGGAGATGATCCTCCCCAAGCGCCCAAACGTGGAGGTCAATGAGTAGTTGACCACCGCGGGCGTCGGTGACTCGCATGTATGAACGAGCCTTAGGTCTGATTGAAACACGGGGACTGGTGGGGGCCATCGAAGCAGCTGACGCCATGGTGAAAGCGGCGCGCGTCAGGCTGGTGGGCAAGGAACTGAGCACGGGCGGCTTGGTGGTGGTCAAAGTGGTGGGGGAGGTGGCAGCCGTGCGAGCGGCGGTGGCGGCAGGCCAGCAAGCCGCCGCAAAGGTCGGCGAGCTGGTCGCCACGCACATCATCCCTCGCCCCCATGAGGATACCGAAGCAATCGTCTACGACGGTCGGCCCCCTAGCGCACTAACTGGCTCCCTGACCAGGGAGGAGCTTGAAGGACTGCCAGTGCGCAAGCTGCGACAACTGGCCCGGGAAACGCCAGGGGTCAAGATTCACGGTAGGGAGGTCTCAAGGGCAGACAGGGAAACCCTGCTCGCCGAGCTGCGGCGAGCTCTCGGCTTATGAGACAAGGCTTCACGATCCCGTGAGGCCTTTTTCAATTGTGCACTATGGCAATTGTCCACCTGCGCTCGTTTGCAAAGATCAACCTCGGACTGCGCGTGCTGGGCAAGCGCAGCGATGGCTACCATGACATCTGGACCATCTTCCAGCAGGTCTCCTTGTGCGATCACCTCACGCTGGAGCCGGACAAACGGGAGATAACGGTTGTCTGCCACCATCCGCAAGTGGCAGCCGGCCAAGAAAACCTCTGTTGGCGGGCCGCGGCGGCCTTGCGAGCGGCGACCGGGTACACACAGGGCGCGCGCATCACCCTCCGCAAGCGAATCCCCGTGGGAGCAGGCCTGGGGGGTGGCAGCAGCAATGCAGCCGTGGTGCTGGCGGGGTTGAACGAACTCTGGGGAACGGGGCTCTCTGCGGCCGAATTGTCGGCCTTGGCGGCAGGGCTCGGCTCAGATGTGCCTTTCTTCCTCGTGGGGGGCAGTGCCGTGGGTCAAGGGCGCGGCGAGCTGCTGACGCCCATCGATGTGCCGTCTGACTATTGGTGCGTGTTGGCAATGCCAAATGTCGAAATATCCACAAGATGGGCCTACAGCGCTGCCAAATTTGACTTGACAAAGAGGCGGAAAAGTGTTACATTTCCCTGCCGCGGCGTGGAGCTACGCGACCGCCTGCAATGGCAAGAGCTGCTCGGCAACGACTTTGAGGAGGTGGTGTTCGCGGCCCACCCGGCTCTGGCGCAGGTGAAGGCTGAGCTCTACCGCGAAGGAGGTTTTTACTGTAGCCTGTCAGGCAGCGGCAGTGCCGTGTTTGGATTGTTTGCGCGCCGCGACCAGGCGTACCGGGCACGCGCAGCTCTTGCTGCGCTGACTCGCGCCACTGTGGTGCGACCGGTACAGTATGGTTGTCGAGAAGTGGCAGAGGCTGTGGCGCAACAGCTCCGCACTGCGTAGGACTTTCTTCTGTGAGAGGGTGGCAGTGGTCGGTGCCGCCCGGGAGCTACCGATGGAGATTACCGAAGTCGCCATTACCCTCCGCGAAGAGGAGAGACTCAAGGCGTTTGTCAACGTGACCTTTGACAACGTCTTCGTCGTGCGGGGTATGAAGGTTATTCACGGGAACACGGGTTACTTTGTCAGCATGCCCAGTCGCAAGGCTGAGGACGGCACCTACCGCGACATTGCCCACCCCGTCACGCCCGAGTTTCGGGAGTATCTTGAGAAAACCGTCCTGGCGGTGTACCGCAAGAAGTTGATGGAAGAGAAAGGGTTGACCGAGGAGCAACTTCCCCCGGAGTTGCGCTGAGGTTCGGCGGTGGGGGTTCTTTCCACTGGGGCGTCGTCAAGCGGTAAGACACAGGACTTTGGTTCCTGCATTCGGAGGTTCGAATCCTCCCGCCCCAGCTAACTTTGGACTTTGGTGATGGACGGGGTGGATTGTCACTGGTGCCTTCGAGGATAAGGACAAGCGCTACTATGGCCGACAAGCTCAAGGTGTTCAGTGGGTCCGCAAATGTCCCTCTGGCGGAGGCAATTTGCAGAAGGCTGCGTATCAGGCCAGGAAGGATCACGAGGACGCGCTTCAGCGACGGCGAGATCTCGGTCAAGTACGAAGAGAACATTCGCGGCACAGACTGCTTCCTCATCCAGTCCACGAATGCGCCCGCCGACAATCTCATGGAGCTGTTGATCATGATCGACGCGGCGCGGCGGGCCTCAGCCAAGCGCATAACGGCGGTGATACCGTACTTTGGATATCCCCGCCAGGATCGCAAGGACCAACCGCGGGTGGCGATCAGCGCCAAGCTCGTGGCCAACCTCCTCACCACCGCAGGGGCGGATCGCGTGTTGACCATGGACTTGCACGCGCCGCAGCTGCAGGGGTTTTTCGACATCCCTGTGGACCACCTGTACTCGGCCACCGTGGCGTGCAAGTACGTCCAAAAAATGCGCATCCCAAACCTGGTCATAGCCTCACCGGATGTGGGGGGTATCCAGATTGCGCGCGCTTATGCCCGGCGCCTCCATGTGCCCCTGGCGGTGGTGGACAAAAGGCGGCCAAAGCCCAACGAGACTGAGGTTTTCTCGGTCATCGGCGAGGTCAAAGACAAGAACGTCTTATTCGTGGACGATATCGTGGACACGGCGAAGACCCTGTGCAATGCGGCACAGGTTCTTCGTGAGGACTATGGGGCAAAGGAGATCTGGGCGCTTTGCACGCACGCGGTGCTCTCTGGGGCGGCCATCGAGAACCTGCGTAAATCCTACATCAGCCGGCTTGTGGTCACTGATACCATCGCCTTGCCGCCGGAGAAGAAAATAGACAAGCTGGAGGTGATCTCCGTTGCCAATGTCTTTGCGCAGGGGATTCTCAGTATTCACAGGGCGAAATCTATCAGCAGGCTGTTTAGTGTGAATTGATGTTGGTGCGTGACTCATTGTTTATGGAGTAACGACGATGTCGGAACTGATCTGTGAAAGGCGTGACAGAATTGGCAAGCAGGCTGCCAAGCAGCTTCGCCGCAAGGGGATGATTCCAGGTATCTACTATTGCCGGGGCGAGGAGCCGGTGCCTATTGCCGTGGCGGAGAAGCAATTGCGCGCAGTCTTGCAAGGTGAAGCGAATATCGTCGACGTGAAGCTGGACGGCAAGGCCGCAAAGTGCATAGTGCGTGAAGTGCAATTTGATCCGCTGCGCGATGTGCCAGTGCACGTGGACCTCATGGGCGTGCATATGGATCAGAAGGTGAGCCTGATGGTCCCTGTGCGCTTGGTGGGTGTGCCGGAGGGGGTGAAGGTGGGTGGCGGCATCCTGCAGCAGGTGTTGCGCGAGGTGGAGGTGGAGGCGCTACCTGGCAACCTGCCGGAGCACATCGAGATCGACGTTTCCAAACTTGGTATTGGCGAGTCGATCCACGTGCGGGACATCGCCCTTGAGGGGGCGCAAATTTTGACCGATCCCACCCTCTCTGTGGCCACAGTGACGGCCCCCACGGTGGTGCGGGAGGTAGAGGCTGCGGTGGCGGAAGCGCCGGCAGCTGAAGAAGCGGAAGCTGCCCCTGAGGGTGAACAAGAGCAACAGTAACCCTTTGCGGGGTATGGCAGAGGTGGTGAAGGCGGTTGTCGGGTTGGGCAACCCTGGCCGCAAGTACCACAAGACCCGCCACAATGTCGGCTTCCTGGTAACGGACGCGTTGGCTGCGCGCGTAGGAGTGCGTTGCTGGTCCGAGAGTCAGCTGTACACGTTGGCCAACGCAGAAGTGGAGGGTGTGGGCTTTGCGGTGGCGAAGCCGCTCACCTTCATGAACAATAGCGGCACGGCGGTGGCCGCCATGCTCCGACATTTGGGCCTTCCCCCGCAGGCCGTGCTGGTCGTCCATGACGACGTCAACCTGCCGTTTGGGCGACTGCGGCTGCGTGGCAAGGGGAGCGACGGCGGACACAACGGAGTGGCTTCCATAATCCAGCAGCTGGGCACCGAAGAGTTCCCGCGCCTGCGCATTGGCATAGGGGCCGATTTCGCGCCTGGGGAGATGGTACAGTACGTATTGGCGAAATTCACCCGGGCTGAGTGGCAGGCGCTGCAGGAGGTGGTGGACCGAGCGGTGGATGCGTGTCTGACCTTCGTGACCTCTTCGCTGGTCACGGCCATGAACCGATTCAACCCGGTAAGATAGGACGCAGGGCGCTGCAGGACGGAACAAATGGCGGGAACGTGACGGCATGGACACAAAGACGCTGCTGTTGGCGGGGAGCGCAGGGGTCATTGGTCTAATTGCGGCATGGAGCTATGACCAGAGGGTGCGACGGCAAGACCCTGGGCCAGCACGGGTGGTGGAAATTGCAGGGGCCATCAGGGAAGGGGCGATGGCCTTTCTGCGGCGGGAGTTCATGTGGTTGTCGTTCTTTGTGGTGGCGGTCTCGGTTCTGTTGGCCCTCTTCATTCAGCCGCTCACCGGGGGCGCGTTCCTTGTGGGAGCAGTCTGTTCCGGATTGGCGGGATGGTTGAGCATGCGTGCGGCTACGCGCGCCAGTGCCCCCACTGCTCAGGCTGCAACCTACAGTATCGCGCGCGCGTTACGCGTGGCCTTCAACGGCGGGAGCGTACTGGGCTTTACCATTGTGGGTCTTGGGGCGGTGGGCCTGGTTGCCACCCTGGCATGGTTAGGCTGGGCCGTGGGGGGTGACCTCCATCGCCTAGTGGACGCCGTGGCCGGCTTCAGCTTTGGAGCAAGTTCTGTGGCGCTTTTCGCGCGCGTCGGTGGCGGCATCTACACCAAGGGGGCAGATGTCGGCGCGGACCTGGTGGGCAAAGTGGAGGAGAACATCCCAGAGGACGACCCGCGCAACCCGGCAGTGATCGCCGACAATGTGGGCGACAATGTAGGCGATATCGCCGGAATGGGAGCAGACCTGTTTGAGTCGAACATCGCCTCCATTGTCGGGGCAATGACCATCGGCGTGGCTGTCTACGGCGCAGCAGGGGCGGCCCTGCCGCTGCTTTTTGCGGGAATGGGCATTGTCGCCAGCCTGATTGGCTCGTTTTTTGTACGGTGGCGAGAGGGCAAAGACGACACCTTTCAGCAGCAGACCCACAAGGCTCGCATGGCCCTCAACACCGGCATGTGGGTGACGGTGGGGTTGGTGCTGGTGGGCGGCTACTTTCTGGTGCGCTGGCAAGTTGGGGATGTGGGCGTCTACTACGCGACCGTTGCCGGCATCGTGGGCGGCATGCTCATCGGCCTGAGCACCGAGTATTACACCTCCGACCGTAATCGCCCGGTGCAGGGAATTGCCAGGTCAGCCGAAAGCGGAGCAGCCATGAACATCCTGGCGGGCCTGGGTGTGGGCATGCTCAGTACTGCTATCCCCATCGTCCTTGCTGCCGTGGCGATCTTTGTCGCCTATCGCTCCGGCGGCCTCTACGGCCTGGGGATGGTGGCGGTGGGACTGTTGGCGAGCCTTGGCTCGGTGCTGTCCGTGGACGGATACGGCCCGGTGACGGACAACGCCGCCGGTCTGGCCCAAATGGCTAACCTCGGCGAGCAAGCGCGGAGCCGATCAGAGGCCCTGGATAGCGTGGGCAATACCACTGCTGCTATCAGCAAGGGATTCGCCATGCTTTCGGCTGCCTTCACCCCCTTTGCACTGTTCTGGGCATACACGCAGGCGCTGAAAGCCAGGGGGGTGGAGATCTCCATGAGCCTGCTCAACCCCGACACGCTGATCGGGCTGTTTGTCGGAGGAATGTTGCCGGTGGTGTTCTGCGCATTGGCTTTGGACGCCGTGGGCAAGGCAGGCTACGAGATGGTCAAAGAGGTGCGGCGCCAGTTTCGGGAAATCGTCGGGCTGCGCGAAGGGACCGCCAAGCCTGATTACCGGCGATGCGTCGACATCAGCACCAGGCGGGCATTGCGCCAGATGGTGCTGCCCGGCGCACTGGCGGTGGGAGCGCCGCTGCTGGTCGGCCTGGTGTTCGGGCCAGAAGCGCTGGGCGGGCTGCTGGCAGGGGCCATCGTGACAGGCTTTCTGTTTGCCATACTGATGGCCAATGCCGGCGGGGCCTGGGACAATGCCAAGAAGTACATTGAAGCCGGACAGCTGGGCGGCAAAGGCTCACCCACCCACAAGGCCGCGGTGGTGGGTGATACGGTGGGGGACCCATTCAAAGACACGGCCGGCCCTTCGCTCAACATCCTCATCAAGTTGATGTCGATTGTGGCCTTGGTGTGTGTACCGCTGTTTGTGTGAGGAGTGCTGCCAATGCGTTTCA
>JBBIKH010000033.1:0-20539 GCA_037445575.1 bacterium
GGCAATGGTCCCCGTGATAAGATTGTCCATAGCGATCACCTGGTGGCCCTTTGCCAACAAGTACTCGCACAGGTGTGAGCCGAGGAATCCTGCTCCGCCGGTGACCAGTGTCGTCGGCATCGTCATCTCGCTATCCATTCTGCTGCGCTCAAGGGGAATCCCCTACTGTCACACTATCTGCATCCTATTTCGTAGTCTCTCGGTGGCCTTCCATTCTATGGAGCCGTGGTTGTCCATCAAGAACACCGCGGCCACCCCAGGCAATCGGTCGGCCAAGGCGAGCCCTCTTTCGGGCCCGAGCACCAAGAGAGCTGTGGAGAGAGCCTCGGCTTCCACAGCTGAAATGGCCAGCACCGTGACGCTGGCGCACGGTCGCGCAGGCCACCCAGTATGCGGATCGAGGATATGGTGATAGCGCACAGAGTCGTTCATGAAGAACCGCTCATAATCGCCGGAAGTGGCCACACACCCTTCGTCCATGGGAAAGCGCGCGAACAGCTTCCCAGACTCGCGGGGGTGGCGAATCCAGACGTGACGTTTGCCTGCGGTGAGCGGGCTCACCAAGGTGCGCAGATTGCTGCGCGCATCAACCATCGCATCGGTGATACCGTGCGCGCGCAGCGAATCGATCGCCGCGTCCACAGCAAGCCCTTTGGCGATGCCGCCCAGATCCAGGGCCATGCCGTGTTGTTCCAGCCACACGGAGTCGCCCTGCACGTGCACGCGCCGATAGTCCACCAGAGGGAGCAGCGCCCGAATTGCTGCCGAGTCGGGCACGCGCGGCTGATCGCTAAGGAAATCCCACAAGCGCATGAGCGGCCCCACGGTCACATCGAACGCCCCGTCCGATAGAGAGGCCACGCGGTGCGCTTCTTGCAGACAGGCGACAAGTGCAGGGCTCACCTTCACCGCTCGCGGAGCAAGACGATTGATGGCACTCACCTGGCTGCAGTCGCGATAGCAACTGGTGAGCAGCTCCACCTCCAGCATGCCCGCGAACGCCGCATCCATGGCGCGGACGATGGCCTCCCGGTCCTTGTCGCGGTCGTACACCGTGATGGTGGCAAACGTATCCATCAACACGCGCGTCTCCTGCACCGGCTCGTGCCGGGCACATGAGGAGGCAAGTACGGCCACACTCCCCAGCGTCGACCACATTACCCACCGCCAATGGCGGAGCCTATTCTTGCCGCGTGCCCACATAGGAGACCAACTCCTCGAGTGCCGTCAGATAAGGCGAACTCTCGTAGCCAGCCAAGCAGGCGAGGGCAGCACGGAGATGCTGCTCCGCTTGCTGCTCGGCATAGCGCACACCACCGTTGTCCCTCACAAACGCCAGAACCGCCTCTACGCGCCCTTGCTCGCTGGACTGCGCATAGGCCAACATGGTGCGCGCAGTTTCAGGATCAGCGCTGCGCAAAGCATGGAGGAGCGGCAAGGTGAGCTTGTTGTTCAGAATATCGCTGCCGATCGGCTTGCCCAGGGTGCGCTGGTCGCCGACATAGTCCAACACATCATCGCGGATCTGGAAGGCGATGCCAAGGTTCTCGCCGAATTGCTGCATGGTGTGCATGTGGGACTCGTTGCCTCCCGCGACCAGCGCGCCCAATTGGCAGCAGGCACCGATGAGCGCCGCCGTCTTGTCCGACACCACCCGGAAGTAGTTGCGCTCCATCAACTGGTAGTCAGAGCCATGCTCCTCTTGCAGTAGCTCGCCGCGACTCATGCGGAAGACGGCGTCCGACAGAAGGCGAAGGGCCCGCAAGTCGCCCCCCTCTACCAACAGAGCCAGGGCACGCGCAAAGAGCAAGTCGCCCATGAGAATGGAGATCCTATTGCTCCACAGGCCGTTAACCGTGGGGGCACCGCGCCGGAGAAAAGAAGAGTCCACCACATCGTCGTGCACCAGTGTGGCAGTGTGCAGGAGCTCGATGGCCAGAGCCGCCTGCAAAGCAGCGCGGGGCGGAGCACCGTGTAGTCCGCAGGTGAGCAGAACAAGCATTGGGCGCAAACGCTTGCCGCGATGGGCTGCCAGGTGCGTGGCGATGTCGTTGATGAGCGACACATCCGAGGCCAGCACCGAGGAGAACTCGCGCTCGAACAGCTGTAGTTCGGCCTCAATGGGCCGAGAGAAGGAGTACCTTTTCAACGCGCTTCCTAACGTGTTTCTCGCCTAAGTGTGGGGGGAATGTAGCAAAAAAGCGAAACACTGTCAACCCATTTATGGACCGTCACCAGGGAGGCAGCACATGCTATTGACGTTGCTCTGTATTGGCCGCACGCACCCCATCTAGCCGCCCGCCGTCGCTGCGTGCCGGCAGGCGAACGGTAAAGGTGCTGCCGCTTCCCACTACGCTCTGCACGGTAATGTCGCCCCCGTAACGTCTGATAATCGAGCGCGAGATGTACAAACCCAAGCCGGTGCCCTCGCCCACCTTCTTCGTGGTGTAGAACGGGGTGAAGAGATGTTTGAGTTCTTCGGTGGTGATGCCGCACCCGGTGTCCCGTACGTCTACCTCCACCCACTGGCCATCATCCGTCAGGCGTGCGGTGATCTCCAACACGCCGCCCTCTGGCATTGCCTGAATGGCATTGAGGATGATATTGAGAAACACCTGCTTGAGCGAGTCAACGTTGAAGCGGATTCGCGGCAGTTGTTCCTCTTTTGCCGGCTCGCGGACAAGTCTGATCTGGCGCGAGGCAAGCTCTTTGTCCAAGAGCCCCAAGGTTCCGTCGATCACCCGACGCACATCCACCAGCTCCAGTTCGTGCTCCGAGCGCCTGGAGAACTCCAGCAAGTTGTTGATGATGGTGGCTGCGCGCCGCACATTGCGCTGAATCATCTCCAGTTTCTGGTGCACCTCTGCCTCACGAGTGCCCAGCGTCTCCTGCAGGTAGTAGCGGGCGGACTCGATGATGTTCAGTGGGTTGCGGAGTTCATGGGCGATTCCCGAAGAGAGCATGCCCACGGTGGCTAGCTTTTCCGACTGGATAAGATGCTGCTCTATGCGCCTCTGCTCGGTGACGTCTTTCACATGCTCGATCACAAGTTCCGGACGGCCGTCCAGGCCAGGCATAGGGTAACACCACAGGTGGAATATCTCTTCGCCGCTTTCCCGCTCCTCAAACTGGGCCTCCCCCAACTGGAGCACGCGCACGCTGGGGCAGTCCTCACAAGGCGACGGGCGCCGAAAAATGGCCTGATAGCAACGGCTGCCAACAAGCTCGTGAGGGGGCACCTGGCAGCGTTCCGCCAGCCGACGGTTGGCGATGATGATGGTGTGGCGCGCGTCTACCACCGCGATCATGTCACCGATGCCGTCGAAGGCCGCCTGGAGACGCTGCTTGCTGAGTAGGATCTGCTGTTCAAGCCGCCGCCGCTGGCTCACGTCCCGCATAATGGTCTGAATGACACGCTTGTCACCCAGGTCCACCAAGCTACTGCTGACCTCGGCGTACACTTCACGCCCGTCAACGTGCTGTAAGCGGAGTTCGACGAGGGTGCTGGCTGCGCCGCTCAGCGCTTGCTGGCGCAGCTTTGCTACCTTGGGCTGCTCCTCCGGCGGATAAAGAGAGGCCGCGCTGAGGGCGAGTAATTCGCCTCGGCTGCGGCCGGTGAGCTCCTCTGCCCTCGCGTTCACTTCCAGCAGGCGGCCGCTTTCGGCGTCTTCCACGATGATGGCGTCCGAGGCCATGGCCACCAGGGTGCGGTACTTGAGTTCGGTCCGCCGCAGCTCGCGTTCCAACTGATGATGCTCGATTGCCTTGGCTACTACCCGCGGCAGGACATCCAAATAGCCGGGCCTCTTGATGAGGTAGTCATAGGCGCCACGTTTCATGGCCTCGACAGCCACCTCTTCACTACCTTCGCCTGTGGTCATGATGACCGGCACGGCGATCCTTTCCTTTTCCAACGCTCGCATCAGGGCCAGCCCATTCATCAGTGGCAGGTTGTAGTCCAACACCACTGCGGCGTACTGCTCCTGCCGGAGCATAGTCAGGGCCTCGCTGCCGTTGGCCGCCTGGTCGATGTGACAGCCCAGTTGCCCGCGCTCGATTGCCAGTCGCATCAGGCGCGCCTGTGCCTCGTCATCTTCGACGATGAGTATTTTCGCAACTGTTTCTTGCTTCAATTGGTTGTGCCTCGAAGCCCCGCCGTCCGTCTTGCGGTGGGGCAGCCGTTTATCCGTCTCCCAAAGGGGCAGTTTTCGCAAAGCCCACGAACAGCTCGGTCTCGCCCCTGAGCAGGGTACGCATCACCAACTTGGCTCCACAGAGGGAAAGCATCTGCCGTGCGCGCCGGATTTGCTCATTTGCGGCTCGCCATTCCGGCTGGCCGGCCCGTGTCGCAGACAGATCAGGGGCAGGCCCGGAGTAGCGCACGTAGATCAGCTTATTGAGGAGTTGTTCCCGGTGCCCCACTTCAACACGGGGCCGCGCCGGGCCCGAGGCCATCGCCACCACCCCTGCCAATAGCTCCACCAATGCCTCCCGGAACAGCCCCGGCAGCGTGGCGACCTCCATTGCCGGTCCTGGCAGCACTACCAGCTGCACATCCTTCAACGCACCCGCCTTGTGCAGCTGGACCGTGGCCTCGTTGATCACCTGCGGCACAGAAACGGCACGTGCCCGCTCGCCTTCGCGGGCCTCCTGTGCAGGCCTGCCTTCCACCCAAGACAGCACGCGTTCGAGGTTGGTCCGCACGTCCTGCCACCACTGCAGGGCGCCTGCCTTTGCCTCTGGCTCTGTGGCCGCATGTCGGCGCACAGAAGGGTCCAGCTCCTCGAGAGCCCGTTTCAGTACGGCCAGATCGGCGCGCAGGGAGGGCGTCCCCTCGTGGGCCGCTGGGGGCGGGACGGTGGACTCACTCCCCGGCGACCCCGCCTCTGCACACGAAGCCAACGCTTCTGCCAGGGCGGGCGCTATCATGCGCAAGAAGTGCACTTCCTCCTCGCTGAAGGCATCTTCACCAAGCGCCCCCAAGGAGAGATTGCCCAGATAGTCGCCGTGTGCCAACAGGAGCACGCTCACCCGTGAGGCCACCTTGTCCGCAAGGGTGCGCCTACCGCCGATCTCCGTACTCTGCCCGTGGGGCCTCAGCCATCCCAGGCCGTCATCGGCAATAGCCTCCCATCGGTAGGACGAGGCGACCAGCTCCGCCAACTGCGGCGAGGCTATGCACAGGACCTGGGCCTCAGCGCCACCGCGCTCGAACAAGGTCACGCTCAGCAGGTCAAACTGGATCCGTGGGTGGATGCCCCGCGCCAGGTGCGCCACCATCTCCTCTGCGCTCCGCAGGCCACAGAGGCCGACCACGATCTCCATCGCTGCTTCCGCGCGAGAGGCCACCTGCTCCAGTCGCCGGCGATGTTCCGTCCATCCTAAGAGCAGGGCCATCAGGCGCGCCCCCTGCGCCATCAGCTCCTTGTGCGCAATGGCGAAGGTGCGGGCGTGAGGGAAAAAATAGCTCAGCACCCCCACCTCCCGCCGTGCCAGACGCAGCGGGACCGCAATGAAAGACTCGTAAGCCGCGCCCCCTGCCCCTTCTTGCAGGTAGGCGTATTCCTGCGATGCTGCCACCGATGGGCACTCAACCACTCCTTGCGCCTGGAGCACCTTCTGGTAAGGGCCCGTGGTGAAGGCAAGTTCGACAGAGCTGCCAGCCTCCTGGCCAAAGTCGCGAAAGATGCGCATGCGCAGCCCCTGGCCTGGGCCCGGAATCACATGCAGCGTGCCGTACCTTGCCCCCAGCTCCTGGCCGAGGCGCACAAACAGGGACTCGATGCTCGCCTCCACCTCCCCAGACTCATCGAGCGCCTGCAGCAACTCCCCCACTTCGGCGGAAGGCGCGGGAACGCGGTCAATGGGCTCCGGCGACCGCACCACAAGCAGATAGCGCTCTCCCGATGGGGCTCCGATGCGCGCCACCTCCAGACTCACCCGCAGCGGTTCTCCCAGCTTAGTCTGCAACGTGCACTCCCCTGGCGGGTGTGGGTCGGCCCCCAGGCGCCGCAGGTCTGGCAGCTGGCCCGGGGCGAAAAGGTTGGACAGTCGCATGGCGTGCAGCTCGTGAGCCTCATAGCCGGTGAGGGCAACCATGGCCGGGTTGGCCTCATAGATCAGGTCCGCCGCCACGTCTGCAACAAGGACCGGCTGCCTGACATGCGCAAACAGCTGCCCGTAGCGATCCCGCCACTCCGCAGCTGCCTCCTGAGCAGCCTTCGCCCTGGCATTGACCTTGGCTCGCTCAAGCGCCAAGGCCAGCAAGGCTGCGACCTCCTGTGCTGCCGCCCGCTGCTCGTCAGTCAGCTCGCACTCTTGTTCGCTCACGGCGTGAACGACGCCCAGTAGCTCTAGGCCCCAGTGAAACGGAAAGGCAAAGGCGACCACTGCGTGATCGCCCAACAGCTCCCTTTCTGCTGAGGAACTGACCTCGCCCGCGCGGATGGTGAGTACCCGGTCCGGCGCGAGAGCCGCGCGCCAGGAGCATTCCTGCTCGGCAATGGCCAGCTCCTTCTTCCCAAACCGCGTGCCTTGATTCAACAGGGACGAGGTCACGTACAGCCGTCGCTCCGGGTCGTACCTGAGGATAACCGCCTGCTGGCAGCCTAGGGCCGACTCCACTGCCTGACGGGCCAGCTGCCCGATCTCCACCAGATCCCCCCCGGCGACCGCGTCCACAATAGCCTGCAAGGCCGCAGTTCTCTGTGTGCTCTCCCTGTCATCCATCCCCGTCGCTCTCCTCGCCACACCTCACCACCCCAGGCACGAGGTTCGCCCCCGGAGAAAAGTAACGCATTTGCACACCAAATACAACGGTAACGTGTCCACCGCCTCGTGCCATGCTCCGGCGGCCCAAAGGCAGCAACCCCCCATTTGCCAAAACCATCAGCGGCTAGCCCTATGGGAGCGCAGTGTCACCCTGTTTCAGGTGCGCCTCCACGACCCTACACGTTTCCGCCAACACCCTCTCCAGGACAGCCTCCAGAGCGCCAGGAATGGACGCCCCTGCGGCATACGTGTGGCCTCCACCTCCGAATTTGGCAGCGATGCCGATCACCGGGATGCGGCCCTTGGAGCGGAGGCTGACCTTGGTCCGGCCGTTGTTCAGTTCGGTGAACGAGAGACTGACCTCGACTCCTGCCACCATGCGCGGCAGTTCCGGAAAACTCTCGAGCTCCCAGGTCATGACGCCGCTTCTCTCCAAAGCCTGGCGCGTCAGGGCAAACCACGCCAGCGCCCCATTGCACTCAAAGCTCAGCGAGCGGAGCACCTCCCCCATCAGTCGCACTTTTGCCGGGGAGCTGCTCTCGTAGACGTGCTCATACACCTTGCCCACGTCCACCCCAGCTTCCACAAGCTCGGCCGCCATACGATGTACGTGGGGTGTGGTGTTGGCAAAGCGGAACGAACCGGTATCTGTAAGCAAGCAGGTGTAAAGGGCCTCTGCCAGGCGGCCGCTGAGCTTGACGCCCATGGCCTTGCTCAGATCAAAGAGCAGCTCGCCGGTGCAAGATGCAGCCGCGTCAATCACCTCAATCTCGGCCATCGCATCGCTCTGGGTGTGATGGTCGATGCATACGCGGGGCAGTTGGAACTCCTTGATGACCTTTCCCACCTCCCGCAGGCGGGCCCAGTCGCTGATGTCCACGATGAACGCCCCACCGGCAGAGCGAAAAAGCTCCAGGTGGCGACTGGGGTCGTATTGGGCAATGGTGCCATCTGGGTCCAGGAACCTGTAGTGTTGCGGTGTGGGACTGACGTTGATGATGTGGCTGCGCTTGCCCTTTTCGGCGACAAGCATCGAAAGCGCACACTCGGCACCTATGGCGTCACCATCAGGGCTGATGTGGGAAGTGATGACAAAGTCGTCGTGGGTGGCAATAAAGTCGATTACCTGCTGCCAGTCTCTGCTGTTCACCTACTCTCCCCTCACCGTCATGTACCCAAAACCGACGTTGCCCACTGCATCCACGGCGCGGATCACCAATTCCTTCTCCTCACCAGGAGCAAGCTTGAGTTGCACCTCAAACACCTCCTGGCGAGCGTCCAGCACGCCATCACGTGGTTGGAGCACCATCCAGGTCCCCGCGTCGAGCGCGCATTCCACACGCTGCAGCACGCTCCACTGGTCCCGGACTTCCACCACTGCCTTGCCAGCCCTTTTGTCCCAGCGGGATGGCGCAACCTGGGGTCCGGTGTTGTCCACAACAAATGGCTCGGACAGGCGGCTGCCCTTCAGCGCCTCACCCTCGGCATTAGAGGGAGCATCGCTGGCTTCCACCTGGAGCTCGTATTCGCCATCGGGAATGAGCCTGCTGTCCCAAGAATAGTAGCTGTTGTCCAGGTCGGTGACCAGCCGCCGCCAGCTCTTCGCCCCGACCCGTCGGTAGGACAGGGAAAAGAGCAGATAGTCGTCATTGGGGTCCGAGAAGCGCCAGCTCGCTGTCCGCCAGCCGGCGCGCGGTTCGCTCTTGCCCAGCTGGCGGGGCATACGCAGGCCGCGCGGCGTGCGATCGGCTTCACCCTGTTGGCCCTCGTCGCGCCCGTCTCGGGGCGGGGCGTAGTACTCCCCCGGCGGCAGCACAGTGATGCCGCTCACCTCCGGTGGCAAGTTCTTCTGGCGATATGCTATGCTCACCCTGCTTACCGTCGCTGCTTCACTACCTCCTCTACGCAGCTCTGCCTTCCATTGCAAAAAGCGAGCAGGAGGACTCTCCACCTGCTCCCCTTCCGCATGCAGATATGGCCTTGACCACGGGCTCCAAGTCCCGTCGGGCTCCTTAGTGTTGCCGCTACGCGTGTACAAGCGCATAAGGGACGGCTCGCCCACCGCTTTCCACCGGACCTGTCCCCACTGTGCGACCACTTTCGCGTCGATGACCTCGGACTCGTAGGTCCCTACCTGCTCCTGCTCCGGTCCCACGCGGAAAACCCGACCGGGATGAGAAGTGGCAACATAGAGGGCGTTGCCGGGGTCCGGAAGAATGGCAGTGACCTGCTCCCCATCAACAGTTGTCAGCACGGTGGCCTCTTCGCCCCGCCGTATGACCAGTAGTTTGCCTTTCTCGCTGCTTCCTGCGACCACCTCTCCTGAACCTGTCACTGCCAGGGCAAGGACGCACTCCCTTTGCGAACGCCACAGCTCAGTAGCGTTCCCCTCCAGGTCAATGGCATAGACAACCGCCCCCGTTGCCCGAGGGGCGCCGCTGGGGGTAATGCGGGCTGGCGGGAGTACGACTTCCTGCACTTCTTCCCTTTCCTCATCCGCAGGCACTGCTTGCTCGCCTTGCTGTTCCGCGCGCTGCCCGCTTTCCAGGAGCCCTGCGGCGTACACGGCCGCACCAGGTGCCAAGGCGAGCGCGTGCAACTCCTCAACAGCTGCATCATAGAGGGTGAAGGCCTTGCCGTCGCCCGTCACGCGGTAGAGATAGCCGCTCTTGCTCGAACCCGTGAAGAAGGTACCTCCGCTTGCCGCAACCATGCTCCGCAGGTGGATTTGGGTGGGTGCAAACACAAGTTCAGGCGCTGCTGTCCTGGCAACACGATACAGCCCGGCCTTCTCTCCGGTGGCGGCGTAGAGCGCGCCTCCTGCATCGAGCGCAAGGGACCACACGTAAGAGCAGGGAAGGGTCGCGACCAAGACCGCCTCCCCGGCAGGAGATACCGCAAAAATCTTCCCCCCTGGTGAGGGGGCGACATAGAGCGTGCCATCAGGGGCAACAGCCAGGGCGTAGACCTCTGGCTCCTCGGCGTCGAACACTTGCGCAGTGGTACCATCCCGGCCGATGCGAAAGATCTTCCCCTCGTTACCTGTACCCACATACAGATTGCCACGGGCATCGGCAACCAGAGACCACACCAGCGGCTCGCCGAGTTCCGCCAGTTTGTGCACCGCGGGCGCCAACGTCAATTCGCCGCGGGCGGTCAGCGTGACCCCCACGAGCCGCCCTTTCTCCAGCGAAGCAAAGGTGTTGAATTCGGCGAATCTGGTCGTAGCAGCCTGTACGGGCAGAGAAAAAAGTAAAGCTGCATACCACAGTCGTCGCATGAGAGTCTACCTCGTCGCCGCGGAGGACTTATTCCGCTCGCCCTTTGACGCGCAGCCTCAGAGTCCTGCTGCCCGTCACTACCAAGTCCACCGGAACCGCCTCTTCATATACCACGTTGCTCGTGAGCAGTGCGCCCTGCTCCGTTCTTCGCGAGTCAAAAACGGTCAACACCGAACGTGGGAGGTTGGGCATCGGGGCGTCGCCGACCATGGCCCCTACACCCGACGTGACCACCTGGACGTAAAGCCTGTCGTTCCGCCGCCGCTCATTGAGCAACTTGATCAGATGAGCAAAACTCCTGGGCTGAAAATGGGCAGGGTTCTGGCGTCGCGCGATTGCCTCCACGGCAGCAGCCCCTCCCACTACGAGCCGCAACCGGTCATCTGTCACCGTCACCGGGATGGCCACTTTGCGCACAATTCGCAGCGTCTGCTGCGACTGGAACGGCCGAAGAAGGAGGGTAACCGTCACCGTGTCGCCGGGAGCCACCTCGGTCTTGTCGTACCAGGCGGCCGCGATCTCGGCTGTGGCAAAGCCTACGCGCTCGCTGAATTCCGCTTCCACCTTGCTGATAGCCGGCTCTTGAAACTGGTTGACCATCAGCGCGGCCAGGACCGCCGTCAGGTCATCAGCTGCTTGCACGGCATCGCTGCTGGGCGAAAAAAAGCCGGCCGTGCGCGTACCTGTGAAAAAGTTATCCAGCGCCACCTTTTTGCCGTCGGCCAGACAGATTTGCCCCTCGACCCGCAAACTGACGTCGCCGCCACCCAGGCGGCCGGTAAGCAAGGCGTTGAGCACCGCGATGCGGAGGTAGAAGGGGATCACCGTGTCCAGCTGGCGAGCAACCGCTACGCGGAAGTGGTACTCCTGTACCTCGCCGTTGAGGGAACGGTAGCGGATGTGCACCGGGATCATGGGCGGCTCCTCTCCCACGATGCCGAACAAGCCAGTTTGACGATCCTGACGAATGGTGCCGATGATGCGAGAGACGGTGGTCACTTTGTCCGAACCCAGAAGGCTGGGCACTGTGGCCAGCACGCGCGTCTGCCCCATAGGCAAGCGCACTGCGCCCACGCCAAACACTTGGTGTCCAAAGGCCAGGACCGTATCCCCTCGGCACCAGGTAACGGTGCCCGCCACGTCGACGGCCATGTCGCCGTCAATAAGGACCTGCGAGACTGCGTCGCCTGGCTGAAGGGTTACCGGCCCGTTCGGCTCATCTGATGAGCTTCGCCCCCCTTGCACCGCCACAAAGCCCCACCGTGCCAGCCGCTCGCGGGCCCAGTCGACTACCTCGCGACGAAAACCGGAAAACCCCACCGGCACAGGAAAACCGTCGCTGAACAAGCGCGCGTTGAACACCTCCTCCCACAGATCGCCCTTCAGCCCGGCATCTCTGCCTGCCCCCAACGCAAAATCCAGGTACGGATTCCACGAGCTTCCGCAGCGTGCTTCTTCCCAAGCGCGGCTCTTCTCCTTATCGATAAGGGAGACCATCTGTTCGATTGGGGTGACGCCGGCCAGCGCCTCTTTGGTAAATGATCCCACCCGAAGGGCAAGAGCCCCAACCAGCTTGCCTTCCAGGTAGACGGGACTCCCGCTCATTCCTGCCACGACGCCGGTGTAGTCGATCCGCTCTCCGTGCAGGCGAACCAGAATCAAGTCCTGCTGCGGATAGTAGTTGCGGATGATATCCACCACCTCGACGCCGAATTCCTCCACCTGGCTGCCGGAAAACACGGTCTTGCCGACGCCCTTCATGCCCGGCCGCACCTGTGCCAGCGGGAGGAATGGCGGGGACTGGGCGCCCGCCAGGGCCACACTCAGCGCCAGGCCCAGCGCGCTGACCAATGTCGGCTTCATGCTCATGGCAATTGCTTGATTGCTCGCCCCTTTGCGAAAACAGAAACGGGTAGCGGCTGTGGTGCGGCGGTTGCCATTCCTTGATGCAGCGCTACCCGTGCGCGTTGACACGTGCATTTGACAAGAGCGGAGCGCTCACCAGTTTCACGAAGAAGTAAGGCTCCGCCAAGGCCGGGGTGGGCCAGCCAACTACGCTTTGACGATGCAGTCGACCGGGCATACCTCCACGCAGCGCGGGCTGTCGTAGTGGCCTTTGCATTCCACACAGACCGCAGCATCGATGATGTAAATCTCATCACCCTCGCTGATGGCGCTCACCGGGCATTCTGGTTCACAGGCGCCACAGCTGATGCACTCCTCCGTGATCTTCATGGCCATAACAGGTGCCCTCCTACGTTGGTAACCGTTCTGTTCACTCCACTGGGCTCTGGCGAGGTTGCCAGCGCAACGCCACCCGATGTGAGGTCGCCCCAGCGAGATGGTCGATTTATGGACGGTAAATATACCAATAAAAACCAGCAGCGTCAAGGGAAAATTCCCCGCCCGAAAGTACGCGGCGGGGGGCGATGCGGGTGTTTCAACCCTTGCATTTCAAGGCCGAAAATGATATATTGCATGCACGCACGTCGACAACAGGATCACAGACGACAGGCACGATGGCACTGCTCGGCGCGCTCAAGATCAGCAAGTCTTTTCCCGGAGTGCAGGCCCTCAGGGAGGTCAGCTTCGAGGTCAATGCCGGGGAAGTCCACGCCCTGGTGGGCGAAAACGGCGCGGGCAAGTCCACCCTCATGAAGATCCTGAGCGGCGCTCTGCCCCCGGATGCCGGCACCATCCTCTTAGATGACCGTCCTACCACCTTCCACAACCCCCGTCAGGCGCAGGAGGCAGGAATCGGTATCATCTACCAGGAACTGACGCTTTTCCCCGAACTGACCGTGGCGGAAAACATGTTTCTGGGCAGGGAGCCAGTGCGGCGAAGTGGCCTTGTTCACACCAGGCGCATGGAACAGATGGCCGCCCAGGTGCTTGGCGACCTACGCATCCCTATCCAGCCGAGGGAGGTGGTTCGTCATCTTCGCATCGGCCAGCAACAGCTGGTGGAGATTGCTCGTGCGGTGCACCGGGCCGCCCGCGTGCTGATTATGGACGAACCCACCTCCGCCCTTTCTCAATCAGAAACGGCCGCTCTGTTCGAGGTGCTGGATGGCCTCAAGAAACGAGGCATCGCCATCATCTATATCTCCCATCGCCTGGGTGAGGTCTTTCAGATCGCCGACCGCATCTCGGTGTTGCGCGACGGCCAGCTGGTGGGGACCATGGCGGTGGGCGAGACCTCCCGAGCCGAGGTCATCAAGATGATGGTGGGGCGGGAGTTATCGTCATTCCGCGCTTCACACCCAGTGCCCCGTCCCACGGAGGTGCTGCGAGTGGAGAACCTCACCTTGGAGGCGGAAGCGCCGGGTCACCCTCCTGTGCTGACCGGGATAAGCCTCACGGTCCATGAAGGGGAAATCCTGGGGGTTGCCGGTCTTTTGGGCTCGGGGAGGACGGAGCTCTTGGAGTGCCTCTTCGGCCTGCATCCATTGCGCATGCGCGGAAGGGTGCTGCTCCGCAGTCAACCTGTTCGGCTCAGCTCACCGCAACAGGCCCTGCGCCGCGGCATTGCGATGTTGCCGGAAGACAGGCGACGTTCCGGCCTTGTCCCTGCCATGTGCACCGGCCACAACCTGACCTTGGCCACGTTGCACAAGGTGCTATTTGCCAACCTGATCTCCAAACGGCGCGAGCGGCGCCTGGCTATGGAGCTCATCCAACAACTCCGCATCAAAGCCACAGGTTTTAGGCAACCTGTGGACACGCTGAGCGGCGGCAATCAACAGAAGGTGGTGGCCGGCAAGTGCTTGGCCACCTCTCCCTGCCTGTTGCTGCTGGATGAGCCCACGCGGGGCATCGACGTCGGGGCAAAAGCCGAACTCTACGAACTGTTCACCTCCTTGGCGGCACAAGGAATGGCAGTGCTCTTGGTGAGTTCTGAGCTTCCGGAGCTGCTCTCCCTTGCGGACCGAATCGTGGTGCTGCGCGAGGGGTGCATCAGTGCCTGCTTCGGCCGCGGAGAAGCGACCCAGGAGCGGATCCTCGAGGCCGCCTCGCCGCGCCTTGTTGCCGAGGGGGTTGCACCATGCTGAAGCCTCGCCCCCTGTATCTCCTGTTTGCCCCTTTAGCGCGCCTCAAGCTCTATTTCGGCTTGGCCGCCCTCTTCGTTGTGGGGATCGCGCTTTCGCCCGTGGCTGCCGACGGCACGAACGTCTTTCTCAGCCCCGACAACCTTGCTGATGTGTTGCGCCAGGTATCCAACAACGGCATCCTGGCGGTGGGTATGACCATGGTCATCCTGGTGGCAGGCATCGACCTCTCCGTGGGGACGGTGATGGCGCTGGGTTCCACCCTTACCGCGATGCTGCTGAGGTTGCGGGGCTGGTCTGCCGCCACCTATGTGAGCGTGCCGGCCGCAGCCATCGTGGTAGGGGCGGCGGTCGCCGCCGGATTCTGGCGCCTGGTGCGGCTGTGGCGCAGGCTTCCGGTGGTAGTGCCACTTGCCCTTGGCGCACTGGCCGCAGCCGGAACGTGGCAGTGGCTCGCTGTTCAGACTGCGACCGGCTTCTCCGTACCCGGCGTCCTCGTGGCGGTGCCGTGCGTCACGCTACTGTTGGGCACCCTCAACGGGCTGATCATCGCCAAGGGGCGGCTGCAGCCCTTCATCGTCACCTTGGCGATGATGATCGCCGCGTTGGGCTCCGCGCGCCTGATCGCCGGCAAGGATCACTCCGTGTATCAGATCTACACCGGTCCGGAAGGAGCAACCCCGGCCTTCCAACTCCTCCGGGCACGCTTGGCCGGCGTGCTGCCAGTGCCCGGCCTCATCTTCTTGTTGTGCGTGGCGGTCTGCTACTTCGTGCTCAAGAAACTGCGCTTTGGCCGCTACGTGTACGCCATCGGTGGCAACGAGGAAGCCGCCAGACTCTCCGGCATCAATGTGGAGCGCATCAAGACCGCCACCTATGCGCTCTCCGGCTTTTTGGCAGGGCTGACAGGGGTCTTGTACTGCGCCCAGTACCGACAAGGAAAACCCGACGCCGGCACGGGGATGGAATTGGACGCCATTGCCGCGGTGGTCATCGGCGGCACCAGCCTCATGGGCGGACGGGGCTCGGTGATCGGCACCCTGGTCGGCGTGTTCATCTTTGGCCTGTTGAACAACATCCTCCAGCTGCGCAACGTGGACTATAACGTGCAGCTGGTGTTCAAGGGGGTCATCATCGTCGTTGCCGTCCTCCTCCAGGAGGGCCGCTTTGGCGATTGGTTCCGCAGGCTGCGTCGCTCTGCTTACCACGCGCCGGGCGGAGGCACAACTTAGGGTTGAGAATTGATCCGAACGTTCCCGCAAGGAGGGCCTACCATGCGCACACCCTTTCGCCCGCTGAGGATCATGGTGGCAGCGCTGCTTGTCCCGCTCATGGCTGCCGGATGTGCTAAGAAACAGACTGAGACGAAATGGCGCATCGCCTTTTCCCAATGCACCACAACCGAGCCGTGGCGGGTGCTGTTCAACGCGCGCCTGCGGGCCGAGGCAGCCAAACACCCGGAAGTCAAGCTCATCATCGCCGACGCCCAGGACAAGACCGCCAACCAGGTCGCACAGGTGGAAAACTTTATTCGGCAGCGGGTGGATGCTATCCTGATTTCCCCCAAGGAATCGGCGGGCCTGACCGAGGTCGTGGCTCAGGCATATGACGCCGGCATTCCGGTTATTGTGCTCGACCGTGGCGTCAACACCGACAAGTACACCTGTTTCATCGGCGCCGACAACATGGAGATCGGCCGCGCTGCCGGCGAATACGCCGTGGAACTGCTCGGGGGAAAAGGGAAGGCCAAAGGCTACATCGTGGAAATCTGGGGTGGTATGGGTTCTACCCCCGCGCAGGAGCGCCACGCGGGCTTTCAGCATGTCATCGACAACGAGCCGGGCATCAAGACCGTAGTCGGCCGCCAGGACGGCGATTGGAAGCAGGACAAGGCCTACAACATCATGGAAACGGCCCTCAAAGCGCAACCAAGAATCGACTTGGTCTACGCCCATAACGACCCGATGGCCTTCGGCGCCTATCTTGCCGCGCAGGATGCTGGCAGGGCCGAGGGGATCAAGTTTATCGGCATCGACGGCATCCCAGAGGAGGGATGCAAATGGGTGGCTGAGGGGATTCTGGCGGGGACCTTCCTCTATCCCACGCCCGGCGAGGAAGGACTGCGCGTGGCCCTCAAGGTACTGCGCGGGGAGAAGGTGCCGAAGCGGATCACCCTGCCAACTGCGCGCATCACCAAGGCAAACGTCCAGCAATTCCTACCCGCGAAGAGCGACTAGGCCCACGCCACCAACCATAGCACCGGTGTGGCGACATACTTGGCCGTCCGCTGGGGCAACCGGCAAGCCGAAGGCCATCCAGCTCTGGACAAGTCGCCGGCAGGCGGCTACCAAGCAAGCAGTCTCACGCAGAACGCCGCGGGCGGCCAAGTTCCTTGAGCATCTCGGCGATGTTGCCCACGCCACCGACCAAGACTACGGTCGCCAGAAGGGAGAACGCAGCCAGGGTCAGCACCACCACCGCCTTCCACACCAAGACCCAACTCATGCCTGAACCTCCTTGCGCCGATCCGGAAACAGCAGCGACCCCACTACCATCCCAACCAGGGCAAGCACAAATGCCAAAAGCCCAAAGAACTTGTCGGTGAGGTACCAGGGGACGTGCTCCCCCTTGGTCCATGGCCCGATGCCCAACACCGCCACGACCCCTGCACAGAGGGCAAGGTAGGCCCCGGTGGTGCTGGCTCGCTTCCAGTACAGGCCCGCCCCGATGACCGTGAAGGCACCAGCAAGGTAGATGGTACCGGTGATGGCCATGTAGTTCCACAGAGAGACCGGCGCCTCAAACCACAGCCCCCACAGCAACAGAAACAGGCCAACGCTTAGGATGCAGACGCGCGTGATGAGCAGGCGGGCGCGGTCGGAAAGCTCCCTCTTGCGCAAGGGCGCGATGATGTCCTGGGTGATAACAGCACTCCAGCTGAGAAGATAGCTGTCCTGGGTGGACATGAAGGCAGCAAACATGCCAGCAGCCAACACACCGAGCAGACCGCTGGGGACCACCTTGGCCAGGAACAGCGGCATCCCCAGCTCAGGGCTCAAGGCGTTCGGCCCGTGGAAGGCCGCGAGGAACTGCGGGGCATTGGCCATGAACACGCAGGCGCCGATGCCCCAAAGCATGGGAATGACACGTCGCGCCGCATAGGAGATGGAACTGCAAGCATAGAGTTGCCTGGCAATGCGCGGCGACTTCGCCGACAGGGCCCGTTGCGTGCCGGTCTGCCACAAAGCCCCGGCTGCCAAGAGTTGGACCGTCATGAACACCACGTACAGGGGCCCGAATCCGGAACCTTCGTGCAAAGGGTTGAACCAGGCGTCCGCATTGGTACTCGCCGGCGCCTGAAAGAGCATCCGCCAGCCAACTGACTGGATCACAAACCACGTGCCCAGCAACATGCCCACCGACAACACGACGAACTGAACAAAATCGTTGATCACCACCGACACCATACCGCCCAGGACCGTGTAGGCAAGCACCATAAGCAGCATCACCGTCATCATGATCTTCAGGCCCGCCGGGTCACTGTAGCCCGCCACCCCGACCATAAAGCGCGCTGAGGCCTTGAGAAAGAGGCCTGTGTTCAGGATCCCCCCCAACGCCAAGATGATGCCGCCCAAAACGCGTACCTTGCGGCCAAAGCGTTTCTCGTAGAATTCAGGGATAGTCATCACCTCCATCTGCCGCAAGCGGTACACGATGAACCCGGTCACACCGATGGCCAAGATGCACGCGAACTCCAGCACGGCGATGTGGAACGCCGAGAACCCATGCCTGAACCCCAGTTCAGCGTTATACATCACTGTCACCAAGCCGATCTCTGTGCCGCTCATAGTGGCAATAGCCAGCCATAGACGGAGCGAGCGACCTGCGACGATAAAGTCCCCGATGCTTCGCACATACTTGCGAACCAGCACCCCGATCACTACCGGAATGCACACGTAGGTCAAAAGAATTACCCAATCGACGGTGCCAAAGTTGGTCGCGAAGAGGTCCATACCTGCTCTCCTCAGTGATTAGCGCCTACTCTCTGACGAAATCCGCCTCCCGCAGCTTCAGCCGTAACGGCAACGGGTCCTGCCAAGGCTTTTGTAGGGCAAAACCGACGATCAACCAAAGTTCCCCGGGTGTAGGTTCAAACAGGTAAGGATAACTGAGCTGTCCACCTTGCTGTCGAGCCACGACCACCGGCTCTGACCAATGAAAGCCGTCTTTCGAAAAGGCGATACTCAACTCCTCGCGGTGCCAGGAAGCGGGGGCCTCGGAGTGAAACGGCGTGGGCCGTGTCTTCGGCCACACGCGCCCCTCAGAGTTGAGCCGGTTCCAGACCAGCACGAAGCGACCGCTGTGCAGGCGCAAGAGATGGCCTGGCGCGCTGCTGGCATCGATAGGAGATGGCTGGATCGTACGCCAGTAGCGCCCGCCATCGTCCGAAATCGCCTGCCAGAATCGGTCCAGATTGGTCCTGATGAGCATCAGCAGCCGCCCGTCGTGAAGCTCCGCGATTGTGGGCTCAAACGCCCCGTCGTGGTGACCGTTGCCCCCAAGGTCGATCCAATTGCTTCTCAGCCAGGTGTGACCGTCGTCATCGGAGCAGAACGAGCAGACAACTAGCCGACCGGGGTCTGACACCAGGTGCTGCAGAGAAACCACCACTCGGCCACTGCTCGTCTGGATGAGCCCAAAAAAGTTGGCATTGTACCCGTCAAGGAGGCGTTGGTGATCAACCCATGTGTTCCCACCATCCAGGCTCCTGATGGCCCACACCTCGAGCTTGCAATCACCGGGTTCGTTCGTGTCATTGTTCCAGCTGAACTTTCTCCCCTCAAAGTTGAGATAGACGAGAATCAGCACATTGTTCCTGGTCCGCAGCAGGTAGTAGGAAGCCGGCTCGGCGGAATTCAACCCCGCACAAACCCAATGGGGTTCAGACCAGGTCCGCCCACCGTCGTAGCTTTTGCTGAACCCCTGCTCGTCCACTGTGCCCAGCGCTCCATCAGCCATCAGGACAAATGGTCCCCTCTTTGCCACTTCCAGAGGCTCAGACGATGGATGAACCCAGCGCGCGCCGGTTTCAGCCGCAGCAACGGAAACGAACAACCATGGCATCAGCCAAGCGCAAACGAGTTTTGAGTTCATGGCAATACTCCCAACAAGACCATCCCAATGGTAGCGCCCCCTGCTTGCGCCTCCTTGCCGTTCCTGTCTTGCGCTAGGCCGGCAGCCTTGCGCCACCCTGGATGCAGAGAGAAGGGCCGCGCGCCACAAGAGGAGTCTTGGCAAAGATCATGAGCACAAAACACCCACGGCCCCAATGCTCCCGCGCGTTCTTCGGGGTTCTCCGCCCGGTGCCGATAGCCTTCCGCCCAGGGCATATGACCATGCGGGGCAGCCCATTGGCCTATTCAATGCTCAGATTCCCTACTCCCACCACCTTCTCCAACACGCCCTTTGGCCACGGTCGGGGAGGCAAGCATCGCCCAGACCGGCCCGGCTGCCTTAGCGGTATGCGCAGCTCTTGGACCGGGGGCCGCACCCAGCAGACAATCCACGCGGAAACAGTTCCCTTCCAGGGGGCGGCTGAGCTCCGCACCTGGTAGGTGAGCACGTGCTCGCCTGCGGCAAGCTCCGTCTTCGCCCACAGCCAGCTGCGCAAGTCCCCTTCCAATGAAGGCCGCACCTCACGACCCCGCTCCCGCACCTGCAGCGACAGCTGGCCCTTTTCCCAGCTCAAGCCGGGGTGTGCCTCAAAAAGCACCGCCAGCTCTGCCCTCGCCAAGTGCGGTGGAATGGTGACGGAAAGCTCTATCTTGCTCTGGCCAGCTTTGCTTGTGACCCTGCCTTGGGGTCCACCCGTCTGTACCTGTTGCCCGGAGATGGCGGCAATCTGCGTAAACACTTCGTCCAGATGATCTGGAGCCACAAGCTCAGGCCGTAGCAGCTGCGGCTCCTCAACATCCCCGAGCACCCGCAGCAACAAGGTGTCTGGGTCGCTGGGCGCCACCTCGAAAGTGAGTCCTGCCACCAGCGGCTCCCGGGCCGCTGCGAGTGGATAAACCTCGAAGACAGCCGTCTCGTAGCCTTGCAGCGGCACGGAGATCACCGAACCGGCAGCGTAAAGCCGAGGCAGGATGTGGCGCGTCGGGTACAAGCGTTCCACCACCAGCGAGGCCGCAGTAGGGCTTAGACCAAAAGCCGGCTGAAGGGGGATGGCAATTTCCGTGGGGGCGATGAACGGGTTGCGCACCGCCACCAAGCCCCGGTCGCCGTCAAAATGGACATAGCCGTAGGGCTCCCTTTTTCCAGGATGCCCGCCGATCATCACCGTGTGGGTGAGCAGGTTGAAATTCTCCTTGGCCCAGGCGATGGACTGTGCCAGGGCGTCCCACTCCCCTTCGCTAAGGAGGTTGGGAGAAATGTACA
>JBBIKH010000034.1:0-15158 GCA_037445575.1 bacterium
ATGTGGCACAACTTGAGGAAGCCATTACGCCCCAGACCATTCTGATCACCATCATGTATGCCAACAACGAGGTGGGCACCATTGAGCCGATTGCTGCCATCGCCGAGGTTGCCCATCGCCATGGTGTGATCGCGCACAGCGATTGCGCGCAGTCTGTTGGGAAGATCCCGGTGCGGGTTGACGAATTGGGCGTCGACCTGCTTTCCATCGCCGGCCACAAACTCTACGCCCCAAAAGGGGTGGGGGCCTTGTACATTCGTACGGGCGTCAAGCTCAGCAAGTTCATGCACGGAGCCGGACAGGAGTTGGGACGTCGCCCCGGCACCGAGAACGTCATCGGCATTGTGGGGCTGGGCCAGGCATGCGCCCTGGTGCACCAAAACCTGCCCGGCTACGCCGCGCAGATGCGAACCACTCGTGATCGACTGGAAAAGGAGCTCCGCAAACGTATCCCGGACCTGCGCGTCAATGGGCACCCCGAGCTGCGTCTGCCCAACACCACCAGCATCAGCTTCCTCGCCCTGGAGGCAGGCACCATCCTCGCCGAATTGACAGGTGTAGCCGCCTCGGCCGGAGCCGCCTGCCACAGCGACAGCGTGGAGATCTCCCATGTGTTGCGGGCCATGGGCGTGCCCAACGAGTACGCTCTGGGCACGGTTCGGTTCTCCACCGGACGGTTTACCACTTTGGCCGAGGTTGAGGAGGCTGCGGAGCAGGTTGCCGCCGTGGTTGAGCGTCTGTCCGCACGAGGACCCGTTCCTGTTGCCCCCGGGGGTGCGGTGCGTCTGACCCATTTCACTCACGGGCTGGGCTGCGCCTGTAAATTGCGCCCCCAACTGTTGGAACAGGTGCTGCGCGCCATGCCCCTGCCCACAGATGCCAATGTCATAGTCGGCCCTGAGACCTCAGACGATGCGGCCGTCTACAAGATCGACGAGCAGACCGCGGTGGTACAGACGGTCGATTTCTTCACCCCGGTGGTGGACGACCCCTTCCAGTTCGGAGCCATTGCAGCCGCCAATTCCCTGAGCGACATTTATGCCATGGGCGCCAGGCCGCTATTTGCCCTTAACGTCGTGGGCTTTCCCAGCAATCGGCTGCCTCTGGAAGTGTTGCAGGAGATCCTGCGCGGCGCTGCCCAGGTAGCGCAGCAGGCCGGCTTTGCCATCATCGGCGGGCACACTGTGGACGACACCGAGCCCAAGTTCGGACTGGCAGTTACCGGCATCATCAACCCTGCTGCGATCATCACCAACCGGGGTGCACAACCGGGAGACGTACTCATCTTGACCAAGCCGGTGGGCACAGGCATCCTGTCCACAGCCCTCAAACAGGGCTTGCTGTCCAAGGAGCAGGAAGAAGTGCTGTTCCGCACCATGGTGGAGCTCAATCGCGCGGCAGCCGAGGCCATGCAGGCCGTGGGCGTGCACGCCTGCACCGACATCACCGGCTTTGGTTTGCTCGGGCACCTTTTGGAAATGATGAACGGTTCGCATACGGCGGCAGAGCTTTTCGCCGAGCAGGTGCCGTTGCTGCCCGGCGCCATGGAATTGGCAATAGCGGGGGTGGTACCCGGAGGGACGAGGGACAACGCCCGGTTCACAGCCCCGCAGGTTGGCTACGCACCACACATCTCCGAGATCCAACGCCTGGTGCTGAACGACGCCCAGACCTCCGGCGGGCTGCTCATCGCAGTGCCTAAAGCCGGTGCCCAGCGATTGGGGGACGAACTCCGGCGACGCGGCGTAGGCACCCGCGCGTTGGTCGGCCGCGTGCGCGAGCGAACCGATGGAACTGTCATCTCGGTAGTGTGAGAAAAAAGCTGCGATGCAACACGCCCAGGCACCTGAAAATTCTCTTCTGCGCCTCTCCCCCGCGCAAGTGGCGGCGTTTCAAAAGCTCCTCCTGGACCACTACGCACACCACGGCCGCGATCTCCCCTGGCGGCGCACCACCGACCCCTACCACATCCTCGTGTCAGAGGTGATGCTGCAGCAGACGCAGGTAGCGCGCGTATTGCACATATACCCAAGGTTCTTAGCTTCGTTCCCTTCTCTGCGCACGCTGGCCGAGGCACAGGTGGCCGAGGTGTTGGCGGCCTGGCAAGGACTCGGGTACAACCGCCGGGCGCTGGCGTTACAGCGCACCGCACAGATCATCATGCGAGATCACGGCGGCATGCTCCCTGCAGAAGAGCGCCTGCTGGCAAGCATGCCCGGCATTGGACCTGCGACTGCTGCCTCCATCTGCGCCTTCGCGTTCGGCATGCCCACAGTGTTCGTAGAAACCAATATTCGCACCGTTTTCATTCACTTCTTTTTCCCTCAGCGCGAACGCGTACCGGATGAAGAGATTCTCCCCCTGGTGGCGGCGACCCTGGACCGTGACAATCCCCGGCGCTGGTATTTCGCCCTGATGGATTACGGTGTGATGCTGAAGAAGGCTATTGGCAACGCCTCTCGTCGCAGTGCCTCGTACCGCAAGCAGGGCCCCTTTGTCGGCTCGGATCGCCAGTTACGCGGGCAACTGCTCCGCCTGCTTCTTGGGGGCGGGGACGTCTCGCTGGCCACTATTGCGGCACAACTCCAGCAACCAGAGGAACGGGTGGCGCGCATTGCGGAGGCGCTGGACCGCGAGGGTTTTGTGGAGCGTAGCAACGGAGGATTGCGCCTTCGCTGATTGCAGCAACAGAAGAAACGCTTTTCAGGAGCAGAGCGTGCGGAGCCACCCTAGTGAAAAGGACGCTGCCGCAAACTTGGAGGGCAGAGAAATGGACGAACAGGCTACGCTTCGACTTTGGTCCGCAGGCAGGCGGCGACCTCTTCGGCCCATGCTCCCCGCGCTGGCGGTGACGGCCATCGGCCTCCTTGCCGGCTGTGCTGCGCTCAGCAAAATCGGGGTGCGTGAACCCACCGCTGCAGTCAGAAACGTGCGGCTCACCTCGCTCTCTTTCGAACAGTTGGGCCTGGGCGTGCAGGTAGCGGTGCAAAACCCTAACCCGGTGGGCATCACCTTGGCAGGCTATGATTACCAGCTTTCGATAGGGGCCACGCCCCTCCTCTCGGGAGTCCAGGAGCAGACAGTGGCGGTGCAGCGGAACGGGGAGAGCGTGGTAGAGATCCCTGTCACCCTAACCTTTGCGCAGCTCTTCCAAACGCTGCAGAGCCTGGCCGACCAGGACAGTACCGAGTTGGGGATAGCGGCGAACTTGTGGTGCGACCTGCCGGTGCTCGGGCGAACCAAGCTGCCCATCAAGGCCAGCCGCCGGGTGCCGCTTCTCAGGCTGCCGAGCCTGAGCGTGGAGGCGGTGCGCGCCAAGATGGTGGGGCTCACCAGCGCGGAGATCGGCCTCCAGGTGCGCGTGCGGAACCCGAATCCCTTGGGGTTCAACATAGGTCAGCTGAACTATGCGCTGACGCTGCACGACAAGGTGCCGGCCAACGGGGTGCTTCAGAACCTGCAACTGCCGGCCCACGGCACCGCGGAGATCACCGTGCCGGTGCGGGTGGACCTCTTGCAGGTAGGGCAGGCGCTCTTTTCGACTCTGACCTCGAAACAGCCGCTCAAGTTTGACCTGCAAGCAGATCTGGTCATGGGCAGCGGACATGAGCTTCTGCGGGAGGCGCTCCTCCACCTCCGCCACAGTGGCCAGATCGCGCCCTAAGCAGAGGCAGCCACGGAGTGCCTCTTTTGTCACGAGCCGAGCCGCCGCAGCCGCGCCCGGGGGCAACAGAAGGCGCACCACCTGGTCTGTTCGGCGGCGTGGCCCGCCGCTACGACCTTCTGAACCGCCTCATCTCCTTTGGCCAGGACAGGCGGTGGCGCCGCAAGGCAGCTGCGGCGTGCCTCTCGGCCAACGGGCGCAAGGTATTGGATGTGGGCACTGGCACCGCCGACCAGCTCGTGGCGCTGCGCAAGGCCCTCGGAACCGAGACACATCTGATCGGCGTCGACTCTGAAAAGGAGATGCTCTGGCGGGCCAAGCAGAAACTGGCGCGGTCGCCCAACGGCCACGCTTTCAGGTTGTGTCGAGCTGATGCCCTCCACCTCCCCTTCGACGACGGAGTCTTTGCCGCCGTGACTATGGCCTTTGCCATCCGCAACTTCAGCGACCGGCTGCAGGCGCTAGCCGAGGCGCGGCGAGTGCTGGCGCCTGACGGGCTGCTGGTGATTCTGGAAGCCTCCGTCCCCCAAAGCAAGCTATTTCGCCCCTTTTTCACCCTCTACTGTCGCCACCTGATGCCCGCCATTGCCGGGGTCCTCGCCGGACAGCGGGCGGCCTACCGCTACCTCTACGACTCCATCCTCTCCTTTCCTTCACCACCGGAGTTCTGCCTGTTGTTGAGGCAGGCTAGCTTCGGGGTGGCTAAGGTGCTCAGTCTCGGCCTTGGCGTCGCCAGGCTCTTCACAGCCTCTCCCCAAAACCGTTGAAGTTCTCCAATCCCTGCGCTGATTTTCCCTTGATATTGAGCGGAGATTTTGATAAAATCTCAAAACCCGATCCGCCCTGCACGTCCGACGAGGCTGCGCCATGACAACCAGGGTGCCGGGATCGATGGGGGCTGGCTCGGCCGCTGCCGGTGCTGGTGGCGGGCAAGAGGCGAATCCATGAGCACACCAAAGATCAAGATCCTGACCACGGGCGGTACGATCGACAAGATCTACTTTGACCGCAAGAGTGAATTCCAGGTGGGTGACCCGCAGATCGCGGAGGTCCTCAAAGAGGCCAACGTCCTGCTGGACTATGAGATCGAGCAGCTGATGCGCAAAGACAGCTTAGACATGACCGAGGAGGACCGCCTTCTCATCCGCCGGGCCGTCGAGCGCGACACCCAGCACCGCCACTTTCTCATTACCCACGGCACCGATACGATGATTCAGACGGCGAAGGTGCTACAAGGCATTCCCGGCAAGGTGATTGTGCTCACCGGAGCCATGCAGCCGGCCCGCTTTCGCCTTACCGACGCAGTTTTTAACATCGGCTGCGCCATTATCGCTGTGCAAGCTCTCCCGGAAGGGGTCTACCTGGTCATGAACGGGCGTGTGTTCCACCCGGACCATACCTATAAGAATGTGGAATTGAACCGCTTCGAGGAGCTGCCCTCGCCGCGGTCATCGCAGCTCGATTAGGCAGTTGTTCACCAAATTCAAGGAGGCGTTCCATGCGGATCCTCATTTTCGACGACTATGAGCGTCTGAGCAAATGGGTGGCTTACTACATTGCCAGCAAGATCAATCACGCCAAGCCTAGCAAGAAGAGGCCGTTTGTGCTCGGCTTGCCCACCGGCTCCTCGCCAGTCGGCACCTACCGGCACCTGGTGCAGCTCTACAAGGAGGGGAAGGTTTCCTTTAAGAACGTGATCACTTTCAACATGGACGAGTACGTGGGTCTGCCTGAGGATCATCCGCAGAGCTACCACTATTTCATGCACGAGCACCTTTTCGACCACATCGACATTCCGCGGCAGAACATTAACATCCTCAATGGCAACGCGCCTGACCTTGAGAAAGAGTGCCAAGCCTACGAGGAGAAGATCAAGCGTGTTGGCCCCATCGATCTGTTCCTGGGCGGCATTGGGCCCGACGGGCACATTGCCTTCAATGAGCCCGGCTCGTCTTTGACCTCGCGCACGCGGATTAAGACACTGACGCTGGACACACGGAAGGCCAACGCCCGATTCTTCGACAATGACGTGTCCAAGGTCCCCAAGACGGCGCTGACCGTGGGCGTTGCCACAGTCATGGACGCTCGCGAGGTGCTGATCATCGTCAGCGGCTACTCGAAAGCGCGGGCACTGCGCATGGCCGTTGAAGAAGGAGTCAACCACATGTGGACCGTGTCCATGCTGCAGCTTCATCCCCACGGCATCATCGCCTGCGATGAAGAGGCGACCATGGAGCTGAGGGTGGGCACGGTGAAGTACTTCCGCGACATTGAGGCGCAGGCCCTGGCTACTTTGCCGGAGCTATGAAGGACGAGTCCATGACCTACCGCAAACTTACTGCTGCTGAAATCCGCACCTTGCAGAAGCAGGGCTGCAGCGCAGAGGATTGGGACAGTGTCCTCGTGGCACCGGGCTTTGATCCTGCCCGCGTGAGCCAGGTCTCTTTTTCCGGCCGGGTCCGCCTCGGCGTGTTCCGGGGCTGGCTAGAGTTGCACGAGGGGGTGCGAAAACCTTGTGGGCTGTACCGGAGCTCGCTGCAGGACTGCACCATAGGGGACGACTGCTACATCGCGGAGGTGCGCAGCCTCGCCCGTTACGAGGTGGGGCCGCACGTGCTCATCGAGAACGTCGGAACCCTGGTGGTGGCGGGAGAGACGACCTTCGGCAACGGCGTGCGCATCGAGGTGCTTAACGAAGCCGGGGGACGAGAAAAACCCCTGTTTCAGGGGATTACGGCGCAGATCGCTTACCTCATCGTCACCTACCGGCATGACCACGATCTGATCGCCAGGCTCTATGAGCTCGTCGACCGAGAAGTGGCTGCCACCAAGGCAACCCGTGGCATCATCGGCCAGGGAGCTCGCATCACGGACTGCACGACCATCCGCAACGTGGCTGTGGGACCCTTTGCCAAGATTGCCGGCGCTCTCCACTTGGAGGAGGGGACGATCGCCAGCAACGAACACGACCCGGTGTTCATCGGGGCGGGGGTAGTTGCCAAGAAGTTCATCGCCCTTTCCGGCGCCCACATCGACAGTGCCGCAGTGGTGGAAAAGTGCATCGTCGGCCAGGGGGTGCGCATTGGCAAGCAGTTCTCCGCCGAAAACTCTGGCTTCTTTGCCAACTGCGAATGCTTCCACGGTGAGGCGGTGAGCGTCTTTGCCGGCCCTTACACGGTGACCCATCACAAGTCCACGTTGCTCATAGCAGGCATGTTCTCCTTCTACAACGCGGGCAGCGGCTCCAACCAAAGCAACCACATGTACAAGCTGGGACCGGTGCACCAGGGCATCCTGGGACGCGGCGCCAAGACCGGATCGTTCTCCTACATGATGTGGCCCTGTCGGGTGGGCGCCTTTACCGGCGTCATCGGCAAACACTATGCGAACTTTGACACCTCCGAATTCCCGTTCTCCTACATTTTGGAAGCGGAGGGAAAGAGCGTGCTCATGCCGGCGATGAATCTCTGCACTGTAGGCACGCGCCGGGACAGCGCCAAGTGGCCGCGCCGCGATCGCCGCAAGGACCCGGACAAGCGCGACCTGCTGAACTTTGCCCTGTTCAGCCCCTACACGGTGGGACGCATTCTCCTGGGGCTGAAGCGGTTGCAGGAGTGGGAGGCAGCAACCCCTCCTGAGCAGCCCTTTGTCCAGTATGCCGGCGTGCACATTAAACGCAACAAGATACATCCGGCGATCGAGCAGTACGAGACAGCAGTACGCATGTATTTGGGCGCAGAGCTGGCCAAGCGAGTGGAAGCCAACCAGCAGGTTCGTTCCTACCAAGAGCTTCTTCGCGGACTGTACAAGCCACGGCCCGAAGCTATCGGGCGCTGGATCGACATGGCCGGTATGCTTGCCCCAAAGCAGGCAGTGGAAAAGCTTATAGCCGCCATTACGGCGGGCGAAGTGACCAGCCTGGAGGAGCTACGCGCACGCTTGAAGGCGCTGCACGAAGACTATGACCCCCTGGCCTGGGCGTGGTGCATCGACCTCATCGAACAGAGGCTGGCCACACCCTTCCTGCAGATGAGCAAGCAGCAGATGGTGGAGCTTCTGCAGGCGTGGCAGGACAGTGTGGTGCGCTTCAACGCCCTCGTTCTGGAGGACGCCCGCAAAGAGTTCTCCGAGCGCAGCCGTATCGGCTATGGGCTGGATGGCAGCGTCGACGAACGCGACCGGGACTTTGAGGCTGTCATAGGCAAGTACGAGGAGAACGCCTTCGTGAAGGAGGTCGAGGCAGAAACAGAGGCAGTGCGCCAGCGCAGCGAGCACCTCATTTCCTTCATACAGGCTTTGCCGGAGAAGAACGGATGATTTCGCGCGCCCGTATCCCAATTGACGATCTCTGCCTCAAGGTCGTGGACCTGTGGGCCAACAAGTGGTTGCTGCTGGCGGCCGGTGATTATCATGCCGGCCGCTTCAACTGCATGACCGTGGCGTGGGGAAGTATTGGCCAGATGTGGGACAGGCCCTTTGCGCAAGTCGTGGTGAGGCCATCGCGCTACACCTACGAGTTCATGGAGCGCTACCCCACTTTCACCCTGTCTGCCTTTGCGGAGCGTTTCCGTGGAGCCCTCGAGCTTTTGGGGAGCAAGTCCGGCCGCGATGGCGACAAGATCGCCGAGGCAGGTCTTACGCCCCAGGCGTCTACGGTGGTGGCAGCCCCATGCTTCGCCGAGGCAGAGCTGGTCATCGAGTGCAGGAAGATGTACTGGGACGACCTGGAGCCTGCCCATTTCGGGGACGGCCAGATCGCGGCGCTTTACCCCCGCGGCGATCACCACCGCGTCTACTTTGGCCAGATCGTGGCGGTGACCGGTACTCCGGGCTTTTGCGGTTAGCGCACCGCTTCGGCCCAGATGCAGAGGAGTTGACTGGAGCATTCTGCGGAGGGGCGTCCATGGAATTCCGAGGAAAGGTGGCTATCGTTACAGGGGGCACAGGCGGGCTTGGGCAGCATGTGACCCGTGCGTTCGCCGAGCAGGGTGCAACCATAGTGGTGCCCTACCGGCAGGAGCAGTCGTTTGCCGCTCTGCAAGAGACACTGGGGCAGCTTAAGAGTGGGGTGCACGGCTTACAGGCTAACCTCCTGGACGAGGCGGCTGTGGCACAGATGGTGGCCGCCGTTGTGGACAAGTTTGGACGCATCGACATACTTGCCCATCTGGTGGGCGGCTTCCTTGGCGGCGTTACTGTGGTGGAGAGCACCTTGGCCCAGTGGGAGGAAATGCTCCGGCTCAACCTCCTCTCCACTTTCCTCTGTTGTCGGGAGGTGCTGCCCGTCATGATGCGCCAGGAAGGCGGCAAGATAATCACCGTTGGCGCACAGGCTGGCTTCCAGGGGCGCGCTAAAGCCGCCGCTTACGCTGCTGCCAAGGCCGCACTGCTCAATTTCACGCAATCCCTGGCAGCAGAAGTCAAACGATACCACATCAACGTCAACGCCGTGGTGCCGAGCACCATCGACACACCCGCCAATCGCGCCGCCATGCCGGAGGCCGATCACTCACAATGGGTGAGCGGTCAGTCGCTTGCCCAGGTCATCCTCTTCCTGGCCTCCGAGGCTGCACGGGACCTGCACGGTGCCCTGGTGCCGGTATTCGGCTGACAGAGGCGAAACGGCGCCGCCATCGATAGCGGGCCTCCGTGCCACAAGCCCCCAGACATCCGTACTCGCGCCACAGTCGTCAAGCAAACGCGACCGGCCATTGCCCGGTGCCGATCGACCCGTCGAGTCCCCGCCGAGCACAGAGGAGAGCAACAGGAGAGTCGCTCGCCGTGTATTGGTGCGCCACGCATTGGGAAAGGGGCCAGGGCGCTATAGCCAACGCTCCCTTGTCTTTACCCTGGTCCTCTTGGGCGGCTGTATTACCGTGTTCGATTGGGCGCAGCCCCCTGGACAGAAGCCTCATCCCTTACGAAGGCCATGGCGTCTACAATCCCGCAGGGCATGCTCCGGCACCTGCCCACCGCGCCCGGTCCTAGGCTCACCGTTCGCATGACAACCCACATTGCGGTTTTTGAGCTTGACTTTTTCCGCCGCCTTGGCTATATTGCGATCAGACGGTTGTCCCGAGCAAGCCGGGACCTGGCAAGTGACATACTCTCCGAAGGGCACCTACCATGAGGAAACGGCTGGCCATTGTTGTTGCGTGCGTGTTGTGGGCGTGTGTCGCCCACACCCAGAGCATGCCT
Organism: bacterium; assembly: GCA_037445575.1. GTDB lineage: Bacteria > Zhuqueibacterota > Zhuqueibacteria > JANLFK01 > Oleimicrobiaceae > Oleimicrobium. Next base: position 9,863 of record JBBIKH010000034.1, read on the forward strand.
GGAGGTGATGCCGCCCGAGGAACCAAGAAGTACGACCAATTCGAGCGGCCAGAGGTCTGTAAGAGCTGCCACAACGACTTCTATCAGCAGTGGCGCCAGGCGATGATGTCCCAGGCTTACACCCACCACTGGGATGAGATCGAATACTTTGATCTGGCAGTAGCTCACGCCGAAAAGGTGCCAGAGTTAAAGCCCGTTGTCGACGGATGCAACGGTTGTCATGCCCCCTTGGCCTTCTTGGCGGGCGACGTACCGCCACCCCGCCCTGCGGCCAACTCTCGTGCCAACGAGAGCGTGAGCTGCGACCTTTGCCATACAATTCGCGGGTATGAAGGCGAGGTCCCTCATAACTTTAGCTATGTATCCACACCGGGGCGCACCAAGTACGGTCCCAAGCCGGGCCGCACATCTCCCCACCACGAGACCCAATACTCAAAGCTATTGACCCAGACCGAGTTTTGTGCCAACTGCCACAACGAGCGCAACCCCTTTGGCGTTTGGGTCAAATCCACCCAACTGGAGTGGAAGGATGGCCCTTACAGCAAAGAAGGGGTGACCTGCATGCAGTGTCACATGCCCAAGACCTGGGGGCGTAACGCCACCATGGCCGAGGCTGACACCATCGCCCTGCACCTCTTCCATGGCGCACACGATCCGGGCAAGTTGGCCAGCGCCATCGAGCTGCGCATGCATCCGGATGAGCGGGAAGTACAGATTGGCGGCACGGTGGTGATCAACGTGCAGCTTTTTAGCGCCAAGCCCGGCCACAAGTTCCCCACGGGATCAGTGGAAGACCGCATCGTCTGGCTACACGTGACGGCCGTGGATGCGGCAGGCAAGGAGTACCATCTGACCGTGGACCGAAAGGGCTTCCCCGGCGAGGAGTACACCATCGCCTCAAACGAACTGGCCTATCAGGACATGGGGGTACCCAAGGGCGATCCGCAGTTTCCGGGAGTGCCCCGCGATGGTGTGCCAGTGGGCGACCGCATTTTTCGCATGCCCTACTTTGACCCTCAGGGGCGAATGACTATCATGCAATGGAATACCAAATCGCTGGGGGTGGACTACCGCATCGGGCCACGCGAGACCAAAACCGAAACCTTCACCTGGCAACTGCCGGACGACATCGCCCTCGGCAAGGTCATTTTCAAGGCACAACTCAACTACCAAAAGTTGGTAAAGCCTGTGGCCGACTATCTTGGCGTACCAGCCGAGGAGAGCGAGATCATCCCCATCAACTCGGCCAGCACCTGGATAGAGGTGTACGAGTAGAGCCCGCCGGAAGCGGATATCGTGCCATAAAGACGCAATAGGGAGGTACACCCTTATGAACGCTAAGAACGCCGCCTGGCTGTGGGTCACTTGTTTGCTGCTATGCAACACGCTGCTTGCACCACCTGCAAATGGCATCCCAGCTTTTGCGCGCCGCTACAATCTTTCCTGCACGACTTGCCATTCGCCGTTCCCTCATACCAAGCCTTACGGGGATGAGTTCGCCGGCAACGGGTTCATTATCCAGGAGAATGAGAAAGAGCGGGACTATGTAGTGGCAGGGGACCCGTTGCTCTGGTTGAACAAGACCTTCCCAGTGGCAGTGCGTTTTGATGCTTTTTTCGTGGCAGAAACGGACTGGCCTGTGCAAAGCGACTTGCAGGTGCCGTATGGCCTCAAGCTGCTTTCGGGAGGTACCCTGTTTAAGAACATCGGCTACTATTTCTACTTCTTCATGTCCGAGGCTGGGGAGATCGCCGGGGTGGAAGACGCCTACGTGCATCTTGACAACGTGTTCGGTACTGGCCTGGACGTAATGGTGGGGCAGTTTCAGAAATGCGACCCGCTCATGAAGCGCGAGCTACGTCTTACCTACGAAGACTATCACATTTTCAAATTTCCCTCTGGCCAGTCGGCAACCAATCTGACCTACGACCGTGGTCTGATGCTTTCCTATGGCTTGGAAAAGACCGGGACCGACCTGGTGCTTACCCTCACCAATGGCAACGGCATCGGGCCAGAGCAGCCAGAGACCGGCTCTTTTGACAATGACAAATACCGCCACTTTGGCGTTACACTCCACCAAGGCCTCGGCGGCATGCTGACCGTCGGCGGCTTTTACTACCGCGGAAAGGAGAGGCCTGTAGATAGCCTCTGCGCCAATACGGTTACCTATGTCGGCCCAGATCTCAACTTCCAGGCAGGGCCCTGTGAGCTCCATGTGCAGTACCTGCAGCGCACCGATTCCAACCCCCAGTATCGGACACCAGCCAGGCGCCACACTACGCGCGGCGGGGTAATTCTGCTCACCTATTCGCCGGCACTGGACCGCTCGCGCTTTTATGTGACGGGCCTGTACAACCACGTGGACTCCTGCGAGGACCGGTACCGCTCCGGCACGTTAAGCGCCACCTACCTGCTAAGCCGCAATCTCCGCTTGACGGCGGAGTACACGCGTCTGCTGCACGAGAAGCGAAACCGCTTCGTCCTGGGCCTAGTGACTGCCTTCTGAGGAGACAAGGGCTGTTCTTGGTGGAGAAACGGTCACGTGGCTTGGGTTTGTCGTTTCCTCCGTCGTGGTGCACCATGAGAGCCGCGCTGCGCAAGGTTGCCCTTCTGTGCACCTCTATGCCGGTCATGACGATTGTGATGGCAGTGCTTGGCACTGCGTGCGGCATCGCCACTTTCATCGAAAACGAGTGGGGGAGTCAGGCCGCGCATGCGGAGGTGTACGGCGCCTGGTGGTTTTCTGGCCTCTTGCTCCTATTGGCGCTCTCAGCAGTCGGCAACATCATCAGGCGTCAGTGGTGGCACGTTGACCGATGGCCCTCCGGGCTAATCCACGCGGGGGTCGCCGTGGTTCTGCTCGGGACGGCAATCACCAAGTACGGTGGCCACCAGGGATTCCTCCACATCCGCGAAGGGGAGACCACCTCATCGTTCCTCTCAGAGCGCGCCTACCTCACCCTGTCGGCAGCCAAGGGCCAGGAGCAGCTCTCGCAGCGCGTGGCGGCATTCTTTTCTCCGCGCAAGAGGCCGCATCTGAAGGGCCGTGTGCCGGTGGGAGGAAGCCGGCTGGCGTGGCGTGCCCTGCGCTTCATCCCTGATGCGGCGCCCACGATTGTTCCTGATCCTATGGAAGGGCCAGCTTTGCTGCTTACGGCAGTGGAAGGATCAAGCAGGCGCCTGATACCCCTTCGCCCAGGCCAACACGTGCAGGTGGGGCATGTGGTGTTTGCGTACGAGGTGTCGAGAGCGGACTCCCTGCCGGTAGTGCACCTCGCCGGCAGGGGGGATTCGCTAACGTTTCGCTCCTCGCAGCCGGTAGCGCAAGTGGCGATGCGCGATACCACAGCGGTGCTCCTTGAGGCAGGGCGCGACCATCTGCTGCAGCCGCTCCAGCTATATGCCGTGGATGGGGTAAAGTTCGCCTTGCGTGCCTATCTGCCGCACGCGCGCATTGCGGCCATTCCTGCCGATCAGGTCCAGCCGGCCGTGGATGAAAAAGACGTGGGCCAAGCCCTGGAGCTGGAGCTGGAATCGGGAAGCGAGCGCCAAGTGCTATCCCTGTTTGGCGGCGCGGGAACACCGGGAGAACCGCAAAGGCTGACCCTTGGGGGTTTGGAAGTCACGCTGCAGTTTGGTTCCATCTGGCTGCAAATGCCTTTCGGCCTTCGCCTCAAGGACTTTGTCATCGAGCGCTATCCGGGTTCTGACCGGCCGTCGATGTTCATCAGCAAGCTGGAAGTGGTTGACCGCGAGCGCGGCATAGAGCGCCCGGCGGAGGTGTTCATGAACCACCCGCTGCGCCATCGGGGTTACCGTTTCTTCCAGGCCTCCTACGATGACGACGAGCAGGGGACGATTCTCAACGTGACCGTGGACCCAGGCACGCCCGTGGTGTATGCGGGATTTGTTCTGCTCGCCTGCGGCTTGCTGAGCTGGGTCGTTGGCTCCTTGCGGAGCAAGCCCAAAGCGAAGGACGGTGCCCCGGCGCCCGGTGGCGCACTTGCCATCGCGGTGGGCCTGACGTTAGTTATCGCCCTTGTTGCCACGCTTGTTACTTTGCGCCCGGATGCGGGAGGCGGGAGGCAAGGGCACCTGCAGGCATTCGCCCGGCTCCCGGTCCTAGACGCAGACGGCCGCTTCAAACCCATGGACACATTCGCCCGCGAGATCGTGCAAAAGGTCGCCCATGCGCACCAGGTGCAAGCCCGACCAGCGGGCGAAGTGCTCCTGGGGATGATGACTCACCCCGACCAGTGGCGTCATGTGCCCTTGATTCGTGTTGAGGACACAACCATCAGGCAACTACTGGGCCTTTCGCCCGATCAACAGCGGGCGCGCTTCGTGGACTTTTTCGACGCCGATGGACGCTACCGTCTGGTAGAGCTACTGCGGGCAGTGCAGCGAAAGCAGGCCGCTGCCATGGATCGTCGGGACCGCGAGGTGCTCAGGATCGACGAACGGGCGAGCATCTGCTACCTGATCTTCAGGGGCCTGCTGCCGCGGCTCTTTCCAGACCCGGAGCAACCGGCGCGCTGGCTCTCCTACAACCAGGCGCAAAGGGAGCTGAAGGGGGATGACGCGCAGGAGGTGCGGGCGCTCTACGAGGCATATCTCGCTGCAGTCCGGCGTGCAGAACAGGGTGCGTCGTGGCAGGAGGCAGACCGCGCCCTCCAGCGCATGAGGGCTTACCAGCAGCGATACGCCAAGGCTCTTCTCCCCCCGGCGGCGCGCCTCCGCACCGAGATTGTGCTCAATCGCCTGCAACCGTTTCAGCGCTTGTTGTTCGTCTATCTGGTCGTCGGCATCGGGGTACTGGCCTTGGCGTTGGCGGTCACGGTGCGAGGACGGTCGCCCGCGCCGACGCTTGTGCAAGGCGTGCGGGTGGTGCTGCTCGCGGCCTTTTTGCTCCACACAGGCGGCCTGGCCCTGCGTTGGTACGCCTCAGCCCATGCGCCCTGGAGCAACGCGTATGAGGCGACCGTCTACATCGCCTGGGCTGCTGCACTTGCGGGTGTGATCTTGTCGCGGCGCAGTCTTTGGCTGCCGGCAGCAACCTCCCTGTTGGCGGCGGCTACGCTGTTCGTCGCCCACCTCAGCGGCATGGACCCCCAGATCACACCCTTGGTGCCGGTGCTCAAGTCCAAATGGCTGGTGATTCACGTCTCCACGATCACCGCCAGCTATGGCTTCTTGGGGCTCGGCGCGCTGGTGGCTCTGCTGAGTTTGGCGCTGCAGGCCTGTGCGCCTCGGCGGGCCAGCGCGCGCTTGCATGTCGCAGTCGCCGAGCTGACCT
>JBBIKH010000034.1:15168-20279 GCA_037445575.1 bacterium
CGCCTCGGTTTCGTGCTCCTCAATGTCGGGACCATGTTCGGCGCAATTTGGGCCAACGCGAGCTGGGGCCGATACTGGGGGTGGGACGCCAAGGAGACCTGGACCCTCGTCACCATCCTCACGTATACGGTGATCCTCCACCTGCGCCATGTCTCGCGCCTGGCCGGAGAGGTGCTGTTCTCCGTGGCAGCGGTGATAGGATTTGGCTCGGTGCTTATGACCTATTTCGGGGTGAACTACTACCTGACGGGCCTGCATTCTTATGCCCAGGGGGAGCGACCTTCGTGGCCGCCGCTGGCATACGTGGCGCTGGGTGCGGTGATCGCCGTGGTCGTAGCAGCTTCGCTGCGTTATGCCTTAACCGGCAAAGCACACACCGGATCGCCGGGAAGAAATGGCGGCTGAGGACCCCCGTCGCGTGGCGGGCAACAATTTCGGCGCCACGTGAGCCGAACCTTGATCGGTCGTCACCCATTCGAAGAGCCAGGACGCGGCGGCTCGCAGGAGCCTGATGGGCCGGTGTAGGTCCTTGGCGTTAGCAAGAACGCCCCTCTACCTTTGAGTAGCCTCAGTCGAAGAGGTTTTGCCGCAGATGGGGTGCGATGGCCCTGGCCAGCCTTCGCACTTCCTCCCTGGTCAAGTGACGCCAATCTCCCGGCTTGAGCTCTCCCAGTCGCAGCGGTCCGAACGCCACCCGAACCAGGCGCGTCACCTCGAGGCCCATGGCTGCCAGGAGCCGGCGGATATGGCGGTTCTTCCCTTCGACGAGCACAAGCTCCAGCACACAACCAGTGGGACCTTGGCCGATCAGGCGCGCCCGATGCACCGAGAGCGTCTCCCCGGAAGCTGTGGCCACGCCTGCTCGCATTACCCGCAGTTGCTCAGGGCGGAGGTGCCCCTTCACTTCCACTTGGTAGGTGCGCCATACTTTCGAGGCTGGGTCAAGAAGACCGGCCGCCCAAAGGTGATCGTTGGTGAAAAGGAGCAGCCCCTCACTGTCGCGGTCGAGCCGTCCTACCGGCGAGACCCACGGTAGCACTGCCTGTTTCAGGCAATCGTAGACGGTGCCGCGCCGGCGCTCATCGGCGGCCGTGGTCACCAGGCCTCGAGGCTTGTGCAGCATGAGGTAAACACGGGGAGCGGAGGTGACCAACTGTCCATCTACCTCGATAAGATTTCGCTCCAGGTGCACAGGTGCCTCTGGGTCGCGCTTGACCCTTCCGTCCACGCGCACCCGCCCTTCGGTAATGAGCTTGCGCGCGGCGGTGCGGGAACAGTACCCGAGCCTGGACAGCGCCCTGGCCAAGCCTATGCGAGGCGGCCTCTTGCTCAACCGTGCGCTGCCTTCCTTGTGCGTCTTCCTCTGCTGCACGCCCGTTCACCTGTCCTTTGCGTTCCCTTAGGCCGGCCCGGGCCTGCTCACTGCAGTGAACTCGAAGTACCCTTGGCGCAGCAACTCCGTAAACATAATCTGCGCGATCCTGGCCGCGTTCCGGGCATCGTCAATTCCGCGATGGGGTGTGCCAACAAAGGGCATGTCTAAGAGCTGCAAAGCCTTCTTTAGCCCCACGCGGTTGTGTTGCCGCCACTCGGCAAACGCCTTTTTCAGGTCGAGATGCTGAGATAGCACCATGGGGAACGGCACGCCGTGCCGCTGGCAGTCGATGCGCAACTGGGTGCGGTCAAAGGTACCCCACGAGCAAAAGAGCACGGGATCCGGACCGAGCCATTCCACCAGCTGGGCCAAGGCAACGGTGAAATGGGGCGCCTCCTCCACATCCCGCTGTCTAAGGTGCGTCAGCCGCCGGCAAAAGTCGCTCAACTCTGGGTGCTCTACCGGCCGCACCAACGTGCTGAACTCGTCATAGACGCGCAGCGTCTCTCCATCCATGCGCACCGCCCCGATGTCGATGGCCTCCATGGCTTGCCGCGGAGTCCGCTCCCGCCAGCAGGTCGCCTCCAGATCGATGACGACATAGTCAGTGGTGCGGTACTCCACCCCGAACAGTCTCCTCACTGCTGCACCTCGCTCTGCGAGTCATTGCTAAGAAACATCGGCCAGCCGACACCGCGCCCTGCGCCTTGGGGTCACATCGGCCTCAACCCCGGGCTCCCAGCTCATCGTCGGCCAGAGGCTTCCTGCATGGCGCGCGCCAGCACTTCCGGCTGCTGGGAGCCTATCAACAGTCGCTTGCCGTCGGTGAACTCTAACTGCAGGCCGCGGTTGCCGCTGACGTTGTACGCCTTGCCCTTTCTGCCATAGCGGATGCCCCACCCGCCATACTCGCGGATCGGCCGGTAGGTGCAAGCCTCGAAGCGTCCTATGCTGCTGAAAGCATACCTTTTGAACCTGCCATGAAAAGGCACAAGCCGGACGTATAGCCCGTCGGGCCTTACCTCGGTGATCAGCCGCGCGCGCCAAAAGAAAATAACCGCACCAATGCCGAAAATCAGCCAAACCAACACTACCGAGACATCGGGCGCAGGGTGGTCTCCAACGGGCTGATGCATGACGATTTGCACGATGAAACCGTACCAACTGAGCGCAGCAAGCAGTGCCACCAACGCCCACAGCCACGGTTGCCGAAAGTGCTGCACTTCCCTCACCAATGGTTCTCCCTGTGTCTGCATCTGCCTGATCCTCCGTTACGGCACCTGCCGGTTCTCCGCATAGCTAGCGAGCATTGCCTGAAACTCGGCGATTCGTTTTGCCACCGCAAAGACGGGCGCAGTCCACACCTCTTTGTCACGACGCCGGAGGTAGCCCAAGAGCTGCCGGAAATCATGGCTGCCTACGGTGAGCCTCTGGCCGTCAATTTCGTGGAAGACCAGGACCACCCACTGCCCACGCGCCGTAAGCTCTTCCACCAGACCGATCATCTCAAAGCCGCTCATCCGCTCGACGCTCAGCCCCCAGACGCACGCCAAGTCCACCAGGGCAGGCGAATTGCCGAATCCGTATTCTCCTACGGTGCGGCCCGCCAAGAAATGTCGCGCCACCACAGGCACGTAGCTCTGGCGATTCTTGCCTCTGCCCACATAGGTGCCGGAGCAAGGGTAGGCAAACGTCCAGTAGCGCTGATGGGGAGCGATGGTTTGCAGCCGCGCCTGCGCCGCGAGAATATCCTCCTCTATCTCCGCCAGAGTCATGGACTCCAAGGAGCGAGGGATGGAGCCCACGTTGCAGGAGCAAACATGGGACAAGGAGTGGTTCCCGATTTCGTGGCCGTTTGCGGCGACCTCTCGCCATGGCAAACAGCGGCTCTGCCAATCCTCCCCCTGAGGGAGAATGTAGAAGGTCGCCTTCAGGTCGAACTGATCCAGGATGGGGACCGCTCGCTCCAACTGTTCGGGGGTGCCATCGTCGAAGGTCAGCGACACCGCACCCTGGTACGGCGCCCAGAACTCTTCAATCTCCATCTCTCCTCTCCTGCCGTCTCTGTGCTGCCAGCAAGTCCGTCCGGTGCTTGTGGATCTTTGCGATCGCCTCCCTCAATAGCGGAGCACGCTGCGGCGGGCACGCGAGAATTCTCCACGGGGCAAGCACCGCTCGATGGCGATGGAGGCACTCGGCCACAGGAAGCCGCCACCGCGCCGGCGTTATGGCGCGCACGTAGCCTTTGCTGAGCTGGTGTCTGCGCTTGGTGTGGGGAAAGTAAACCTCGCTGTGGTTGAGAGGGGTGTAGGTGGTGTCGAAGGTGACACCGAGTTCAGCGGATAACGCCTGCCGAAACAACGGGGCACTCAGCCCATCAAAGGCCTCTGGGTCGTACAGGAAGGCGAACGCGTAGCTGCACTGGCGGCTGATGCGTGGATCGCGGCGCAGCGGCCGCACCCCTGGGGCTTCTGCCACTGCCTTGTCCAACGCCAAGCCATTCCGGTCCAGGAGCGGGGCATTTCTTCGTAGCGCCGCCAGCTGCCCGCGAAGCACTGCTGCCTGAAGGGAAGTCATCCGGTAGTTGCCGCTGTGCACCCTGACGCCCGGGTGCACCTCCCGGCCGCATAGTCGCTGGCTCACCACCCTCCAGTACAGCGTTTCGTCCTGCATGAGCAGGGCTCCCCCCTCGCCGGAGGTGACCAGCTTGGAACTCTGGAAGCTGAACGAGCCAAATACCCCCCAGGTGCCAACACCTCGCCCGTTCCACTGCGAGCCATGCACATGGGCACAGTCTTCGATGAGGTGGAGACCGTGCCTGTCGGCCAGGCGGCTCAGAGCTTCCACATCGGCCAGGCGATGGTAGAGATGCACGGCAATGATGGACCGCGTACGTGGCGTAATGGCCTGCTCGGCGGCAGCAGGGTCGATGCACATGGTGTCTTGCTCCACATCTACCAGCACCGGGACCGCATTCACATCGCAGACGGCGGCAGCAGTGGCTTGCCAGGTCAAACCCGGTACGATCACCTCATCACCGGCGCCGATGTCCAAGGCCTCCAGTGCCACTTGCAGGCTGTGGGTGCCGTTGGTGAGCAAGGCGCAATGGGCAGAGTCGTGAAAGGTCGCCCATTCCCGGGCAAAGCGCGCTGCCATCGAGTCCACGCCCGGCCAATCATCCCACACGCCGCTCTCGTAAGCCTGCAACAGGTACTTGCGCTCCAGGTCGGCGCGTCTGCTGAGGCGACAACCGGCAAGCAAATCCTTTGTCACTGGTTTTCCGCCCAGACATGCCAATGCGCTCATGCTCTCACCTGTCTCGCTTTGCCCCCCGAGGATGCATTCTCGTCGTCCGCAGTGGGCTGCAGTGCGTAATCTACAAATCCTCATGACAAATGCAAGTTCAAATCCCCTCTGTGGTGGTGCAGGAAGGTGCTGCGCCAGTGTGCGCCTTTTGTTCACCCGGCTGGCGAAAAACTCACAACCTCCCTCCTAAAGTCTGAAGCACAGTGAACCACAGGACAACAGGATAGGGCACAGCGGGCGTTGCCGGAGTTCGGGCGAGCGCGCGCCGCCCGGTGCCCCTTGCCCAGAGCTCGACAGAGCGCCGTCGGCCCGCGCAGACCAGGCCTTCCCTTGCTCGTCTGGCCCCCCCAAGAAAAAAGAGAAAAACAGATTTTTTGACATAGTCGGGCAAGACCTTACCAGGGGGAGGGGTGGGGTTTTGTTGGAGGAG
>JBBIKH010000035.1:0-20111 GCA_037445575.1 bacterium
GTTTCTGAAGCAGGCGACCGTCCCCACGTCCATCTGTGCGGTGGGGAGAAAAGGTCGCGACTTTTTGATCCGCCATGGCGCCCGGGTGGTGGCGGAGTTCTCCCTCGGTTCGCGGCACCCGACGCTGTTGGACACTACACCCATCGCTCGCACCGTCATTGAGGACTTTACGCGCGGCATCTGCGACCAGGTGTGGTTGATCTACACCGAGTTTATCAGCACGCTCACCCAACGGCCCGTGGTGCGCCCACTGCTGCCCATCACGCCAGGGCGGCTGCAGGGATCGGTGCTGGACCGGTTCCTCGTCGATTTGCCGCCGCGAGCGGCGCTGGAGTACATTTACGAGCCGAATCCGCAGGCTATCCTCACTGTCGTGCTACCGCGTTTCGTGGAACTCCAAATCTATCAGGCGGTGTTGGAAGCGCAGGCAAGCGAGCACAGTGCGCGAATGGTGGCAATGCGCAATGCCACCGAGAGCGCTGCCGAGCTGGTGGAGCACCTTACCCTGCAGTATTATCGGGCGCGGCAGGAGGCGATCACCAGAGAGATGTTGGACATTGCCGGCGGGGCAGAGGCACTCAAGGGCTGACGGCCCGCAGTTCAGAAGGAGAAGAGTGAGCACAAGGATGACACAGGCGAGTACAGGCCAGATCGTTCAGGTGCTGGGCGCGGTCGTCGACGTGGCGTTTCCCGGCGGCCAGTTGCCCGAGATCTACCATGCGCTGGAAGTGGCGCGGGACGGACAAGAGCCCCTGGTGCTGGAGGTCCAGCAGCACCTGGGCGACGACTGGGTGCGCTGTGTGGCCATGGACACCACCGACGGCTTGCGCCGCGGCATGCGGGTCATTGACACCGGTGGGCCCATCAAGGTGCCGGTAGGGCCCAAGACCCTGGGGCGGATGTTCAACGTACTGGGCAAGCCCATCGACAACGCCGGGCCAGTGGAGGCCGAGCAGTACTACCCCATCCACCGCCCGGCGCCACCCTTCGAGGAACAGGTCACACAGGCCGAATTGTTTGAAACCGGACTGAAGGTCATCGACCTGGTGGCCCCGTTCACCAAAGGTGGCAAGACGGGGGTGTTCGGCGGCGCGGGCGTCGGCAAGACGGTGATCATCGCCGAGCTCATGTTCAGCCTTGCCAAGGAGCATGGCGGCTTTTCCGTCTTTGCCGGCGTGGGCGAGCGCACCCGCGAGGGGACGCAGTTCTGGCACGAAATGAAGGAGATGGGGGTTCTGGACAAAACGGTGATGGTCTTCGGTCAGATGAACGAGCCGCCTGGGGTGCGCCTCCGCGTGGGCCTCACCGGCCTGACCATGGCCGAGTACTTTCGCGACCAAGGGCGGGATGTGTTGCTGTTCATCGACAACATCTACCGCTTCGTGATGAGCGGCTCGGAGGTATCGGCGCTGTTGGGCCGCCTGCCCAGCGCGGTCGGCTACCAGCCCACCCTTGGTACCGAAATGGGGGAGCTCCAGGAGCGCATCACCTCCACCAAGCGAGGCTCCATTACCTCCATGCAGGCCGTGTACGTTCCGGCCGACGACTACACCGACCCAGCGCCGGTGACCACCTTTGCCCACCTGGATGCCACCATCTCCTTGGAGCGGTCCATTGCCGAGCAGGGGATCTACCCGGCCGTGGACCCACTGGCTTCCACGAGCCGCATTCTCGACCCGCGCATTGTGGGTGAGGAGCACTACCGCGTCGCCCGTGGCGTGCAACAGGTGCTGCAGCGCTACAAAGACCTGCAGGACATCATCGCCATTTTGGGGATCGATGAGTTGAGCGAGGACGACAAGCTCGTGGTGGCCCGGGCGCGCAAGATACAGCGCTTCTTCTCGCAACCCATGTTTGTGGCATCGCAGTTCACCGGGCGGGAGGGCCGCTACGTGCCGGTCCACGAAACAGTGCGCGGCTTCAAGATGATTTTGGAAGGGAAACTGGACGATTTGCCTGAGCAAGCCTTTTACATGGTGGGCACTATCGACGAGGCCATCGAGGTGGGTCGGAGCATGCGCGGGTAGCGGGACATGCCCTTGCGGTTGGAAATCGTCACTCAGGAGCGCGTCGCCTTTTCTGGCGACGTGGACATGGTGATCGCCCCGGGCGCGGAGGGCGTGCTGGGCATCCTCCCCCACCATGCCCCTTTGATCACGGCGCTGGTTCCCGGGGAGCTGCGCGTCAAGCGCGGCGCCGAAGAAGAGGTCTTTGCCATTGGCGGTGGCTTCATGGAGGTTCTTCCGGATAGGGTGACCGTGCTGGCCGATAGCGCAGAGCGTGCTGAAGAGATCGACGTCGAGCGGGCAGAGGCGGCCCGGCGGCGGGCAGAAGCGCGCCTGCAAGGGCGTACCGAAGAGGAAGTGGACTTTGCCCGGGCTGAGGCCGCGCTCCATCGCGCCATGGTGCGCCTCAAAGTGGCCGAGAGCTTTCGCCGGCGGCGGGGGAGGATCCACGAGGGCGGTCCCACCTCCTTGGATGAAGGCACCTAAGCTTTCCCTCACTACCCTCCCTTCCCTGTAGGCCATGACGGTGCTAGGGTCGGCTCATCAGCGCTGCAGAGGGGAGCCTTCGTCCGATGCACATAGAGGGGGGCCATCTGCGGGAGATGGACAGGAAGATGGACAACACCCCAATGACTCATGGGGGGCGGAAATGGCACCACCCGCCTCTGCACCTGTGGCTCGGCCTGGCGCTGGTGGCCATATGTTGGCCTCTCAACTGGTGCATGCAAGGTATGCGCACGCACCTGCTCTTTGTCCCTCTCTGGCTCGGCTACTGTCTGAGTGTCGATGCTCTGGTGGCCTCCTGCAAGGGGAGCTCGCCCCTCACGCGCGGCGGGTGGGCCTATGGCTGGCTTTTTGTCCTCTCGGTCCCGGCCTGGTGGCTATTTGAAACGATCAATCTCCGCACTCAGAACTGGCAATACCTCGGTCGGGAAGAGGTGTCGACTCTCGCCTACGTGGTCCTCGCCTCCCTCAGCTTCTCAACGGTCATGCCGGCGGTCTTTACCAGCGCGGAGTTGGTTGGGTGCGCTTTGCATGTTCGGAGAGAATCACCGCCTGAAAGACGCATGGGGCAAGGCGCTCTTGTGGCGGTCCTGCCCCTGGGATGCGTTATGCTCGGACTGGTCCTACTTCTACCAAAGTACTTTTTCCCGCTCGTATGGTTGTCTCTGTTTTTGATTGTTGATCCGATCAACGCGTGGACGGGGCGGAACTCACTCCTTCTGGAGGTGGGTCGAGGCAACTGGCGGCAAGTGTGGGCGCTGTGGGGCGGGGTGATGTTATGCGCCCTTTTCTGGGAGATGTGGAACTATTGGTCCTACCCTAAGTGGATCTACCAGGTGCCATTTGTGGGGCGCCCGCGCCTTTTTGAGATGCCGGTGCTCGGATATTTGGGCTACCTGCCGTTCGCAATGGAGCTCTACGCGCTGTTCCATCTGGCTAAAGGTACATTTCGTCTGCGAGGCGCCCAGCGGCTGCTTGAACTGTGAGGGGCTTTATTCGCCGGAAAGGAACTGGATGGACATTCCCAACCTCGATTACCAGTGCTACCGTGACGCACTCTTGGGGCAAAACCTTTCCCAGATGGACTGGCTGCAGGTGGGGTATGCTCCCAATGGCTTCTACCTCAAGGACCACTGCTTCATCAAGGCAGAGGGCCTGTATCACCTCTTCCACATTGCCGGCACGCCTGACGTGAGCTGCTGCTTGCCAGGCAACGAACTGTGGCTCGGACACGCAACCACTGCCGATTTCATCCGATGGCAGACCCACGAGCCCTGCCTCTACGTGAGGCCTGGAAGCTGGGATGGGGGTCATGTCATTGCCCCGTTTGTGCTGGCGCACGCCGGCCGCTACTGGATGCTGTACACCGGCTGCACCAACGACAACACGCAGCGCATCGGACTGGCAGTCTCCGATGACCTGTTCACCTGGGAACGCGTGGAGGACGGACCTGTGATCCGTCCCGAGGAATACGGCTGGGCCTTTTGCCCCACGAGCGGAGGCTCTTCTTGCCGCGACCCGCACGTGCTCCGGGTCGGTGAGGAGTTCCTCCTCTACTATACCGCCATCACCAAGGAGGGGCGAGCCTGCGTGGCCCTGGCTGCCTCACGTAACCTGGTCGATTGGCGTGATTGCGGCCCCTGCTACGTAGCCAAAGACCTGACACCTTGCGAGTCCAGTAATGTGCAGGAGATGGACGGCCGTTACTACCTCTTCTTCGGGGGTCATGTGGAAGAGTGGTCCTACGTAGTCTCCACGAGCCCCTGGCACTGGCCTTCTCAGGAGCCCAGACCTGTGGGCAGGAGCATCACAGGCATGGAAGTGATCTGCAGGAGTGACCCCCAGTGGTTGGTGAGCTTCTTCCGCCTGGGCAAAGGGCACTGCTCTTCCGGATTCCGCCTGTTTCTGGGGCTCCTCGATTGGTCGTCACCCCTCCCTTGGATTGACCAGGTGGTGGACGCAGAGCAGCTTCGCCGTTTTGCGTTGTAGCGACTGCTCCGGACCTAACGGGGCCCTTCCCGCTTGCCTCCTCATTGCCCTGCAGCACCATTCTCCACGCCGCGGGTAGGTGGTAGCAGCTAACCCCGCAACGCCTTCGGGCGGCAGGTGTGCAGTAGCAGCAGGTCGGCAATCACCGCGTTGACTATTGTCCTTGACGTCGCGGGCCAGACCTCGGCCTGCGCGACGATGGGGAGCGCGCTTATGGCGCCCGTTGAGCCAAGGCAAAAGGGTATTGAGGTTGGACAAGGGGCCCACCTGTAGCGTGGCGATGGCTACCAGGCTCCGAGGCGCCAGCAGCACCACGAGCTTGGGACTAGCCATCGGCCCTCGGATGCCTGTGTCCATTGGGCTCCGCGCGCGGACTAGACGTCAGGGCGGACCGAAGCGGGTGGGCTGACTTCGCAGGACAGCTGCGGCCGTCACATGGCGAACGGGCGCGTAGAAGCGCCTGATCTCCTCCAGCTCGCGCTCCATGTGCGAGGCCGGCCACTGCAGCTCCTTCGCCATGATCTCAGCGCACGAGCGAACGGCCTGGTCCCCTGGGTATTCGGCGCTGCCCAGGTCCGTGCGCCGGAGAACGGTGTCGCATACCTTGCAGGCCATCTCCTCCCGTACTGCGTGGACCACCTCCGCCTGCAGTACATCTGCCGATCCTGGGAGGGGTGAGACCAGCGCCGGCCGTTCCTGCCCGTAAGCTAAGATGCGTGGGAATTCCGAACCGTAGTTGAACACGAGGCGACGGACCTGGGAGGGGGAAAGCTCTGCAGGCCTTCGCGCGACGGCCTCCTCCACAAAGGTGGCAAAGCGCGGAATATCCCCGCCGATGAGCGCCAGTTTCCGCGAAGGGCTGCCGCTGCTGGTCTTGCCGAGCTTTCTCAGCGCAAGAGCCACCAGCTTTTCCGCCACGTCCCGTGCCGTGGTGTATTTGACGCCAACCACGGTGATCAACCCTTCGGGGCCGCCGAGGCGTTTGTGGTCAACGAGTCGGTAATGCTTTGTCAGCTGGACCTCACCGGTCTTGGGGTTGATGCCGTCCATGGGCAGAAAGCCCTTGTGCACAAAGACCACATCATCCTCGCTGACAGGGTTTCCGGGATAAGCGCTATTGACCTCCTGGAGGAACTGTTCTATCTCCTGCTCGGTCACTTGCAAGCGCACCTCCGCCTCGTGAAAAGGTCGGTGGAAGGTGCCGATGATGGTGTATCCCCGCCATGGCGCCGTGAACAACACGTGGCGTCCGCTGTGGCTGCCTCCAGCCGGAATGGGGTAGGTGAAGCGGCCGTACACCCCCGCCGCGTATCCGTTGAGCAGCTGCTTGCGAATGATGACGTTCATGGCGGTTGACAGAAGAAGTGGCACCCGAGCCACACCGCTGGCAGCCAGCAGCTCGTTGACCCAGCCGCCGGCGGCATTGACCACCAGCCGGGCGCGAATGTCAAACTCCTGTCCCGAGAGCGTATCTTGCACGCGGGCCCCTGTCACGCGCCCCTCCTTGCTAAGGAGCGAGGTGGCGTGCACATAGTTGGCCAGCTGTGCTCCCTTGGACGCGGCAGAAAGAAGGAAGGCCAGCGTCAGGCGCTCGGAGTTGTACATCTGCGCGTCGGTCCAACAGGCGCCGCCGGTCACCCCTTGCGGATCCACCCCGGGCAGCAGCTCAAGGAGCTCCTTGCGCCCGATGATCCGCCCGCCAGGTATCCACTTGTCAGGGTCTGCCAGGCGGTTGCGGTCGATGCTAAAGAGGTCATTGGTCAAGAGGCCGAGGCGCATGACCTCCTTGCCTTTCATCAAGTGTCCGTAGGTGGGCATTACGCAGGGCAGGGGGTGCACCAAATGCGGGGCAATCGAAAGGAGGATGCGTCGCTCGCGCACTGACTCGCGCACCCGCTTCAAATCCAAATGCTGGAGATACCGGAGCCCCCCGTGGATGATTTTCAAGCTGTTGGCGGAGGTTCCCGAAGCAAAGTCAGCGCGTTCGATGATGGCCACCGACAGACCCTGCAGCGATGCCTCCCAGGCGGCAGCAGCCCCGTAAATCCCCCCTCCTACGATCAGCACGTCATAGACTCGGTCGGCAAGTGCCTTCAGGTCACGTTTCATGCAGTCCACTTTCTCCTGTCGCGTAGAACCCAAAAAACAACTGTGCTCACGTGGTGGCGGTCGGTGAATCTAGAACTTCTGCCAGGCCTTCCCTGCGCGCGGGGGGTGTGTTGGTCACCTGCGCCAACAGGGCCCGGAGCTTGGCGTGGTACACGGCGGGACTGTATTTCTCCGCAGCGAGCTTTTGGGCCGCCGTGGCAATGCGTCGAGCCAGTGACGGGTCGGCCAGCACGCGGACGATGCCTTCGGCCAGCGACGATGCGTCGATTGCCGTGAGGATGGCCACCCGATCGTTCAAGACCTGGGTGTGCGTTACATGGTCTGTGGCCACAATGGGGATCCCTGAGCGCAGGTAGGAGTAGATCTTGAGCGGCGTGTTGTTGCCTTCGAACCTGGGGCTCACCAGCACGTCGGCCACGGCGTAAAAGTCTCTGATCCTCTCCGGTGGCACTGCACCCACAAAAACGCAGTGAGGCCCCACTCCCAGCTCCTCGGCGAGCTGTCGGTAGCAGGCAACCTGTTCGGGTCTACCACCGACCAACACGAAGCTCGTTTTTGGCATCTGTGTTACCACCTGGCGGGCCGCCCGAATCAACAGCTCAATGCCCTGGTAGGGCTCAAAGGTACCGGTGTAGAGCACAACCTTGCGACCGTGCAGATGGTACTGGCGGCGTAGAGTTTCGGGCGCCGCGGGCAGCACATCCGCAGGAGGTTCCAGCTCCAAGACGTTCTCGATGACGGCGATTGGGGTGTGCGGTGCCAGTGCGGTAGCGTGATTGGCCAGCTCCGGACAGATGGCGATTACGCCCCGCGCCGAGCGCAGCGTCTTTTTCTCCGCCCAGCGGAAAAAGCCCAGGGCCAAGCGGGACGTGGTGAACTTGAAGTTGAGCAGCTGCTGTGGCAGGCTGGAATGCATGTCATACAGATGGGGAATCCCCCGCCACTGCGCCAAGGCTGCTCCCCAGAAGCAGGCCTCTTCGTGGGAGTGAATGAGGTCGTAACGGGTGCTCACTACCATGCGCACCGAATAAGGGATCATCCAGACTAGATCCAGGAGCAGCTTCTCCTTCGAGGGCCCCACCCGAGCGCCCCTGATAAATGGCAGGCGTGGGATGCGCACGATGCGCACGTTTGGATGGGCGATGTCCTGGCCAAAGGGGTAAGTGAGTAGGTCAACTCGGTGACCCATGTCGGCCAGCGTGCGAAGGCGATGAAGCGAGCTGAAGGATGTGCCTCGAGGCTCAAAGAATGGTTGGGGCAAAAGCATCAGGATTTTCACCGCACCCACCTCACTTCCCACGCCCACCGGCCCCTCAACATGTCAGGGCGTGTCCTCCTGTTGTCTGCCGGTAGACTCTTCCAGTTTGCGTTGCAGCTGTTCGATCCTCTCCTTGAAGCGCGGGTTGTCAGGGTGCTTGCGCGCAAGGAGGGTGAAGACACTAATGGCCTTGGCATACTGTCCTTGCGCCGCGTAGATCTCCCCCAAGGTGGGCGTCACGATGCGCTCCTCCTGGTCTGCGGGCTGGGGCTCCACGGGTGGTTCCGGCTTCGGGGCCGGAGGTGGAACCTCCTCTTCTTCCGCTCCTTCTGCCTCAAACAGTTCCTCGACAAAAGGCTCGAGTGCCACTTCCGGCGCAGGCGGAGGTGGCGGAGGCGGGGGTGGTTCGCCAGGACCAGCCTCAGGCTCTGGCCAAAAGATGTCCTGCAGCTCTGCAGCTTGCCTCGGGCCGGGTTCCTCCTCCTCAATGGCAGGCGTGGCCTCTTCTTCCTCCCGAAAGATGTCGTCCAAAATGTAGGAGAAGCGATCCTCGACCGATTCGGCCGGAGCAGACTCTGCCTCCTCAACCTGCGGAGCGGCCAGCTCAGACGGAGGCGCCTCCTCGGCGGGCCGCACCGCTTGCTGGCGCAAGGCGCTCAGCATCGCGCGCACGTCCTCATTCAAGGGGTCCAGCGCCAGGAGCTCGCCGTAACTCATCTGTGCCGCTTCCTCTCTGCCCAAAGTATGCTGCAGGTCGCCATAGTACTTCCAGCCCAGAGGGCGGCGAGGGTCAAGGTCCAACAGCGACTTCAAGGTGTGGAGCGCCTTCGTGTGCTCGCGCTGGGCAAGGAACGCCTTGGCCAGTACCAGCTTGCCGGTCGCGTACCTCGGGTGGTGCTTTAGCCCCCGCTCGCACAGCTCCACCGCCTTGTCCGGGCGACCGATGGTGATGTAGGCATCTGCCAAGCGCGCAAAGCGCATAGAGTCCGGATGGGCGGCGAGCAGCGGCTCCAACTCGCGAACGATGTTTTCGGCAATATGTGATGGTGTCGTCATATGGCTTCCCCGCATTAGAGAATCGTCCCCATGAGCAAAGATGACCGCGTCCACCTGACCAGCGCTGTGCCACGCGGTACCGTTCTATACTGCACAAAGGCCACACATGCTGACAGTTTCATGCGCCAAAGGTCCTTTTCACCATCCCGAAACAGTGCGATTGAGGATCTCTGTAACCAGCTTACGGATGGCCTCATTTACCCCCTCCTGGCGCGCTGCGGTGCCGCCGGCATTGGGGTCGTAGGCTCCCCATTGGGTGAGGCGATCCTTCCAGACCTCCTGATTCTTCTTCAAATCAAAGTAGCGTACGTCCACGGTCACGTAGACCTTGAGCTCTTGTACCATCTCCTGCTTGTCGTAAGGGCCGGCGCGGTCGACGACGGAGACGATGACCCCCTCCAAGACCGAATCGGCGCCGTCGCGCTCGACAATGCGCAGGGTGTTGTCCCGGGTGAACTCCTGCACCAGCGCTTCGGTGAGCTGCTCTCGGATTCCAAATTCCGCCGTGCGGTCTTCGAACAGCGGGATGGCGATGGTCTTGATGTGAGAAGCGCTCCCCGGAGAAAAGGAATAGTACCCGCAGGAGGTGACGAAGATGGCCAGCAGGCAGAGGCCGGCAAGCTGTGCGCGTTCACAAGCCATACTGCTTGATCTTGCGATAGATGGTTCTTTCAGAAATGCCGAGGAGCTTTGCCGCCTGGCGACGGTTGTTGTGCGCCGCCTGGAGGGCCTTGCGAATTGCCTCGCGCTCGCGGTCGCGCAGGGCGTGGACCGGGGCCTCCTGCGCCTCATCCACAGCCACGTCTACTACCGGCGCCCGCTGGGCAGATCGCCACGGCATGAGGCCGCGGGGGGCAATCAGGCCATCATAGATCAAACGTCGCAGCTCGGCAATCTCGTCGCGCAGTTCCAGAAGGGCGCGGTAAATGAACTCCCGCTCGACCTGCTCCGGTGTCTTGCCCACACGGACCGGAAGGCTGCGCTCGCCTTCGCTGGACGGCCGCAGATGGCGGGCGAGCATCTCCTCGTCGATCCTCCTCCCCTTCTCCAGGACAATGATGCTCTCCACCAGGTTCCTGAGCTGGCGCACATTTCCCGGCCAGCTGTAGTTCTCCAGAAGGTGGTAAGCCGACTCGGTGAACCCCTCGAATTCGATGTGGTTTTCGCGGCAAAAACGGCGCGCAAAAAGGTCTACCAGGGGACGGATGTCCTCGCGTCGCTCGCGCAATGGCGGGATGTGGATAGTGACAGCATTGAGGCGGAAAAAGAGGTCCTGGCGGAAAGTGCCCCTCTTGACTTCGGCCTCTAACTCCTTGTTGGTGGCAGCGATCACGCGCACGTCCACGTGGATAGTCGTGCTGCCGCCGACGCGCATGAACTCCTTGTACTCCAGCACCCGCAGGATCTTCACCTGGGTCGCCAAGGGCATCTCGCCGATTTCGTCCAGGAAGATAGTGCCGGCGTCGGCCACCTCAAAGTACCCCTTCCTGGTGCCAACCGCGCCGGTGAATGAGCCCTTCTCGTGGCCGAACAGCTCAGATTCCAAGATCCCTTCGGGTATCGCGCCGCAGTTCACCACTACCAGGGGGTGGTCTTTGCGTGGACTGCCGGCGTGGATGGCCTTGGCGATCAGCTCCTTGCCCGTGCCACTTTCGCCGGTGATGAGCACCGAGATGTCGGTGGGTGCAACTTGCTCTACGGCCCGCAACACCCGCTGCATGGCCTCGGAGGAGGCGACAAAGCCCTCTTCTTCCAGGAACTGCCAAGGTTTTTGCTGCGGTTCACTCACTCATCACCCCATTGCTGGCACGAGTTGCGCGCGGAACCAGGCGACGGTGCGCGCCAACCCTTCATCCAATCCGACCTCGGGCTCCCACCCCAACACTGCCTTGGCCTTGGCAATGTTGAGCACGCTACGCCGCTGTTCCCCTTCCTTTGGGGCATCATGAATTTCGGGCTGCTGTGCCCCGCACAGGGCATTCAGCTTGGCGAAGATCGTGTTCACATCCGTCTCGATGCCGGTACCAATGTTCAGGTAATCGTTGCCGGAGGCGTGCAGCGCAAGCAGATTGGCCCGCACCACGTCGCCCACGTACACATAGTCGCGCATCTGCAGACCATCGCCGTGAATGACCGCCTCCTTGCCGGTCAGAAGTCGGCTGGCGAAAATGGCGACCACTCCCGCCTCGCCGAACGGATTCTGCCGCGGCCCGTAGACGTTGGCGTAACGCAGGATGAGGTAGCGCATGCCGTAGGTTGTGCCGTAAAAGTGAATGTACTTCTCGCAGGCCAGCTTGGTGATGCCGTACGGACAGGCAGGCCAGGTGGGGTGCTCCTCATCAGCGGGGAAGGTGGACTGCTCACCGTATACTGCCCCGCCGGTGGAGGCAAAAAGGAAGCTGCGCACGCCGTACTTCTTGCAGTTCTGAAGGAGATTGATGGTGCCCAGCACATTGACCTGGGCGTCGTAGATCGGGTCCTCCACAGAGCGACGCACGTCCATCTGCGCTGCGTGATGGTTGACAACGTCGAATTGTCCTTCTGCGAACACCGCGCCAAGCTCCTGATCGCGGATATCGACTTGGTAGAACCGGGCTTTCGGATTGACATTCTCGCGCCGGCCGGTGGAGAGGTTATCCACCACCGTCACCTCATGCCCTTCTGCAAGATAGGCGTCTACCACATGGCTGCCGATAAATCCTGCCCCTCCCGTGACCAGTATCTTCATTGGCGATGACCCTTTCCCAAAGATGATCGTCGCAAGTGCTCCAATGCCCGCGCGCCGATGTCCCTCCGGTAGTAGGCGCCGTCGAACGTAATGTGCGTGATGGCAGCGTAGGCCTCGCGGATAGCATGGGGGATGCTGTCGGCCACGGCCGTGACCCCCAGCACCCGACCGCCATCGGTGACAATCTGGCCGTTGCTCCTCTTGGTGCCAGCATGAAAGATCAGCACGTGGTCCGGAAAATCCCGATCAAGACCGGTAATAGGCTTGTGTTTCTCATAGGTGCCCGGGTACCCAGCCGAGGCCAGCACCACGCACACCGCTGCACCCTTGCGATTGGTGAGCTCCACCCCCGCCAGCTGCCCATCGATGGTGGCGTTCATGAGCGCCGCCAGGTCGCTCTCCAAAAGCGGTAGGACCGCCTGTGTTTCTGGATCGCCGAAGCGACAGTTGTACTCAACCAGGCGAGGGCCCTGGGCGGTGAGCATCAACCCCAGGTAGAGAACGCCTCGGTACGGCCTGCCCTCCAGCCGCATTCCTTCGATCGTGGGTTTCACAAGCTGCTCTTCGATCTGGCGAAGCTGGTGCGCATCCACCGCAGGTGTTGGGGCATAGGCTCCCATCCCTCCGGTGTTGGGGCCCTGGTCCCCATCGAAAATGCGTTTGTGATCTTGGGCCGGCACCAGGCAGCGGTACGAGTCACCGTCCGTGAGCACCAGCAGGGAGGCCTCCTCGCCGCGCAGGAACTCTTCGATGACCACTACCTCGCCGGCGGCGCCAAAGACGTGCTGTACCATCATTGCTTCCAGCGCCTGGCGCGCCTGTTCCAAAGTCTCGCAGACTATGGCCCCTTTGCCAGCGGCCAGCCCATCGGCCTTTACCACCAAAGGCAAGGGGTGCCGCTCGATGTAACGCCAGGCCTCCTGGACATCGGTGAACACTGCGAACGCCGCCGTGGGAATGCCATGGCGCCGGGCGAACTCCTTGGCAAAGGCCTTGCTCCCCTCCAGTGCCGCTGCTGCCGCGCTCGGTCCGAAGATGCGTAGCCCCTTCTTCTGGAATTCGTCCACGATGCCCTGCACCAAAGGGGCCTCTGGTCCCACCACGGTGAGGTCGATCCGCCGTTTCTTGGCAAACTGGAGCAGACGGCCGATGTCGGTGGCAGGGATGTCGTGGCACTCGGCTAATTGGGCGATGCCCGCATTGCCAGGCGCACAGTAGACCTTTTCCACCTCGGGGCTCTGGGCGAGTTTCCAGACGAGAGCGTGTTCCCTGCCTCCTCCGCCGACGACCAATATCTTCATTGTGCTCGTCCGTCTTGTTTCCAAAGGACTGCCTTCCCCGGGCTCAAAATTGCACCTTCAGCTTTCGGCTTCTGCCCCGCAGAGCGTCGATCTGGTCACGAAGCTCTGCCGCTCGCTCGAATTCCAACCTGCGGGCGGCCTCCAGCATCTCCGCCTCTAACTGCTCCAGAAGCTGCTCGCGCTCCATCGGGGTCATTTTCTTCCACCGGGCTGTCAGCGATTGGGTATGCTCTGCGGCCCGCGCCCATTTGCTCCCCTTGGCGTCGGCCACGCGCGTAGCCCCGAGCACGTCCTCCACGGACTTGTAGATTGTGGTCGGGGTAATGCCGTGCTCCTCGTTGTACTTCTGCTGGATCAGGCGGCGGCGATTGGTCTCCTCGATGGCCCGCTGCATAGAGGAGGTAATCTGGTCAGCGTAGAAGATGACCTTGCCTGCCACATTGCGCGCTGCCCTGCCCGCCACCTGGATGAGCGAACGCTCGGAGCGGAGAAAGCCCTCTTTGTCGGCATCCAGCACCGCGATGAGGCTTACCTCCGGCAAGTCCAGCCCCTCCCGCAAGAGGTTGATCCCCACCAGCACGTCGAACTCCGCCAGGCGCAGCTCGCGCAGGATCTCCACACGGTCCAGGGCGTCAATTTCCGAATGCAGGTAGCGGACGCGGATGCCCAGTCCGGCCAGGTAGTCGGTGAGGTCCTCAGCCATGCGCTTGGTGAGAGTGGTGACCAAGGTGCGTTCGTTGCGGGCCACCCGCTCGCGAATCTCCTTCACCAAGTCGTCGATCTGCCCCTTGATCGGCTTGACTACGATCTCCGGGTCGACCAGGCCGGTGGGGCGGATGATCTGCTCCACCACGACCCCTTGGCACTTTTCCAGCTCGTACTCCGCAGGAGTTGCCGACACGAACACCGCCTGATTGATCAGCGACTCGAACTCATCAAAGCGCAGGGGCCGATTGTCCAGGGCTGAGGGGAGCCGGAAGCCATACTCCACCAGGGTCTCCTTGCGCGAGCGGTCGCCATGGTACATCCCCTGAATCTGGGGAATAGTCACGTGCGACTCGTCGATAAAGAGGATAAAGTCCTTCGGAAAATAGTCCAACAAAGTGTAGGGGCGCTCGCCTGGAGCCCTTCCTGAGAGGTGGCGTGAATAGTTTTCGATCCCAGGGCAGTAGCCCAGCTCCCGCAGCATCTCCAGGTCGTACTGAGTGCGCATCTCGAGGCGCTGCGCCTCAAGAAGCTTGTTGTGCCTGCGGAAGTACTCCAGCCGCTCCTGCAGCTCCGCCTCGATGCTCTTGATGGCCTGTTCCAATTTCGGATAAGTGGTCACATAGTGCTTGGCCGGATAGATGGCAGTGCGCGCCAATTCTGCCTTGACTTCGCCGGTGAGAACGTCGACGCTATAGATGGCCTCGATCTCGTCGCCGAACATTTCGATGCGGAGCGCGTCCTCCTCGTAGGCGGGGATCAGCTCGATTACATCGCCGCGCACGCGGAAGGTGCCCCGGCTAAAAGCGATGTCGTTGCGCGTGTAGTGGATATCCACCAGGCGGGAGAGCAGCTCGTCGCGCTCGATGTGCTGTCCGCGCTCCACAAAGACCAGGAGGGCCTGCCAATCCTCGGGGCTGCCCAGGCCGTAGATGCACGAGACGGAGGCGACGATAATCACGTCACGCCTGGAGAGGAGCGAGCTGGTGGCCTTCAGGCGGAGCCGGTCGATCTCCTCGTTGATGGAGGTGTCCTTCTCGATGTAGGTATCCGTCTGTGGCACGTAGGCTTCTGGCTGGTAATAGTCGTAGTAGCTGATGAAATACTCCACGGCGTTGTGTGGGAAGAACCCCTTGAACTCGCCATAAAGCTGCGCCGCCAACGTCTTGTTGTGGGAGATCACCAGCGTGGGGCGGTTCACATTGGCGATGACATGGGCCATGGTAAAGGTCTTGCCGCTGCCGGTGACGCCCAACAAGGTCTGAAAGCGCTGCCCACGCAGAATGCCTTCAGTCAGCTCCGCGATCGCCTTGGGCTGATCTCCCTTGGGTTGGAGCTCTGTCACCAACTCAAAGCGGCTCATGTGTTCTGTCCTCTGTCATCATGCACGGGTAAATATACCCTATATCTGCCAAAATGTCAAGGTGAAAAAGGGCAAATCTCCCTTGACTTTTTGCCTCGACGGCAGTATCTTTCAACAGCGGCGCGTCGAAGGTCGCATTTTCTCCCTCCGAAGGCGGTCGCACGTGTCTGCACCTTAGGGAGTATCAGCCCAGGAGGACAGGTTGATAGGGTGCCGCAGCAGGGCGCATCGCAGCCGATTGCTGGTCCCCATAGTCCTTTGCCTGGCGGCGCAAATGAGCGCGCAGACAGCATATGGGCCGGCCCGGGCGAACGCGCCGGAACTCCTCTTCGCAATCGGCGGGGCCCACCACGCGGTACGCGATGAGCTGATCACCGCACAGAGGTATACCGGGAACTCGTGGTGGCATTCCCTGGCGTGGCGGAACGGGCGTCACGGGAGCGTTCTGCTGCTTACCTTCGACGTGGCCTCCGCACAAGTAAGCAACTATCAGGTTACTGCCCGGGTGCTGACCGGAGGCCTGCGACTGAGCTTCCTCTACCCGGTAGTTCGGCGAAACCTAAAGGGCCGCCCCTTCGAGCTCTCCCTAGGACCCCACACCGGCCTCGTGTTATATTCTCGGACCCAGAACATCGCCAGCGGGGGCGCGGCCATGTTCGACGCCTATTCGCTCGCCGCAGTTTGTCTTGTGGGGCCCCGGGTCCAACTCACCCTCTACCCCCGCGAACGCCTGACCGCAGAGGCCGCCCTCGAGCTGCCGCTGCTCTCGGTGGGCGGCAAGCTAATAGACTTGCGAGAGGACAAATCCACCCTGGTCAAGGTCCTACCCCCGTGGCAAGGGTTAGCAGCCCGGGCCGAGCTTGGGGTTTGTCAGTCCCTCTCCGGCCGGTTCGCACTCAGAGGTGGCTACTGCTTTTCTCTACTCCGTCTGTCCGCTTGGGACTACCTCCTGCTCGCCACGGATACCGTCCATCTTGGCGTTGCGGTGAGGCTATGAGAAGTGTGCGCGCAGGCCTGCTGCTCCTTGCCGCCCTGAGCTGGTGCATCTGTTCCTGCGCCGATCTATTGGCCCCCGGGCAGACGCGGGACCGAAACTTGCAAGACTTTGAGGCGGCCTGGGAGATAGCCGCCACCCACTACCCGTTCTTCGCCTTCAAGAGGGTGAACTGGGATAGCATGTATACGGCGTTCAGACCGAGGGCCGCCCAGGCGCGCGGAGACGATATTTACCCCCTTCTTTGCGAGCTATTCCTTCCGTTGAGGGACGTCCACATTCAGGTGCAAAGCGAAGCTGGTTACCCGATGGTCAACTACCGCTGGCCCCGTGTAGGCGACGTCGCGACCTACAGCCCAACTGTAGTACGCCACTACTGCCGGTACCCTTTGCGCGTCACAGGCGAGAACAACATGGAGTATGGGCTGGTCGGCGACACGATCGGTTACTTGCACTTTGCCACGTTTGCCCGAGGCGAGTGGATCCGCGCTGTGGATCAGGCATTGGCAGAGCTGTCCCACACTCACGGCCTCATAGTGGATGTGCGCAATAACTTTGGAGGCAGCAGCACAAGCTCCGACTATGTGTTGGCCCGCTTTATCGACCGACCGCTTACACAGGTCATGTACTTCCGTGACGGGCGGACGGTGTCCTGGACCATCGAACCCTGCGCAACCTTGCGCTACGCAGGGCGGGTGGTGGTACTGATCAACGGTGCAACTTTGAGCGCCGCCGAGATGTTTGCTGAACTCATGCGGCAGATGCCGACGGTCACCGTGCTCGGCGACACCTCTGGTGGCGGAGGAGGAGATACTGAGTTGTTCGGACTGCCCAGTGGCAAAAAGCTCAAGCTCCCCGTCAAGTTCGCGCGTCGGACCGATGGCGAGATGATCGAGTGGAATGGCATCATACCGGACGTGGTGGTCGAGCAGACGGCGAGCGATGTCCGCAAGGGCACGGACAAGCAGCTTGCCGCGGCCATCGCCCTGCTGCAAGCGACGCCGCCGAGATAGCACACGCTATTGGGACCTATTCCTTAGTCCTGGAGCCGCGCCACGGCCTCGCTTTCCCCTTTCCCATAGGCAGCAAGACCCCGCGTTGCAAAACCTTCCCCCAATAACGGGCGCCATACGGCCGCGAGCGATCCGGACGATGGCACTGACCCGGACGGCCGAAAGTGTGGGCATCTAACAGCGTCGCTCCATGTTCGCGGCAAAAGGGAAAAAGACCTTGCATTTGTTCAGGCCTAAGCATATATTTGAAACGTTTTGTGAGAGCATCAGAAGCAGGGTACTGGTGGAGACTCCTGATTTCGCGAAAGGGTATTGCGTATGCCTCTTATGACCAAAATGCGGCAGAGCATGAAGACCATTCTCATGATTCTGGTGGTCGCCTTCCTTGCCACGATCGTGTTTGAGTGGGGTATGGGCGGGCTCAAGTGCGGCACCTCCACGAGGTTCCAACAGGGGGTGATCGCGGTGGTCAATGGGCAAGACATCACCCGCGAGCAATACGATGCGGCGGTGGAAAACGAGGTCGCCGCCTACCGCCAGCGCACCGGCGCAGATGTGGATGAGTATGCTATGGAGAGCATTCGGAGTGGCGTGTGGGACCGTCTGGTGGAGAATGTCCTCATTGGCCAGCAACTCAAGAGGCTGGGGTTGCAGGTGACGGATGAGGAGATCAAACACCACATCTTTGAACAGCCGCCAGATTTCATCCGTGAGCTGGAGGTGTTCAAGGGTGAAGACGGGAACTTTGATCTCCGGCGCTACCAGGCTGCCCTGCAGGACGAGCGATTTGGTGAGTACTGGGTGCAGGTGGAGCGAGCGTTGCGAGTCTATCTGCCGCAGCAAAAGTTGCAAGAGGCCATAACCGCCAGCGTGCGCGTAACGGACGACGAGGTGCGCCGCGAATACCAGCAGCAGAAGCAGCGGGCCCGTGTGAAGTATGTGTTCTTCGATCCCAAAGTGCACAGCCAAGAGGAGCCAGAGATTTCGCCCAAAGAGGTGCTGAAGTACTACCGCGAACATCGCAAAGACTTTACAGAGCCCGAAAAGCGCAAGATCGACTATGTCCTGTTCAGCACGCAGGCCAGCGCGGCCGACACAGCCGAGGTGCGGCGCTTGGCGCAGGAGCTGCTCACACGGGCGCGAGAAGGCGAGGACTTTGCCGACCTTGCCGAGACCTATTCTGATGACCCAGGTACGTCCGACAAAGGGGGCGATCTGGGGTACTTTGACCGCGAAGCAATGCTGGAGCCGTTCTCCAACGCTGCCTTTGCCGCCCCGGTGGGTTCGGTGGTGGGACCGGTGGAAACCGTGCACGGCCTGCACATCGTCAAGGTTGAGGACAAGAAGAAGGAAGACGGCAAGGAGAAGGTGAAGGCGCGTCACATCCTTCTGAAATTCGGGCCGATGAGGTCCACTATCGAGAACGCGAACTATGCTGCCCGGAACTTTGCTGACCGGCTGCGCGAAGGGGAGGACTTTTACGCCCTCGCCAAGGCCGACACCTTAGAAGTGCGCCACAGCGACTTTTTCCCTGCGGGTGGGTTCATCCCTGAGCTGGGCCGAGATCCGCAGACGTCGCGCTTTATCTTCGCCGCCCGGGAGGGCACCACCAGCGGCGCCATTAGGACTGAGCGGGGCTTTGTGGTGCTGCGAGTGGCTGGTATCCAGAAAGAGCGGGTGCGCCCAGTGGAGGACGTTGAACCCCAGATCCGTGCGATCCTCACCCAAGAGCGCAATCGAGAGCGCTCGCGGCGTATGTGCGAGCAGGCCTACCAGAAGATCCTGGCCGGTATGAGCCTCGAAGAGGCTGCAGCCCAGGATTCCTTGGAAGTCAAGACCACAGATTGGTTCACCATGGCCGGATTTGTGCCAGGAGTAGGACGCGAGCCACAGTTCCTTGGGGCGGCGTTCGGCCTGGAGATCGGCAAGGTATCCAAGCCTCTGGAAGGTCGACGCGGCTACTACTTGCTGCAGGTGCTGGAGAGGGAAGAGTTCAACACCGCGGAGTTCGAAGCGCAAAAGCCAGTGCTTAAGAATCAGCTTCTCCAGCGCAAACGGAACCAGGTCTTCCAAGACTGGTTAGCAGACCTGAAGAAGAAGGCCTCCATCCAAGACTTTCGAGGCTATTACGGCTACTGATGCGTGCCCGAGAGCAAGCAACAAGGCCGGTGGTATACCACCGGCCTTTTCGTTTTGTCCTTTGACTATACGAAACCCGCATCAGCCGACGGGGAGGCGTCAAAACCGCATATTGGCGAACTCGTTGTAAAGGGCGAGCACTGCTGGCAGGTACTCACGGGTTTCCGCAGGCAGGATGCGATCGTCCCGTCCGCTTTTCACCCAGAGTGCGGCCCACTTTTCCCCGCCGTTGTAGGCTGCGAGACCTCCATCCACGTCGTAGTACTCGATCTGGCTGGCCAAGAAGCGCGCCCCAAGGCGGATGTTGTAAATGGGATTAAAGAGCACCTCTTCCGGCGAACTCCAGGTGATCCCCTCATAGCTGGCCAGGAACATCGCGGTGGCGGGCATGATCTGCATCAACCCCATGGCGCCGGCGGGTGAGATAATCTCCGGGTCCCAGGTACCAGCAGTCTCATGCGTGATGGTAGCGCACAAAAGGTCGATGTCCAGGTTTGTGTACTTCAGTGACATGTTGTAGATCTCGTTGGCGATCTCGTAGCGCTGGCTCGAGGGCATCTCCGGATTGTACATCTGGATGATGGCCATCACCTTTTGAATGTTGTACTGACGGATGCTGTCCGCATTCAGCGACGCCCGCAGCTGCTGGAGGGACTGCTCCAGCTCCCGCACACGCGGGTTAGGACCAAGGTCCAAAAGACGAAACAGCAAGCCGCCGACAGCCATCACCGCCACAGTCAGCCCTGTTACGGCCAGAGCGCGTTTTCCTCTGGTGTGGTTTCTTCTCTGTTGTGCCATTGTCCTCCCTCTCATACTGCACTTGTTGCGCTGCAGTAGATACAAAACAGGCAGCCGCGCTTCTTTGTGGCCGAGGAACACCCACGTACTACCCTCACCTTCCCCGCCGGCCGGCGCGCCTGCCTCCGAGCAACGCCACTTCGGGGCA
>JBBIKH010000036.1:0-19950 GCA_037445575.1 bacterium
CAGAGCGGCAACTGCAGCCATCACCGCAAGCACAACGGGGTAGCCCCAGCGCCAACGGAGCTCAGGCATGTAGGCAAAATTCATCCCGTAAATGCCGACAATGAAGGACAGCGGGATAAATAGCGTCGCGATGATGGTGAGCACCTTCATCACCTCGTTCATGCGGTTGTTGAGGGAGGATAGGTAGATCTCCAAAAGGCTAGTAACCATCTCGCGATAGGTCTCTATGGAATCGGCGATCTGGATGGTATGGTCGTACACATCGCGCAAGTACAGGGTGGTCGCCTCCTTGATCCACGGCCATTCTCCCCTAGCGAGGACGCCAACCACCTCCCGCAGCGGCCAGACTTCTTTGCGCAGGTTCAGCAAGTCAGTCTTCAGCTGGTGGATCGCCCGCAGGGGCGACTCCCCCTTTCCTACCAGCGCCTGTTCGGTGAGGGCCTCCATCTCCTCGGCCACCCTCTCCAGCACCAGAAAGTGGCGGTCCACCAGTACGTCGATCAGCGCATAGAAGAGGTAGTCAGGTCCGGAGTTCCGGAGCCTACCCTGTGGATTGTTCAGGCGTTCCAGCACTGGGGCAAAAACGTCACTGGGACGCTCCAAGAAGGTGAGAACTCCCTGACGACAGAGAATCAAGCTCACTTGCTCGCTGGTCGTGCGGTCTTCCGCCTGGTGATTGACCAGCCGCATGACCACGAACACATAGTCGTCGAAAAGATCCACCTTGGGCCGCTGGCTGGTATTGGCAATGTCCTCCAGCACCAGGGGATGAATGCCCCATTGCCGGCCGACCTGCTCCAAGAGCTTATGATCCTGGAGTCCGCAGACAATGAGCCACCGCTTGCGTCCAGGGCGCGGAGGGCCGGCCTCAACAGGGGCAACCGACTGCAGCAAGCTATAGCGCCGTCGGTTGTAGTCTACGACATCCAGGGTCGCCTTGGCAACCTTCTGCTTGCCGATGTGGACGATGGTCCCCGGCGGCAAGCCGATCTTGCTTGATCGCCTCAGGGTGTGCCGGTTCATGAGAGGGCCTCTCCCTCGCCCAGGGATCTGTATCTGGTGCGTTCAGGAAGTGCGCTTGATGATCACCAATGTGGCGTCATCTTCCCATGGCGCACGACCTCCAAAGTCGAACACCTGCTCAAAGGCAACTGTAAGGATCCCTTCGGCGCTGGCATCGCGGTGCTGACGCACCAACTCCTTGAGCCGTCCAATCCCGAATTGCTCCCCATCCGGATTGACGCGCTCGATGATACCGTCGCTGTAAAGCACCAGCACAGAGCCTTGGCCCAGGTACGCATAAGCGCGATTCAGATGCAGTTGCGGCACAAAGCCCAGAGGCACGCCGGTGGCCGGAAGATCCTTGGTCTCGCCGTCATTGACCACAAACGGGGCCGGGTGACCGGCATTGACGTAAAAAAAGTGCCCGTCCCACTCCACTTCGCCGATGAACAGGGACACGAATGTCGTCGGGTAAGCGGCCGCCTGCATCACCTGGTTGAGCTTTTCTACGGTGTGCGCGATGCGCATCTCCTTGGCTAATCCCATGCGCAGGCCGACCACCACGTCGCGCGTGAGGAGCGCGGCTACCAGGCCATGACCACTGGCGTCGCCCACGGCCACGCCAAAACTGTCCTCATCGAACTGGAAAAAGTCGTAAAAGTCGCCACCCACCAACTCAGCCGGCCGGGAACAGCCGGCGATCTCGTACCCCTTCACCTGGGGCACCCCTTTGGGCAACAGGCTCTGCTGAATCTGCGCCGCCTGTTGCAGCTCCTTGTTCAACGCCTCAGCAAAAAGGCGATAGTTGAGGGCAGTGCGGACGGAGTTGAGAAAGAGCAGCACTTCTTCTCTCACTCCGCCACTTCTCAGCTCAAAGACGAAGAGCCACTGCCGATCCGCACTGTGCACATAGATCCCCGCCGGAATCACATATCCACCCCCGGCGGGCGTCAGCGCAAAGTCCTCCGCTAATACTGGATCATCGAAAATGAAGCTCCCGTTGCTCCTAATGCGGCGCACTGCTTCCTTGTCCGCTGCCAAGCGGGGCGCAATACGGCCGCCGGGCACGGTGCGATAGGATTTGACCAAAACGAATTCGTTGCCGCGCAATTCATACAAATGGCTGGCAGAAAACTGCAGCGCCTCACCGAAGCGGTCGGTGAGCTCCCCGAGAATTTGCGCCAGAAAGTTCTCCCCTCGTTTCCCGATGCGAATCCTGCCGAGGATAGCGTCCAGCTCGCGGTAGAATGTCTTGGGCTCAGCCATGTTCAGAAGCTCCGTTACCAGACCGCCAACTCTAACCTCGTCCTGTCGCCTTTTTGCCCTTCAACCAGCGCAACAGGCCGACCGTTCCACCGGACTCACGTCTTGTGCTCTTGTCCGGGGCGACGGCTGGCAGTTAGATCACCCCTGGTCGCCGGCAATGAGGGGCTTCCAGTCGACAACCTTGTAGCCCAAGCGGCGCGCGAACTCCCGGCAGACGCGCTCCTCCATCGCAGCCGCCTCATCCTCGCCCAGGGAACCGAGGGAGATCATGCCCCCGGCAAAGGTGTCGTGTCCACCCGCGTTGCGCCGGTCAGGCACCAATGTCTTGATCAACCTGTCGGCGTGGGCACGGGGTGAGGAGGCCCGCACGGACAGCACCAGAGCGCCACCAAAGCGCCCCGTACACAGCGCCCAGCTGACGCGGGCGCATCGCAGCAGCATATCCGCCATCTCTGCCACCACGTCAGGACCAGGCACCTCCCCAAGGTTGGCCGTGATC
This sequence comes from bacterium, assembly GCA_037445575.1. Lineage (GTDB taxonomy): Bacteria > Zhuqueibacterota > Zhuqueibacteria > JANLFK01 > Oleimicrobiaceae > Oleimicrobium. Next base: position 2,768 of record JBBIKH010000036.1, read on the forward strand.
AGGTGCCGAAAGATACGCGCGCAGGCAAGAGTGCGCGCCAGGACCGCAAAGTACACGCGGGGGAGCTTTGGATGGATGATGCGCGCCAACTTGCGGACGTTGGAAAGCGGCAACAAGGTCAGGTAGGCGCGCACGTCCCTTGGCGAGGCCTCCCTGCCGAGATCCTGTGTCTCCGAGCGAATAGCGTAGCTCAGCCCGGTTGCCAAGTCGACCGGAAACGTCAGGCCTGCCGCCTGGACGAGCTCCACGAGCAGCGTTGCGGTGGTACCCACCTCCTCGTCCACCAGGGCCAACCGCGCGCGCAGGCCCCGGCGCCGCGGATGGTGATCGATTACCAGGTCACAGCCGGCCCCCGCTGGCAGGTTAACGTTGCCGGCCCCCGGCTGCGCATCGATGACCGCAAGACGATCAAAGCGGTGCGCCCATCGTGCGCCCCCCTTCCTGAGGCGCATGCGCAGCTCTCGCACCAGAGCCTGGTTTTCTGCCCGCCAGACAAATCCCTCGTAGGCGACGGTGGTGCGCACGCCGTAGCGCTTCTCCGCGAGGTACCGCAATGCCATGGCGCTCGCAAGCGCATCCGGGTCAGGGTTATTGTGGACCACCGCCAGCAGCGTCCTTTTCCCCGCAAACAAGCTGTCCAACTCGCCAAGTGCAGTTGCGCCGAACCCTTGGTTCATGCTCTCCTGCCGGAGCTCGCTCGATGGTTTCGCCACACTCTCTCACATTCGCCGAGCAATGGGCTCATAGAAAATACGCCTTTTGCACGTACTGCAACACCATCCGCTGGGTATTGAAAAAGGATCCGTTCAAGGCGATGGCATGGGCCATGATCTCCAAGAACTCTTTGCGCCTTTTGTAGAACAAAGGCATCACTACTTTCTCCAGCTTGTCGTATAGCGAGGCGGCGTCCGCATCCGGGTTGTTCGGCACCGTGCCGTCCAGAGCTGGACATCCTATCGCCCAGCCGGTCTTCCCTTCAATGCAGCCCTCGATCCACCACCCGTCCAGGATGCTCAGCGACGGTACTCCGTTGACTGCCGCCTTCATGCCGCTTGTGCCCGATGCCTCCAAGGGTGGGATGGGCGTATTGAGCCACACATCTACCCCAGCTACCATCAACTTGGCCAACTCGATTTCATAGTTGGGCAGATAGGCGATCCGTATGGCATCCTTGAGTTCCTCCTTGGCGCGAAAGATGCGCATGATGAGCTGTTTTCCCTCCTCATCGTGGGGGTGGGCCTTGCCGGCAAAGACGATCTGCAATGGGCCTGCCTTGGCGGCGATCTGCCTGAGCCGGGAGGGGTCGCGGAAGATCAAGTCCGCCCGCTTGTAGGCAGTGGCTCGGCGCGCGAACCCCAAGGTAAAGGTATCATAGCTCATGGACGCACCCGTTTGCTCGTTGACGCGATCAATGAGACGCCGCTTTGCCTCATTGTGCGCCCTCCAAATATCGCCCCTAGGGATACTCAGCGCGTAGCGCAGACTAAAGTTGTCCTCTCGCCATCCGGGAATGTACTGGTTGAACAGCTCTTGAAACGGTGGGGAGGCCCACATGGCCACGTCCACCCCGTTGGTGATGGAATCGATGGTGTACTGGGCGAACATGTGGCGCGAGACCTCCTTGTGGCTCTTGGCGACCCCGTTGATGTAGTGGCTCAAGTTCAGCGCCAGGAAGGTCATATTCAGCACCCCCTCATGGGAATAGAGCTCCGGATGTTGGATGGCCTCGTGCGCCCCAAACACTTGCTGGACCATTCCCAGGTCAAACTTGTCATGACCGGCAGGCACCGGCGTGTGGGTGGTGAACACGCACAACTTGCGCACCGCCTCAATATCTTCGTCATCGGGTCGACTCTTCCCCTGTTGGCGCATGCGATCGGCCAGCAGCTCCAAAGTGAGCAGCGCGGCGTGACCCTCGTTCATGTGATAGCGAATCACGTGGTGGTGTCCGAGGGCCCGCAAGATGCGGACCCCCGCGATTCCCAATACCGCTTCCTGGCAAAGCCGATAGCGCGCGTCCCCTCCGTAGAGGTAATGGGTCAGCGTCCGATCCCAATCGCTGTTTTCGGGCAGATCGGTGTCCAGGAAGTAGACTGGCACGCCAAAGCTGGCAGCGTGACCGACCACATACTTCCACGCGCGCACGTACACGGTCCTGCCCTCTATGGTGAGGGGAACACGGGCCTTGGTCTCCACGAGGTGGCTGCCCACGTCCCAACTCACGGGACGCTCTACTTGACGGCCTTGCTCATCCAGCTCCTGGCGAAAGTAGCCCTTGCGGTGCAGGAGCGTCACTGCCACCAGAGGCACCCGCATCGCAGCTGCCGAGCGGATAGTATCCCCAGCCAGCACTCCTAGACCGCCGCTGTAGGTCGGTATCTCCTGGTCAAGACCAATCTCCATGGAGAAGTAGGCGACGACTTCCTTTGCCATTGTCCTCCCGTACTGCTTCCGTTCGCAAAAGTCGGTAGCTCGATACCAGGCTCTTGTCCATATAGGTTCCGCCGACAACTGGCGGTCGTCGAGCCTTGAGGGCTCCTCAAAGTACAACAAACGGCGGAGCTTTGCAAGCAGATTCTCCGCGCTCCGCCGCCTGGGAAGGCCGACTCTTGCACAGCATCAGGCCAACGCTACCTCCGCCGTGGTCGATAGGTGTGAGTGCTCAGGCCGTAATAGACCTCGGCCGCTTCCATGAGCGTCTCCGACAGGGTGGGATGGGGGTGAATGGCCTTGGCAAGATCAGAGGCCAGCGCCCCCTTTTCGATGGCGACCACACCCTCGGCGATAAGTTCGCCTGCCTCCGGTCCCACCAACCCTACGCCGAGCACCTGCTCAGTTGCCGGATCGATAAGCAGCTTGGTGAGGCCGTCGCTTCGTCCCATGGTGAGCGCCCGTCCGGATGCGGCCCACGGGAACTTGGCCACCTCCACCGCACGGGTAGCAGCGGCCGCTTGGGTCTCGGTCAGGCCGCAGTAGGCGATCTCCGGGTCGATGTACACCACCGCGGGGATGGCGTGTGGTTCGAACTTGACATTGCGCCCAGCGATGACTTCGGCAGCCACCCGTCCCTCGTGGGAGGCCTTGTGCGCCAACATGGGCCCGCCGACCAGGTCGCCGATGGCAAACAGGGATGGTTCCGCGGTGCGCCGCTGCTCGTCCACCACCACAAAGCCGCCTTTGTCAAGTTCCACCTTTGTGCGCTCCAGGCCCACCCCCTGGGAGTTCGGCTTCCGCCCCACGGCCACCAACACCGCTTCGTAGGTGGCCTCCTTGTGGACCGGGTTGACACCTTCGAAGCTCACCTGGATGCCCTCGGCTGTTTCGCGCATGCGGGCCACGGTGGTCTGGAGCATGATCTCCTCAAACGTCTTCTCGGCGCTCTTTTTGAAGACCGCCACCAGGTCCTTGTCGGTCCCCGGCAAAAGCTCCGGCATCATCTCCACCACGGAGACCCTGCTCCCCAGCGCCGCATAGACGCTCCCCAACTCCAGGCCGATGTACCCACCTCCCACCACCAACAGCGTCTTCGGGAGCCAGCGCAGCTCCAAGGCGGCAGTGGAGTCCCACACGCGCGGCGACTCAACGTGCAGCGCCGGCACGCTGGCCGAGTGCGAGCCAAGGGCGAGGATCGCATGGTTGAACGTCAGCTGCTCCTTGCCCCCGGCAGCGGTAGCCACCGACAGGCTATGGGCATCCTGCAATTCCGCGACTCCCTGCAGGTAGCGAATCTTCCGCTGTCGGGTTAACATCCCCAACCCCCCGGTGAGCCGCTCCACAATTCCGTCCTTCCAAGAGCGGACTCTGTCTATGTCCACGGTCGGCGGTGCAAACTGAACGCCCCACTGCGCTGCCTCCTTGGCGAGGCGAATGATCTTGGCAATGTGCAGCAACGCCTTGGAGGGGATGCACCCGCGGTACAAGCAAACCCCGCCGGGGTTTCGGTCTGGATCGATGAGGGTCACTTGGAGACCCAAGTCCGCAGCCAAAAAGGCTGCGGTATAGCCCCCCGGGCCCCCACCGACAACTGCTAGCTGCGTGTGCGTTTCTGCCATGCACTCCTCCCTACCTGCCGCAACGATGGTCGTTCGCGGGTCAACCGTGCCAGTTATCATCCTGCTTGTCGAGAGAGTTGTACCCTCACTCAGATGGGAACATGGGCGCCATGATCGGGCGCTGGACAAGCCAATCGCTGCCGCAACCCCCGTACCAGTGGCCTGTTCACGAAGGGAAAAGGCTCGTCCGGCCACGCCTCGGCCAATCGCCTTGCCTTGCTCCGTTCACGTGCGCGCCAGCGCCACAAGATCGAATCCGGGGTCGCGGAACTGCTCCGGCGTCACAATCTTCTTCTTTCTCAAGATGGCCTCGACAGCAGCGAACTGCTCGCTCATGCCGATGCTTGCTGCCGCCACCAGACGTCCGCCCGCAAAATAGCCTGCCAAGAAGCGTCGCGTCCGCAGGTCGCCGCGATAGAGCACGGCCTCGAACCTGTGGGCAGAGCCGGCGTACTTCAAGGAGACTCCGTGCTGCCGTGTCCAGAAGAAGGGTACCTCTTCGTAGGCGCCTGGATCTCCTAACATCGCGCGTGCGGCGTGTTGGCCCTGGCGCTCGGCCACTGCCCAGTGCTCAACGCGCTGGCGTCCACCGTCGGCACCTTGCAGCACCGCCGCCACGTCTCCGGCGGCAAACACGCCCGGTGCCTTCGTTTGCAGCCTTGCGTCAACCGGTACGGCGCCTCCTTCCACAAGACCAGAGCCTTCCAAAAAGTCCACCACCGGCACAATACCAATTCCGACGATGGCCAGATCAATCTCCAGGCGCTTGTCATCGGAGAGCACCGCTTGCGCGACCGCGCCGCTGCCGCGGAACTCTTGCACCATACGCCCAAGGTGGAACTCTACGCCATACTCCTCATGCAGCTGGCGCAGGCAGGTGCCGACCCCATCGCCGAGGATGTTCGCCAGGGGTACCGGCTCCGGCGCCACCACCGCCACTTGCAAACCCCGGCTGCGCAGCGCACTGGCTGCTTCCAGCCCGAGGAAGCCCGCTCCTACGATCAACGCCTTGCCGGCCTTGGCCGCTGCTGCCTCCAGGGCGCGCGCATCAGCGAGGCTGCGCAGCGTAAAGACCCCGGCCAGCTCGGCACCCGGCACGGTAAGTTTTCGGGGGGTTCCTCCGGTGGCAATAAGGCATAAGTCGAACGGCAGCTTCCCCCCCGGCTGCATGTGGGCCACTCGCTCTCGTGCCCCCAGGGCGACCACACGCGTTCCCGTCAGTACCTCGATTTGCTGCTGGCGGTAGAACTCTTCGCTGCGTAGCGGCAGCCATTCCGGCTTGGCCTTGCCCGCCAAAAAGTCCTTGGACAGATTGGGGCGATCGTAAGGGAGGTCCTGTTCGGGGGTAACCATCACTACCCGGCCGTCGAAACCCTCGCGGCGCAGTGTTTCGGCCGCAGCCTCGCCGGCAGCACCCGCCCCCACGATGAGCACCGTCTTACCCTTGCCCGTGCGTTGGGGGCGTTTGGCCACCTGCACGCTGCGAACGTACACATCGTCCCCCTCGACCTCTACCTGATAGGCCGGCAAGTCATCCAGGGCCGGTGGGGCAACAAGACGACCTGTCCACACATCAAAGCGGGCGTTGTGCCAGGGGCACACCACTTCGTGGCCGAGCAGAACCCCTTCCGCAAGGGGCGCACCGTAGTGCGGACATTTCCCTCCGCACGCATGCACGGCGTCCCCTTCACGGACCAGCAGGATCTCCTCTTCTCCCACCTTGACCGTAGTCATGCCTTGTGCCAGTTGGCTCAGGCGACAGACCTTCTGCCTTTGCTCTCGCATCAGCTGCTCCTATGGTTTTCACGTGACGGGCGGATACCACTCGCCACGAGGCGGTAACCCCACCGCCCCCAGAATTGAGACTGGCCAAAACCTGCAGCGCAGATCAATGTTCTGGCCGACGCCGAGTCGCGCGGTGCTGAGCCGCCTACCGCTTCCTCCATCCTCAAGCCGAGGTCTTCCCACCGACCCTGGCGCCCGCCGGTAGAGTCCTACTTCCCTGCAGGTGCGTAAAAGCAGGCCTTCGGCGAGGTGACCTTGCCTTCCTTCTTCAGCTCTTTGAGCAGCTTGCCCACTTCCTCCTTGGGCAACCCCGTGGCAGTGACAATGTCCGCAGGCCGCAAGGGCTTTCCTGCCTTTTGCAGCGCCTCCACAACCTTCGCCTTGTTGTCAGCCATACCTACCTCCACGTTGTTATTCAATGCCAGTCAACGCCTTGATGTACTGTAACCGTTCGTAGACTTCCGGTTTCTCGCTCTTCTCTTGGCTCAAGAGGCCGCGCATCTCGCCCACTGACTGAAAGCCGTGGTCCTTGAGCCAGCTCAGAACCTGCTCTTGGATTCTCCTGATCTGCTGCAGCCCATTCTTGTACAAGGTCGAGCACAGCTGGACAGCAGTGGCGCCCGCCAGCAACGCCTTGATCGCACCCTTGCCGTCGTGCACGCCTGTTGAGGCGGCCAGATCGGCGTTCACCCGGCCGGCGAGCACCGCGATCCACCGCAAGGGCAGATGCAGTTCCTCCGGGGTGCTGAGTCGATTGCCGGCCACCACCGCCATTCTCTCCACGTCGATATCCATCTGGTAGAAGCGATTGAAAAGCACCAGTGCTGCAGCGCCACGCCTGGCCAGCTCTTGCGCCACGGAGGGGAGCGAGGTGAAGTAGGGGCCAATCTTAACCGCGACGGGCAGGTTAACCTTTTCCCGAACCTGCTCCAGCACCGCATAGTAATGGCGCTCAATGTCAGCCGCTGTACGCGCTGGGTCAGAGGGCATCAGCGCAATGTTAAGCTCTATGCCGTCCGCGCCAGCAGCAGCCAGCTGTCCAGCGTACTCCCGCCACCAGCGGCCGTCCACACAGTTCAGGCTGGCGATGATCGGGATGCTCACCACTTTCTTCGCCTGTTCGATGAGGCTGACATATTCGCGCGGACCCATGGCCATACCCATCCCTCGCACGTATTCAAAAGCCTCCGTATGGGCGGTCAGCCAGGTCTGCGCCTCCAGCTCTTTGGTATCCACATCGATCTGTTCCTCAAACAATGACTTGAGCACCACCGCTCCCGCTCCCGCATCGGCACAGCGACGGATACCGTCAAGGGTCGCGGTCAACCGACAGCTTGCCACGATGAAAGGGTTGGCCAGTTCCAGCCCCATGTACTTTGTCGAAAGGTCAGCCATGCACTACCTCCTTGCAGGGACGCTCATCAGCAGCCAGCGTCGACGTCCGCACGTTCAATACCCTTCCTGCTCACTGCTCACCTTGCCGCGGAACACGCGGTAGACGTAGGCAGTGTACGCCACCACCATCGGCATACCGAGCAGGGCAATAACAGTCATTACCTTGAGCGTAAGGAGGCCAGAGGAAGCGTTATGGATGGTCAAGCTGAAACCACCCGGACCCCTCCCTCGCACCAGATGGGGAAAGTGAATCGCCCCGACAATCGCCCAGAGTCCCACGAACATCGTGGACGACAACCAGAAGGCCGCTTGGTAACGGCCCTTACGCAGCACGGGGCCGAGCAGCGCGAGGGCCGCCAGCACCACCGCAGCTGCCACCCATGCCAAAGGTTTGCCCACCGCCCCGGGGATACTTAGAAAAGCGGCTCCTCCAGAAATGAGGAACAGCAACAAGAAGGGAAAGCGCACCTTTCGCTCCATCCTTACCGCACGCCTCTGCAGCTCTCCCTCAGTTTTGAGCGCAGCATAGGTGCTTCCTTGCAGGGCGAACGCTACAAGGCCCAAGAGACCTATGACAACAGGAAAGGGACGCAGCAACGTGAGCAGGCCCCCGGTGTACTCCATGCCCTCGTCCAGGGGCACACCTACCAGCACATTGCCCAGAGCTACGCCAAAAAGGAAGGCGGGAATGAGACTTCCGGCCACAAAGGCGAACTCCCACAACCTTTTTCGGCGCTGGTCATGCGCGCGGAACTCCAAACTCACTGCTCGAAAGATGAGGGCCCACAGCACGAACATCAAGGCGTGGTAGAAGCCACTGAACACCGTGGCATACACCTGGGGGAAAGCGGCGAAAAGAGCTCCCCCTGCGGTAAGCAGCCACACCTCGTTGCCGTCCCACACCGGAGCGATGCTGCGCAGCAGAAGGCGCTTTTCCTCCTCCTTCTTGGCCAGAAAAGGAAACAGAACCCCGATCCCCAGGTCGAAGCCGTCAAGAATGGAGTAGCCTGCGAACAGTAGGCCGATGAGAAGATACCAGGTCACGCGCAGTGCATCAATGGTCTCCATCACGCACTCCCTCGTCTACGCCAGAGGAGGAGCTGGTTCTGGGGCCGCGGGGCCCTTCTTGATCAACGCCACAAGGATGCGCAGAAACACGACAAAGATCAGAGCGTAGACCGCCGCAAAGACAATGACGGTAAACAGGACCTGCCCCGTGGACACCACCACGGAGGCCGCATCGGCGGTCCTGAGCACACGGTAGACCACCCAGGGCTGACGCCCGACTTCAGCGGCAATCCAGCCGAACTGATTGGCCAGGTGCGGCAGGGGTACCGCAACCAGCAACGCCCAGAGGAACCAGCGGGTCTGGTGCACACGCCGCAGTGCAAGCAACACCAGGGCCGTTGCTGCCAGCGCCACAAAGACAAAACCCAAGGCGATCATGATATGGTAGGAAATGAAAGGCAGGAAGACCGGCGGTCGCTCCTCCGGGGGAAAGTCTGCCAAGCCGGGCACGTAGGCGCCTGCGTCGCCGTGCACCAGCCAACTCAGCAGCCCAGGGATGCCTACGTACAACAAAGTCTTCTCTTTGGCGGACATTGGCAGGCCAAAGAGTGCCAGAGGAGCATGTTTCTGCCCCTGCCACAGGGCTTCGAAGGCGGCTAACTTCTCCGGCTGTGTCCGCGCCACCTGCACTGAGTGTTGATGCCCCAGCAGCGCCTGCGCAAACGATACCACAACAAAAACCGGCAATGCTACCCGCAGCATGATGCCGGCCTCTTCGCTATGCCGCCCTTTCAGAAGGTAAAAGCCTGCGACCCCAGCGACGAAGAGCAAGCCCGTAATCCACCCGGCTGCCACCGTGTGCACGAAGCGCACCACGGTGGAATGGTTCAACGCGGCAGCCCAAAAGTCCGTGAGCACTGCCCTGCCACCTTCAACCGCAAAGCCCGCAGGCGTCTGCATCCAGGAATTGGCGATGATGATCCACAGGCCAGAGAGGTGGGCACCGAAAAAGACCAGGAAAGATGAGAGCCAGTACACCCTCGGCGCCACCCGAGCCCGGCCGAACACCAGCACACCAAGAAACACCGACTCCAAGAAAAAGGCGAACACGCCTTCGGCAGCCAGCGGCGCGCCAAAGATGTCACCCACAAAGCGCGCATACTGCGACCAGTTGGTCCCGAAGGAGAACTCCAGGGTAATGCCGGTGGCAGTACCCACCACGAAGATCAATCCGAGGATGCGGACCAAAAAGTCAACAGCCCGCCTCGCCACCTCATTGCCACTCCGGATACGAACGGTCTCCAAGAGGAAGATAACCAGCGACAATCCGAAGGTGAGAGGCGGGAAGAGGAAGTGGAATCCCACCGCTAAGGCAAACTGCACACGGGCAAGCAGAACGGCAGTCACCGGGCTTTTCTCCCATGCTCGGGCGGCAGAGCCGACCACTCGCGGGCTCCGCTCCCCCGCCCACGCCGATGAGGACGTCCCCCCTGTTTCTCTACTGAACCTTTACCTGCGCAGCGTTATCCCACACACCGTGAATGTTGCAGTACTCAAGCGCCACAATGGTGGCGCTCTTGTCCAGCTTCATCACGAAGGTGACCTTTGGCTCCCCGAACGTCGGGCCCACATCAAACGTAGCAATGTGGACAATGTTGGGCCGCCCCTCAATAGCCGCGTACACTTGAATCCACTTTATGTGGTGCTCAAGCGTGTTCGGGTGGGGAACCTCTTTGCCCACCGTGACCGTAACCACAAAGGGCTCCCCACTCTTGACAGCCGCGGGGGCCTCAATCACCGGCACGTGCTTCTCTTTGCCCTCCTTTTCCGGAGGGTTCACAAAATCGCCAAAGCGTACCATATCTCACCTCACTCTCGTGGACAACCACATTTGCTTCGGGTGTCCCCGGACCTTACTGGCGGGAACCAAGCTCGTGATCGATCATGAAAAGCCCGTTGGGATGATCGCCGACAAACTTTAGTTTGCCCAGGATCTCTGCCGCGTGTGCTTCCTCCTCCACCTGTTCGCTAATGAACCACTGGAGAAGCACCTGCGTGGCGTGGTCCTTCTCGGCGATGGCCAAATCGGTGAGGTCACTGATCATCTTGGTGACCGCCTTTTCATGCTCGAGCGTCTTCTCAAACATGTCCAAGGGGGAGGCATATTCGGCCGGGGGCTTTTCAATTGCCTCCAAGGTGACCTTTGCGCCTTGTTCAAAGACGTAGCGGTAGAACCGCATGGCATGGTCCATCTCTTCGCGATATTGGGCCTCAAACCAGTGGGCAAAGCCTTTCAGCCCGACATGCTCGCTGTAGGCAGCCATGGAAAGGTAGAGATAGGCGGAATACATCTCCCGATTGATTTGCCGGTTCAGAGCATCTTGCATTTTCTTGCTTATCATGCGCAACCTCCTGGTCAACATCCCCATCCATGTGGCGGCTGGCGCCACCTCTGCAACTGCGCCTCAGGCCTTTTCGAACATGTCCTTGCCCACACCACAGACGGGGCAGACCCAGTCCTCAGGCAGGTCTTCGAACGGCGTGCCTGGCGCAATGCCGCTGTCGGGGTCACCAGCGGCCGGATCGTACACATATCCACACACTTGGCACACGTACTTGTCCATTCCCTTCTCCTCAGCTCGTTATGGTTCGCCTGCCGCTGGCAAGGAGGTGGCCTGCCTTGGCCACCTCCTTGGCCTACCAGCTCTTACGGAAGGGGCTTGTAGCAGAACCACCAGTCGTAGCATTCGTACTTGCCCTTGCGCGCCGCGATCTCCTGTTCACTGGTGGGAGGCGGCACGATGACCTTGTCGCCGATCAACTCGTTGTTAGGCCAATCAGCAGGCGTTGCCACCTTGTGCTGATCGGTGGTCTGCAGGGCCTTCAACAGCCGCACGATTTCATCCATGTTCCGGCCATTGGACAGCGGATAATAGAGCATGGCGCGGATAATCCCCTTGGGGTCAATGAAAAGGACCGCCCGCACCGTCTGCGTCCCACCACCGACCGAATGGAGCATGCCGAGCTTCTGCGCAATGGAGCCAGTATTGTCGGCGATGATGGGGAAGGGGATCTCAACATTGAGCCTCTCTTTGATCCACTCCGTCCATTTGATGTGCGAAAAGATCTGGTCGATGGACAGGCCGACCAGTTCGGCGTTGAGCGCTTTGAACGTCTCGTACCGCTTGGCAAAGCCCACGAACTCCGTGGTGCACACCGGCGTGTAGTCGGCAGGGTGACTAAAGAGAACCACCCATTTGCCGGCATAGTCCTTGGGGAAGCGGATAGGCCCCTTGGTGGTCTGTGCCTCAAACTCGGGCACTGGATCTCCGATCAACGGCATACGCGTTTCCATAACAGAACCTCCTTTTTGTCTTCTCACAGCCGTGGAACTACTCACCCCTTAGATGCAACCTGAGGATAATGGTTGCAACGCTAGCTCGCCTTGCGCACGAGTACCGGCGAGGGCTGGCGGTTCTCCAGCAAGCGCGTTAGGCCCCAGGCAAAGGCAAAGCCGACTACGAAAGCTCCCATTGCCGCGAGGGCCGCGGCTTTCTCAGCGGCAAAGACGCGCCAACCCAGCAGGTATCCCGCGAAGGCCAGCACCACCGGCACGAGGAACACCATGAGCACGCTTCCCAGTCTCACCCGCGGTCGCAACAAGATCTCCACCCGGTCGCCCGGTTTTGCTCCGACCTGGTTGGGTACGGTGATCTCACGGTGCTTGTCGCCGACGGCTGCGCAGGCGAAGCGGGCGTTGCATGCGGCGCACTGCTCGCGCGCTTGCACCCGCACCACCATGGTGCTACCTTTGGCGCGCACCACGGTACCGATCTCGGGTTGTCCGCCGCTGGCTACCATGTCACACCCCTGTGCGCGGAGCGCAGCTTCTGCGCAGCTGCGCCACGTTGTCCGCCACCGATCCGCGCTGATTGTAGAGGCTGGAACCAGCGACCAGAATCGTCGCGCCTGCCTCAACCACCAGGGGAGCGGTTGTGCTATCGATCCCGCCGTCCACGGCAATGGCCACACGAAGGCCTCGCCGGCGCAATTCGCTGCGTAGGCGGCCGATCTTGTCCAGTTGGCCAGATAGAAAACGCTGGCCTCCCCAACCCGGATTGACGGTCATTACTTGCACCACATCCACACAGTCGAGCACTTCCTCAATCGCCGCCAACGGAGTGCCGGGGTTCAACGCCACCCCCACCTCGAGCTGCAAGTTGCGGATCTGCGCGAGCACGCGGTGCAGATCAATGCAGGCCTCTTGGTGGACGATGATGCGATCCGCTCCTGCGCCGGCAAGCTCGGCCAAGTGCCGCTCCGGCTCAACAATCATGCAGTGTACATCCAAAGGGAGGCGCACCAGCGGGCGAATGGCTTTCACAACGTTGGCACCAAAGGTGATGTTGGGCACAAATCGGCCGTCCATGATGTCGATCTGGATGCCATCTACACCGGCCTCCTCTGCCTCACGCACCTGCTCTCCGAGGCGAGCTAAATCAGCGGAGAGGATCGAAGCCTCGATCTTTACCATGCGCGCCCTCCGTCAGGTGCTCTCCGATAGTGCCTGACCCCTTGCGGCCCAGCGACAATCACGTCGGTGGCCAGACCCAAGAACAATCCGTGGTCGACAACCCCTGGGCGCGCATCCAAGGCCGCAGCCACCTTGTCTGGTGCCTCGATGCCGCCAGGGAAGGTGCAGTCCAGAATAAAGTTCCCCTGATCAGTAAGAAATGGCGTGCCTTGGGAAGTGAGACGCAGGACGGCTTGCGCACCAAGACTCTGCAGAAAGCCCAGATGCGTCCGCCACCCAAAGGGGATCACCTCCACAGGCAGTGGCGCTCGCCCCAGAACTGAGACAAGTTTTGACTCGTCGACCACAATTACCTCCCGCCTGCTTGCCACGGCCACGACCTTCTCCCGCAGCAGCGCTCCTCCCCCTCCCTTGATCAAGTCCAGATACGGCGACACCTCGTCCGCCCCGTCAATGGTTAGGTCGATCTGCGGATGCTCATCCAGCGTGGCAAGGGGAACGCCCAGTTTTGTTGCTTCTTCTTCCACCACCCGCGAGCAGGGCACACCCACGATGTCTCGCAGTTCTCCGCGCTGTAACTTGGCTGCTAGCAGGCGTAGGGCATAGGCCGCTGTGCTGCCGTGACCAAGCCCCACCACCATTCCCGACTCGACAAAGCCCACGGCAAATTCGCCCGCCTGTCGCTTCAGCTCCTCCACTCCCATGTGCTTCCCTGGACCCTCTCTCACTTGGCCCAATGCCTCATGCGCCGCCTGCCAGCTCTACTCCAGCGGCCTTGCGGCTTCGCCCTCGTAGTGGCGCCTTCGCCCGAGCGGCACATTGGCCTCGTCGGAGTAACCGCGCTCCTCCCAGTAGCCTTTGACGGGCTTTTGCACCAGTTCAATTTTATGCACCCACTTGGCCCACTTGTAGCCGTACTTTCCAAAGGCCACCAGCCGCAAGGGAAAACCGATCTCCGGCCGCAGTGGCTTTCCGTTCACCTCATAGGCGAGGAGAGCATTGTATTCGGTGAGGTATGCAGCTGGCAGACAGGTCGTGTAGCCGTCCAGGCAGTGAAACACCGCATAGTCTGCGCCAGCGCGTGCGCGCGCAGTGCGCAGAAGGTCCGCCACTCGCACACCCTTCCAGTTGCCCCATACCTCCCAGCCCTCGACGCAGTACAGCAAGATAGTGTCCGAGCAGGCGGCCGGCAGGCGAAGAATATCCTCCCAACCCAAGGAAAGGGCCGAGTCCACTTCTCCCGCCACGCTCAGGCGAAAGTTCGGCAATTCAACTTTGGGCACCCCCATGGCGCTGCGCACCGGCCCCTTGTCGGCTGGCCGTAAGCGACCGCCACGGGGTGTGGCCATGGTCGTCACGTCGCGGCCTTGCCCATGCACCAGCGTCGCTCCGGCCAAGGCCATACCGGCCACCAGCATGCCAAACAGGCCCGTGGTCACCATGCATCTCACCTCTGCGCTCCCTTCGCCAATGCGCGGTACCGCTCAACGGAGCGCTTGGACATAGCGCTGTTCCACATCTTGCCAATTGATTATGGAAAAGATCTTGTCCACGTACTCGCCGCGACGGTTCTGGTACTTCAGGTAGTAGGCGTGCTCCCACACATCGATAACCAGCAATGGGACCGCACCCCATTGTGCCAAGTCCTGGTGCGTCTCCGCTTGCAAGATCTCCAGGTTTCCGAATGCGGGCACGTAGGCCAATATCCCCCACCCGCTTCCTTCCACGGCTTTGGTGGCAGCAGCCATCTGGGCCTTGAAGGTTTCGAAATTGCCAAAGCGCCGAGCGATGGCTGCCGACAGCTTGCCCTTGGGTGCTCCGCCCCCTTTCGGCGATAGATTGTGCCAGAAGATTGTGTGCAGGATGTGCCCCGAGCCGTGGAACGCTATCTCCCGTTCGAGGTGCTTGATGTATCGATAGTCGCCGTTGCCTCTGGCTTCCGCAAGAAGCAGCTCCGCCTCATTGAGCCCCTTCACATACGCCGCATGGTGGACATCATGATGCAGACGCATGGTCTGCTCGTCAATGATCGGCTCCAGGGCGTCATACGCGTAAGGAAGCGGCGGCAACTGGTGCCCGCCCACGGCCACACCCTTGGCATTGCTCGCCCCCTCTGCCCGCGGCGGGCTCACCACGCCTGCCGCGACGAGCCCCCCTCCAGCAGCAACCGCACGCAAGAAATGTCGTCTCGTCACGGACATTTGTTCCCTCCCGTGCATCATCGATTAGTTCTCTTTCAGGATCTCGTCGTCGTAGATGGTCTCCAGGCGGAGCTTGTGCCGCTTTTCCTCCTCCACCAAGAGTCCGAAAAGCCTCTGCAACCCTGCGTCACCGGTCTGTTGCCGCAAGTCACTGTACAGGCGCACGGATTGCTCTTCTCTCTTCATGGCCAAAATGAGCATGTCCTGATAGCTCATGTCCGGCCGGAACTCGACGTCCACCAGATAGTTGCTGATCTTGAGGTCGGCCACCGGGGCAACCGCAGAGCCGGCCATGTCTTCGAGCTTGAGGTCCAGAAACATGCGCTTGTGCTTCCGTTCCTCAGCAGCAAATTCGGCGAAGGTCTTCTTTGCTAGCGGGGTTACCGCCACCTTGGCTGCGGTGTCGTAGAGGGCTGCCGCGTCCTCTTCCTTTTCCACGGCAAATTGGATTACCTTTTCGAACTGTTCTTTGGTCATCTCTCCTCCCTCGGTCGGTTACGCCATCCTCAACCCTGGCGTGCAGGCTCAGCCTTGCGCTTGAGCAGGGATTTGCCGAACGTCTTGACGGTGAAGACCGGACAGGGCGCCGTGCGCAATACCTTCTCGGTGACGCTGCCCAGGAGCAGGTGCTCCAGGCCGGTCAGCCCGTGGGTGGCAATTACGATCATGTCCACGCGGTGCGCCTCTGCCCACTTGACGATCTCCGGAGCAGCGCGCCCCTCAACCACGTGAAAGGCAGTCTTTGCCTCTGGCGCCTTTGCCTTGGCCACGAGCTCTTTCATCGCCTGCAGCGACTTGCGTCGGATGTCCGGCACAAAGTCAAAGATAGAACTCTTGCCGGTGGCGTAAAACGCCGGATGCAGCGTCTCCTCCACCACGTGCAGCAGATGCACCCGCGCCTGCGACTGGGCAGCCATCTGCAACGCATAGCGCACGGCCAGTTGGGAATGGCGTGAATAGTCCACCGGCACCAAGATCTGTTTCGGCGGGCGAGGTTTGCGCGCCTTGGCCTTCTCCCTCACGGTCAGCACCGGACACGAGGCGTGGCGCACCACCTCCTCGGCCACGCTGCCGAGAAAGAGACGGCCAACCCCTCTTCGCCCATGCGTGCCCATGACGATGAGATCGATCCGCTTGTCGGCTGCATACTCCAGAATCGCCGGAGCGGCGGCTACGCTGAAGCGTTGTACCACCTTGACCTTGAGCTCTCCTGCCTTGCGCGCGGCCAGGGCGGCGTTCATGTCGCTCTCCGCCAGTTCACGCAGCCGAGCCCGAAGGGCCGCCACGTCCGGCAGATGGTGCGCCAGCTGATGCGGATCGTCCTCATGCAGAACAGTGGCGTGAAAAAGGTGAAGCTCGGCCTGATACTGCCGAGCAAAGGCCAAGGCATAGTCCAAGGCTTGTTCGGCACACGGGGAAAAATCAGTGGGGAACAAGATGCGGCGCACGGCAATCATGGCGTTTCCCTCCTCAGAAAAGACCCTTGTCAGGCCTCGCGCTGCAGGAAGCCCGCATAGCCTGTGCACGCAAGCAGCGTGCGGCGCTAGAACACCAGCACCTGGTAGCCCGCCTCCATGTAGCGAGCAATGCTGGGGTGGCCCGACATCTCGTCACACACGTTCAGCCCTTGCTCCAAGGCCGCCTCCAGACTGCCCGACACGGATGCGCACGCCTGGCAGACACAATCGATGAGGCCCACTTCTTTGACCCGTTTGTAGAGGTTGGCAAAAGGCTTGCCTTCTTCAGCCAGCAGTCTCACCTGCTGTGTTGCCATCCCCTCCACTACCACCTTCACCTCAAAGCCCCGCTCGTGCATGTCCAGCGCGTTCAAAAGTACATGCGCAAAGCAGGCGGTTTCGCCGGTGAAGGCAAAGAGCGCTACCTTGCTCGCCACTTTCCTCTCCTCCCACGTTCTGCGGGCTATCATCCGCTACAGGCTACCCTCCGTCAAACATCCAGCTCTCTTCCTCGGCATGATATTGGGCCGGATTTTCCAGGAAGCGGAGGGAATTCTCCAGAATCATATGGTGTTCGCGCTCCTGGTCCGCCATAAAGCGGTAGAACTGCTGCGCGGCTTGCTCCTTGGCTTCTGCCGCCCGCTCGCCATAAAAAACGATAAGCTTGTCCTCAAGTTCTCGGGCAAGACGGTAGGCTTGTAGCACATCGGCATCCGTGCCAACCGTTTCGTCGATTCGTTCCCTTGCCGCG
>JBBIKH010000037.1:0-19841 GCA_037445575.1 bacterium
CACGTCAACTCCTCCAACAAAACCCCACCCCTCCCCCTGGTAAGGTCTTGCCCGATCATGTCATTTTTTGCTGGTCTTCTTTTACTTGCCGTAGCGCGCCGTGCGGTCCTTGCCGCTGCTACTCCCTACTCACCGCCGCAAGCTTGCGGAACTGCTGCAGGGAAATTTCCTCGCTGGCCAGGCGCCGCACGTCCCGCATCTTGACGGCGATCCGCAGGCGGGTGGGCCCGGAGGCGCTGTAGGAGCCCAGGTCCAAGAGGACCAGGATCTGTTCGTCGTCGCGCAGGGTCTGCAAGGTTGCCCCGTAGCGCCCCAAAAGGGCCACAATGTCGTCCTCTAGCCGCTCGAGCTGCTGGGCCCGCGCAGTCTGTTCCTCCTTGCGCTTGCTTTCGACTTTGGCAATAGCGTCCTTTACGCTCGCCACACCGGACAGCGCCTCCAGAAGCTGCTTTTTGTCGACACGCTGGGTGTCGGATTCGGCCTCCTGCATGAGGCGGGACTGCAGCTCCAATTGCCGGGCTGCCTCCTCCAGTTGTCTGCTACTTTCTTGCAGGGCGAGCCCGCTCTCGTACAGCTCGGACAGGCCATTGTATGTGACTTCCGGATAGAGGTAAGCGCTGCTCACCAGCACTGCTCCCAGGTCCGGCACACGCACTGCGCGGGTGGACTGTGCGAAAAGGCCTTTGGCGGCGGTGCGAAGATGGCTGTTCACAATGTCCGCCAAGATGTTCAACTCGGATTGCGCCGACGGTCTTCCTTTCTCCTCGGTCCAGCGAACCTTGTCTTCAAGGGCGGCAACTGAAAGCCAGCCCTTGCGCACGGCGAGCACGTCTTCACCTCTGACCGTGGCGATGAGGCGGCGCGTTGGTTGCTCGCTGTCCCGACTCTGCCCCGATGGGAAGGGGAAAAAGTCCGTTGTCCACTTGAACTCGACGATGACCGTCACCCGGTGCTCGGGTCGCAGGTTCGCCATGGCACCTGCCCATCGGGAGAAGAAAGTGAGAAGCGCCGCCTTGGCCGAGTCCACCGATGCACGCACGCCTGCACCGACTTCCCTGCGCGGGAGGTAGCGAAAGTAGTAGCTTGCTGCCGCGCGAGATGCGGTGGTAGTGTCAAGATTCCCGGGGAAGAGTCGACCGTCTGGAGAATAAGGCACACTGAAGAGGACGCCGTACCCATCTAGCCAAAGCCCCTTGGTCTGCACGCTTTCGCCTGGCACCTCTCCCCTGACAAGCCTGTCCAACACCCTTTCCATAGCTCTGATGTCCGCGGTCTCAATCCGCTGGCCCCGGCCAGAAGTGGGGAAAAGCCATAATGCCACTCCAGCCAAGGCAATCACGAAGGCAAGCCTTCTTTGCACGAAGGACTGCATTTTGGTCCTCCTTCCTCTGCACCACCGAGCACGTGGTCACTTGAACTACCTTAGGCCCCGGTTCATTGTCGGGCGTCGCGCCTGGGGGTTCGCCTCGTCCTCCAGTGCACGCCCGGGGGGAGACCGCTACTGGCACATGCCGTCGCAAGGCGTACGCAGGCAGTCAGCGGTGACCCCGCGTTTTCAATAGAAGCTAATCATGATTCCCGGCGTTTCGAAGCGCGGGTTGACAATCGCGCTATATATCGAGCCAAACGTGTAACTCAGGCCAAAGGAGACGAAGTAGTTGTACGAGGTCTCGAGCTCGCGTTGGCGGAGCAAGACTTCTTCCAAGGAAGCGCCGCGCCGCGGCAGGGAGAGTTGGTCGCGCAAGAAGGTCACGTACCCTCCCACCGAGACGCTCAGCCCTTTGAACACACGCCATTCCAATGAGGTGGAGAGCTCCACATGGTACTTCCCAAAGTCGTGCAGATAGTTTGCCCCTTCGGTGGAGGCAGACACTGAGCCCCACGGTCGTTTGATGACGTAATCGATTCGCAGGCTGTGGTCAAAGAGATGCTCCTTCGTCTTGAGGAAGATCGTCTCCTCGTGGTAGCGGCAGCTTTGCATCCCAAGCGAGTAGTGCAAGGTGAGCAAGCGCTGGGTTGATTGGCTGTAAGGGAAGACATCGAACTCTATCGCCGGAGCGATGCGGAAACGGAGATCGAGATTGCTGTACGTGGAAAAACCAACAGAGGCGCTGGCGCCCACCGCCCAGTGCTCACCCAGGCTCTTGACTACCAGTGCATCACCACTGGCACTGCGTTGGATGTTCACCACCGAATAGGATTCGCCGATGCTGAAGCGGTCTTCCGAATAGCTATGGTGAGCCGACAGGCGTATCTTCCACTGTTCGGTAACTCGGTTTGCGGAGAGCCGGACCCTAAGGGTGTAGGTCTTGTAGGACTTTTCGCCGCTGGAATACCCGCTGAGCCTGGTGCTGAAGGTCCAAAAGTTCCACGGGTCCACCACCTTTTGTGCTGCTGTGGTCTCCGCTGGGGCAATGGAGGTAATGGCTATTCTTTCCAATGCCTGGGTCCGTGACAGGTAAGGC
This sequence comes from bacterium, assembly GCA_037445575.1. Lineage (GTDB taxonomy): Bacteria > Zhuqueibacterota > Zhuqueibacteria > JANLFK01 > Oleimicrobiaceae > Oleimicrobium. The sequence continues at coordinate 2,466 of JBBIKH010000037.1, forward strand.
AGCACGCCCGCAGCAATATGGCGCACCAGGCCGCGCCGGATTTCGTCGTCGGTGGCCCGCTGGCTTGCCACGTAGCGGAGCGTGTCCTCCCTGCCTGCGAACTGCCGCTGTCCTATGAAATTCAGCGTAAACTCGGTGCCGCCCCCGCCGGTCTCCTGGGAGGTGATGAGCACGTGCACATCGGCGTCTTTGCGGTCGCGCACGTGGTCGACGTAGTTCAGCTCTGTGCGGAAAAACTCCTGGTCGCACCAGTAGTCGGGGCAGTCGATAAAGACGGTGACGGTGGCGGGGCGTTGCTGTTGCGCCGCGGAGCTACTGGGCGCCATTGCTCCGGCTAGGCTCGCCACGAGAGAGACAAGCCCAATTCCTAACCACCTGCGTCGTGCACCGATCTCCATTGCCGGTTCTCTCCTTCGTTACTGAGCGGCTGTGGGTAGTCTTGGCGTTCGCACAGGCTCCTTTGACCCTACCGGCGTAGGATCTGCTCATAGGAAGCCATCCGGACAAGTTCCTCAAGGAAGCGGTCTGTACGTTCCATTCGTGTCAGAGTGCGCGCGTGTAACTCTTGGAACCCTCGGGCAATGAGTGCCAAGTCGTGCTGGCGCTGGTAATCGACCTGCCTGGCGAAGTCTTCTAGGGTGCGGCTGAATTCAGCGCGTTGCCGTTGCTCGCTAAGTTGCACCATCTCCTCCATGGTTGCCAGAGTGGCGCGGTGGAGCGACACCACTGCCTCCGGGGTTACCGACGGCTCTGGCCTTGGCCGGAGGCTGGCGCTGAAGGTTATCCTGCCGTGGTCGTAGGACAGGGTGGTGTTGCTGATGGCCAAGACCACCAGGACGGCGGCCATCGCAAACCCCAGCGCAAGCCCTACACGGCGCCAGCCTCGCACCGGGGCGAAAAGGCGGCCCAGCAGCGAGTCCTGCGCCGCCACGAATGTCAAGTGCAGGTGCGGGTCCTCATCCGGCCAGCGCGCCAGCAGCTCACGAGTGGCCTGCAGCCTGAGGAATTCTGCACGGCAGGGCCGGCACTCCTGCAAGTGCTCCTCGATCCTTGCTGCAAGGCGCTCATCCAGCTCTCCGTACAGATGTTCGCCGAAGTAGCTGCGACATTCCTCACAGTTCATCATCCACTACCTCCTGAGCAACCCCCCACTGCTCCAGAAGCCTGCGCAATCCTGCCAAACCATGGTAGAGCCGCGACTTGACGGTATTGACCGGCGCAGCCACTACCTCCGCAATCTCCGTGAACTTGAGCCCTTGGTACTGCTTCATGATAATAACCAGTCGTTGTTCTTCTGGCAATGAGAGGAGGGCCCGCTTGAGCGCGTCGGCAAGATGGCTGTTGTGGGCGATGGCGTCAGGTCGATCCTTTGGATCATCGGCCAGCTCCGCCCACAAGTGATGGCGGGGGCCATCCTCGTATGCTTCCTCCATCGACAGCAGCGGGCGCCTTCTCCGCAGTTCATCTCGGCTGATGTTCAAAGCGATTTGGTGCAGCCACGTTGAGAAGCGCGCCCGATTCCTCAATCGGCGGAGGCCGGTGTAGGCGCGGATGAAGGTCTGCTGCGTCACCTCCTTGGCAACCTCCGCCGTGCCGACATAGCGGTAGGCAAAGTTGTAAATAGGCTTTTCCCAGCGCCACACCAGGGTATTGAAGGCGGACACGTCGCCGGCAAGGAAGCGTTCGATCAGGGCTTGGTCATCCATAGCTCCTCGTCATCGCAAGCTGTAGCGGCTAAAGATGAGACGAGAGATACCGGCAAAAAGTTGTCGAAAGGTAGGCAAAAGGCACCACCGCGCGGGTGGCAGTGCAAACCTCTACCCGATGACAGTGCCTGGCGGGATAATGGCGTTCTTGGGGACGATGACAATCCCCTCGCGGATGACAAAGTTTTCGGCCTTGACAAAGCCCTCGCGGTTGCGATTCAAGATGTGCACATTGGCGCCGATGCGGGCGTTCTTGTCGATGATGGCCCGCTCAATAAAGCAGTTGTGGCCGATGCCGATCTCCGGAATGCCCTGCGCGGTTGCCTCCTGGCGTTCTTGGTCTGTTTCATAGTAATCGGCGCCCATGATGATGGAGGCATAGATGCGCGTGCCGGAGCGGACGATCGAGCGGATGCCAAGGATGGAGTCCTTAATCTCGCACTGTTCCACGATCGAGCCATCCGCAAGGATGGTGCGCTCGATGAGGCTGGCGGTGATTTTTGCCCCCGGCAGGTAGCGTGGGCGCGTGAAGATAGGCGCCCGCTGCGTATAGAAGTTGAACTTGGGCACCGGCCGCGTCAAGTCCAGCATCGCCTCATAGAAAGAACTTATGGTGCCGATGTCTTCCCAATAGCCGTCAAAAAGGTACGCGTACACCTTGCGCGTCTTGATGGCGTAGGGAATAATACCTTTGCCAAAATCCTCCTCCGTACTCTCGCTGAGAATGTCAAACAGAGTCCGACGTTCAAAGACGTAGATCCCCATGGAAGCGATGAGTTCTCGGCCGTTACTGGGGACGCCGAAATTGGCCAAAACTTCGGGGGGTACGAGCAGCGATTCGATGTCCGCCGGGTCGGTGGGCTTTTCGATGAACTTGGTGATGCGCCCTCTGATGTTTGCCTTGAGAATACCGTAGCGATGGGCCACAGCGCGCGACACCGGGATGGCACTGACGGTGACGTCGGCTTTGCAGCGCAGGTGCCAATCGATAAGCTTTCGAAAGTCCATGGAGTAGAGGTGGTCGCCTGCCAGAATCAGGAAACGCTCATTCTGAGGGGCGTCGAAGTATTGCAGGTTACGGCGGACAGCATCAGCGGTCCCTTGATACCAGGCCGAGCTCTCCGGGGTTTGCTGCGCCGCCAAAATCTGCACAAAGCCGCCGCGGAAGGGATCGAAGTGGTAGGTAGCGGCCACGTGCTGATTTAAGGAGCGCGACATGTACTGGGTGAGCACAAAGATGCGGCTGATTTCCGAGTGGAGACAATTACTGATGGGGACGTCGATGAGGCGGAACTTGCCGGCGATGGGCACGGCGGGCTTGGCGCGCTTGGCAGTGAGCGGCCACAACCTTTCGCCCGCCCCCCCGGCCATGATGATGGCGGCCACGTTTCTGGTCATGCGGGCCTCACATGTTAATGCGCATTCATGCCGCGACAGAAGCCGCTCTCAGGCGGCGGAGTGCCCTCATCACACCGTCCTGACCGCGACCGAAATAGTCGTGGAGCTGCACATAGTGGCGGTACAGTTCTGCATAGACGGCTGAGTGGGCAGCGATAGGCCGATACACAGTCTCCTTCTGCTTCGCCATGCGATGGGTTGCCTGAACAAAGTCGTCGTAGCCGCCACCGGCGCTACCGGCGGCGATGGCACCGATAATCGCTGCCCCCAGCGCAGTCGCCTGAGCTGAGGCAGCTAGGCGGATCTCCCGCCCGGTGACGTCAGCGTAGATCTGCATCACCATTGGGCTCTTGTCAGCAATCCCCCCGCAGGCGTAGAGTTCCTGGACCGGCACCCCTTGCTCCTCGTGGTTATCGATGATTCTCTTGGTGCCGAAGGCAGTGGCCTCCACCAGTGCCCGGTAGATCTCTTCCGGGCGACTGGCCAGAGTGAGGCCTACAACCAACCCAGACAAGTCGGCGTCCATGAGGATGGAGCGGTTGCCGTTCCACCAGTCCAGTGCGAGAAGGCCGCTTTGGCCTGGACGCAGACGCGACGCCCGCTGTTCCAGCACCTTGTACGGGTCCAGGCCGTTGCGCTCCGCCTCTTGCTGCAACTCGGCCGGAAGGTGATGGCGCACGTACCAGGCGAAAATGTCGCCTACTGCAGCCTGGCCGGACTCATAGCCCACGTAGCCGGGCACAATGCCGTCTTCCACAATGCCGGCAATGCCCGAGGCTTGTACCTTCGGCCCAAGGACCATGTGACAGGTGGAGGTGCCCAACACCAGGACCATCTTACCCGGCTCGGCCACACCCGTGCCGAGCACGGCAGAATGAGCGTCGATAATCGCCACCCCCACGGGCGTGCCAGGGCGAAGGCCGAGGCGTTGGGCCACCTCTGCGCGCAGGTGACCGGCCTTTGCCCCTACTGGAAAGACGGCAGTGCTGAGCTTCTCGCTCACGACGTTCTGGAACCGAGGGTCCAAACTGGCGAAAAACTCAGGGGAAGGGTAGCCCGCCTGCTTGTCCCAGAGCGCCTTGTAGCCGGCCTGGCAGGCGCTGCGCTTCTCCTCGCCGGTGAGGTACCATACAATCCAGTCGCCGCCCTCAATGATGCGCGCAGCAGCCTGATACACATGCGGCGCTTCGCGCAGAACCTGCAAAGCCTTGGGAAAGAGCCATTCGGAGGAGATCTTCCCTCCGTACCGGCCAAGGAACGCCTCGCCCCGTTCGGCCGCCACTCTGTTGATGTCATCCGCCTCAGGCTGCGCCGCGTGATGCTTCCAGAGCTTGGGCCAGGCATGGGGATGAGAGGAAAAAGCCTTCGTGAGGCAGAGGGGCGTGCCGTCGGCAGTGGTGGGCAAAACGGTGCACGAGGTAAAATCCACGCCGATGCCAACAACCTGCTCAGCCTCCACCTTTGCGGCGCGCAGGGCCTGCGGTACCACTTGCTCCAGCGCATCCAGCCAGTCGCCAGGGTGCTGCAGGGCCCATTCGTCCCCCAGGGGGGCACCGCTGTCGGGCAGCGCTTCGGTAATTACCCCGTGCGGATACTGGACTACTGCCGTGGCCAATTCCTCGCCAGTGGAGACGTCGACGACCACGGCGCGCGCCGATTCCGTGCCGAAATCAAGCCCCAGGCTCACCAGCCGTCTGCTCATGTGTTTCTCCTGAAGGGGTTTAGAAGGTGATCAATCTCCCAAGCAGGTGCCCACGCTGCGCGCCACTGCGATCAGGGGGGAGTCCAATGGGACCTTTCTCGTCTTGCCGCCCACCTCTTTGATCGGGACGTGTTTCAGCTCTCCACCTTGCAGCCCCACCATGTAGCCGAACGCTCCATTGACCACCATGCGCACTGCCTCGACGCCAAAGCGGGTGGCAAGAATGCGGTCATAGGCTGTGGGCACTCCACCGCGCAGCAGATGGCCAAGCACCGTGACGCGCGTTTCCACTTTGGTGCGCTGTTCGATCTCCTTGGCCACCACACTGCCGACACCGCCGAGCCTGATCTTGTCGGGGCTCCCTTCGACCAGCTCCCTGACCACCATCTTGCCCCCCTTGGGCGCGGCTGCCTCCGCGACGACCAGAATGCTAAAGCGGCTGCCGCGGAAGTTGCGCTCCTTGACCCGCTCGCAGACGATGTCAATGTCGTAGGGAATCTCCGGAATGAGGATGATGTCGCCGCCGCCGGCAATGCCTATGGTGAGCGCCAACCAACCTGCATAGCGCCCCATCACTTCTACCACCATCACGCGGTGGTGCGACTGGGCCGTAGTGTGCAGGCGGTCGATCGCCTCGGTACCTGTGGCAACGGCCGAGTCGAAGCCGAAGGTGACGTCCGTGCCGTAGAGGTCGTTGTCGATGGTCTTGGGGACACCTACCACCGGCAGGCCTTTGTCCATCATCCGGGCTGCGGCAGCCATCGTGCCGTCCCCGCCGATGCAGACCAGCGCATCCAGACCCAGGTTCTCAAAGTTGTGCATCGCCTGGTCGGAGCGGTCGCGGTACACCATCTTGCCGCCCTCCAGCATGGGATAGTTGAACGGGTCGGCGCGGTTGGAAGTGCCCAAAATGGTGCCGCCGCGAGTCAGGATGCCGGACACGGCACTATAGTCGAGGTCCATGTAGCGGTTTTCCAACAGCCCCTCGAAGCCGTCCATGAATCCGACCACTTCCATATCGTACTCCAAAAGAGCAGTCTTGGTGACTGCGCGAATCACCGCGTTAAGGCCGGGACAGTCACCGCCACCGGTGAGTAAGCCCACGCGCATTCTTCTCTTCGGCATCGCCTCTCCTCCACCTCCGCATGTTCACAGCTGTTGGGCATAGCAGGTGTTCGTGGGGCTGGCAGAGGGACAACCACTACGCCAGCCGCCGGAACGGTGCGAAAATATACACACTTATGCCCCAAATATCAAGGCCGAAATACCGCACCAGTTGCGGCGAACTGCAAAGAGGTTGCTATTTGCCCTGCGACTTGTTATATTTCGCTCGCACATGGGCTGCAGGTTATTATCGGCTATGGAGGGAACGGGTGGTCATCGAGGCCATCTTCATCGGCATGTTGGTGGGGTTCGTCTACTACGAACTTTTCGGGGCGGTAGCAGGTGGAATTGTCGTGCCAGGCTACATCGCCTTGTATCTGCTGGAGCCGGGACGGATACTGATGACCATGGCAGTGGCTTTCATTACGTTTGGTGCCTTGCACCTCCTGTCGCAACTGGTGTTCGTGTTCGGCAGACGGGCCTACATGGCCGCCCTGGTGGTTGGGTTCCTGCTCCGCTGGGGAGTGGAGGTTGCCCTTGGTGCCGCGCCAGAGGTGGGGATTGACATGAGGGTGATCGGCTACATCATTCCTGGGCTGATTGCCTACGAGATGTTTCGGCAGGGCGTCGGCGCCACCCTTCGGGCATTGACGATCGTGGCCGTCTTCACCAAACTACTGCTTCTGCTCCATGGCGGCATATGAGGGTGTGCGGAGTGCGTCGATGGGGCAGAAAGCAAGCAGGGGGTGAGGTGATGAGGTCCGAAGGGGAGGAGGAACCTGCGTGCAGCCGTGTTCCCTCCTGGTGCCATCATCTGTTCGGCAGAGGCGCTGCAGGCCTTTGCGTCCGAGACGTGGTGCTAAGTGGGGTGGCCGTCTGCGCCGTGGCGTCCCTGTGGGTGGTTCAGGCCACTCGGGAGGCAGCCGAGCACCCGGATGCCGAGGCTATGCGGCAGGCAGCCTTCCGGATGAACCGGTGCGTGGAAGTGATCGCCCGTCATCGCCGGTCCCGAGCGGATGGCGGTGGGCATGAGGCTAACCCCCTGGGTGTGCTCCTTGGCGCGGAGTATTCGCCCATCACTACCACGCTGGGAAGCCTTCGAGCCAAGCGAACCACTGCCAATCCCAACTTTGCGGCGCTGGTGGTGCGCCTGCTCCGCCAGGCGGGCGTCGATTCTGGGGATGTGGTTGCCATGGGATTTTCCGGGTCGTTCCCTGGACTGTGCATCGCGGCAATCACTGGTGCGGAGGCGATGGGGGCGCACCCGTTGGTCATCAGCAGTGTGGGAGCCTCCAGTTGGGGCGCGAATCTCCCTTGGTTGACCTGGCTGGATATGGAGCGGCTCCTGTGGGAACAAGGTCTGATCCGCACGCGCTCGGAGGCGGCCACCATAGGGGCTGAAGCGGACACGGGCGGCGGACTCTCTGACGAAGGGCGACAGTTGGCGCGAGATGCTATCGCCCGCACCGGCGTGCCCCTGCTGGAGGTGAGGGGATTGCAGGAGAGCATCAGCGCACGGATGCAAATCTATCGCAGTGCCGGCAAGGTAAGGGCCTTCTTGAACGTGGGCGGTAACCAGGCCGATCTCGGTCCCTACGAATGCAGCCGCTCCCTGCGGCCGGGGCTGGTGTTGCACTTTCGCGGGGCCGCCCGGCGTGAAAAGTGCGGGGTGGCGCAAAGGTTCCTGGCCCAAGGTGTGCCGGTGGTGCACCTTCTCGACGTGCGGCAGCTCTGTGCCCGCTATGGGCTGCCTTATGACCCCGTGCGCCTGCCCGAGGTTGGGGAGGGGCAGGTGTATCTGCACATTCGGTACCGACGTGTTGTCGTTTTGTCCCTCCTCCTGACGCTGACCGCGGGGTGCCTTGGGGCTTGCTGCCTCCGAGGTCACGCTACGTCGTCCTGAGTGGCGAGTGGCATACCCAACTGGGCGGTGACTTTCTATGTCCGCGGCTCGCCCCGGAGTTGGCATGAAGGAGGCCTAGCGGCCACTTCGCTCGGCGGCAGAGGCTATAGGTTTGTCTATAATGCCAAAGCTTGTGGTCACGGGCACAGGCAAGTGGCCAGCTCCGACCCTCCGCACGCTGGGGGCCCGGCGAGCCGGCGTTGCAAACAACGCCATTCGGACTGAACATCTCAGGTGTAGTGCCCGTCAGCACCACTGGCAGTTGATGTGCACTTGACGCCGTCTGCCAGGTTTGGGTGAACCTTGTAGCCATGGTGCTGCCGGGCAAGGAAGGGCAGGGTTTATCGGGTAAGAGTAAGCTTCCTGACAACTTTGTACTGCGGACCTTCCAAGCAGAGAAAGTAAAGGCCGCTTGGCAAAGAGCAGCCCCGTGCATCCTTGCCGTCCCATGGGAGCACATGGGAGCCGCTGCCTTGCGCTCCCTCAAAGAGCTGTCGAATCATTCTCCCGAGAGGGTCATAGATGGCGATGCGAAGCTCCACGGGCTCTGGTACAGCGTAACGGATGGCCAGCGGTGGAACGAATGGATTGGGATAGTGTTCGCAATGAACCCCCTGCCAGTCAAGCGTGCCATGGTCCCGCGGCACAGCGCTCGAACTTCGTTCGACGATCATCCCGCACAGCAGCGTGGAGTCGCGCCCTGCGGCAAAGTGGACGTCGAGCACGCCGTCCTCCACCAGGATATCCTCAGCTACCAACTCCATGGCGGTGCATGCTCCTGCGTGAGCGGCGATGTCCACATTCTCCGCCACAGTTACCCCCTCGGCCGTCACATCGAACCGTCGCTGACCGCCGAGGTGGAAGCGCGTCTCGGCAAGGAGCAGGGTCACCCGGTAGCGGCCGGCCGGCACCCGCACCATGTAGCGCGCGATGCCACGCCTTTGGGCGCGGTAGACCTGCGGTACGTCGGTATTGGCGATGGGCAGGGAAGCGGCCTCCTGCACCCTCTTGCCGTCAGCATACCCGTATTCGGTCCTCTCGCTCCATTCCTGATCCGGCAAAAAGTCCTGGAAGGCCTCGCCACCCACGTTCACCTTAATGGGCATGGCCAGGGGCATCCCGACGATGAGATTGACCGTCTGGCCGACCAGAGTGTTCGGCAAGGGGGCCCTGTCCTTGACGCCCATGACCACAAGCGTCCCACCGCCGGACTGCAGTCCTTGCGTGGTGAGGGTCACGGTGCGCAGGTCTTCCCCCAGCGATGCGTGCACGATGGTAGCCCCTGGGACAAGAAAGTTGCTCACCCTTTCCGCGCTCTGCTGTTGCACCTCCTCTGAGAAGCGAACCAGAATCTTGTCCCCTTCCTGTCTCGCCCAGAGAACGGCCGGTGGTCTATTGTCCACATAGCCGAGGTTGACCGGGTCGGTGAGGCACAGAATCATCAGTCCATCTTTAAAGACCACGTTCTCCGGAACGAAATCGCAGTTATTGCCTGGGAAGGTATGAGTGGCCTTTTCCCAGCGCTGCTCATTCCAGGTGTCAAAGTGGTCAGTCCATTGGTGGGTGAAATTGCACCCCGTTCCTGTATCGCCGGCACCGGGGGTGTAGGAGGCGTAGCTCACATAGTCGTAGTAGGCAAAGCGCGGCAGGATTTGATCTGACCAGGAGCCTACCCAGTCTCGATATGCCGGGTTCCAAATGTTCATCATGATCTTCTGCGGGCGACGAAGGGTGAGAATGTGCTCCTCTGTCTGGCGGTAGACCTCCTTTCCATCGATGAACCACGCCACGTACTCGGGTGTCCATTCGAACGCATAGAGGTGGAAGTCAACGTGGGGGTTGAATGGTACCCACTGGTGGCGGAGGTGGATCATCTGGCGGGGCGTGATGGTCGTGACCTGGACGTCGTCCTGGTAGCGGCCATGGATCTCGATGTCGATTTCGTTCCATGCAACCGTCGGGTCAATGTCATTGTAGGTGAAGAACGTGGAAACGTGGCCCTCCCCTGCGGAGGCCTTGTACCGCGCCTCAAAGCGCCCGTACAGGTAGGACTCCCTGGTGCGGAGCTCGGCGCCCTTGTAGTTCTTAGCGTGCACCGTCGCCAGGAGCAGAAGAACCACAAACCCGGCAAGAGGAAAAGACCGCTTCATCGTCGATCCTCGTAGCACTCGCACAACAACGCCTCTGCTAGCCGCTCATCCTTCGCCCATAGTCCAGAGGATGGAGCGTAGTAAGCAAGGGGAACATGGGTACGACAACCGGATAAGGGCTTCCCCGCTGAAGGACCAGCATGTCGATGCGGGTCAGTTTGGTCTGCTCGAAGCGATCCGTGTCTATTTGGATTATGTCACTGTACTTCTGCTGTAGCTCACGAATGTAGGGGTTGAGGTGGTTCTCGATCGCTGCCGTGTCTAGGCGTGACAGGTCGGTCTCCTGTCCTTTGGAGCGCAGATAGAGGTTGCGCTGGTACAGGGCCAGAATATGGTCCTGCCACATCTGGACGTTGCGTTGCACAGGCAAGGCCTTGTCGTAGCCGCGTCGATACGCTTCCTCGGTTATGTACTTGTCTCGCACTAGATCGGCAATGGCCAGCCGCAGCTGCGCAGCAAACTCTCCCTTCTTGATGTGGCGCGTGCGGAAGACCAGGGGATGGGCGTCCATTTCCTTTTCCAAGTCCGCCACCGTCCAGGTCTGGCCGTCTATTCGCAAGAGCGGCAGAGTTCGCAACTGGGCGATGTCGTCCCCGAGCCGATGGAGCACGGGCTCCTCGCCGTCCTGGTTCCAGAAGTGGCGGTGGAACGCCTCCTTCTTCTCCTGTACCGAGGCGAGGAAAAACGGGGCCAGGGTAGCGGCAAGTCGGTAGAAAGTGTCTTCCACCAGCTCCATCTTCTTGCCGCGCATGAGCTTTTGCACAAAGCGTTGATACGCAGCCTCGGCCCGTTCTGTCCGCATGGCCGCCTCGACATCAATCCACTGCTGCCGAAGTTGCGTGTCGGATAGGAGGACTCGCTCGCTCCACCCCTGGATTTGCATCACCGTGTAAAGGTCGTCCCCCGTGGCCAAAGGGCCTACGACGTCGCCTTGTTTCAGAGGCTTGGCGAAAAGGGCTCGCCTTATGGCTTCGTGTTCGGCCTTGTTCCATGTCACCTCCCGTTCGGGACCAACTCCCACGCCGCCTATCAGTCGGAAGCCCTCTGCAAAAGTGCCTCCGTTTCCCAAGAGGTCACCAACCGCGCGTGCCAGGCTATCGCCGCTGAAGGAGTAATAGGCCACGCGGTAGGTGCGCGTGGCGATTTGCACGCGCGGGGCAATCTCCTCCGCCTTCAGGCGCACCTTTGTGTAAAAGTCCCGATAGAACAGCCACTGCCGCATCGCCTGTTCCTGCCGACCTCGTAAGTAGGCGCGAAACTGCCCATTGCGGAACAAATCATTGTCCTGCCCAGCTTCCAGTGCCAGGAGTTTCTCGGCGATAAGGGTGTTCAGAACGATCTTGCGGTGGATGTAGCTGTCGCCTCGGCAGTAGGGAGGTCGGGGTGTGTACTCCGCCCGCCGGAGGAACTCGTCCACCGTAATGACACGGTCCCCAATCCTTGCCAGGGCGGTTTCCTGTGGCGGCTCTCCCCGCGGGCGGCAGCTCAGGCCGAGGAGAGCAAGCATAGTCAGCCCCGCAGTGATGTGTTTGCCGGCTTGCAGCAGGAGCTTGTCCCCCGGCCTGCTGCGGGTGACTCCCCGACAGGCGGTTCCCTGCCCACGAAACGTCGTCCTTGTCATCAGAACAGAACCCCCACAGTGTAAGCGTGGACTTTGCCAAGAATGCCCAGGCCACGGTAGGCGTACTCGAGCTTCAGGGCCGTGTTGTGCATCAGGAAGAGGGTGGCGCCGGCACCGAAGGCGAGGCCGTATTCAGAGTCCTCCATGAAGAGCGCTTTGTATCCCGCTCGCAAGAAGAAAGCGCCCGCAGTCGGCACCAGCCACTGGTACTGCGCGCCGACATTCACCGATTCGCTGTTGTTGTTCGGGTGGATGGCATCCATAGCCAGGGTGAGGCGATGATGCTCGTGCACCAGTGGGTGGACTGCCACGCCGATCCTGAACAACAGGGGTAGCTCCCATGCCTCGAGTCGGAACTGTCCGCGCACATCGCGGTAGTTGCCCTGCTCCAGCGGCAGGATGTCGATAGGCTGCAGCAGGTCCATGCCATCGTAGCGCATCTTGGTGCCGAAGTTAGAGATGCTCATGCCGATGCTCATGCCGTCAGCGCGCTCGCCCGTGCGGGAGAAGAAATGGGTCTGCAACTGTACTCCCAAGTCAGTGGCCACGGCGTAGGCGCTCACGTGCCAGATTTGGGAGGAGACATATTTGGCGGAGGCGCCGAAGGCAAACCACTGTGCCAGCTTGCGAGAGTAGGAGAAGGCAAAGGCGAAATCGGTGGCGCTGAAGGTCTCGCCAGTCCCCTCCTGGCTGGCGACGGTGGTTACTTCCATTTCGCCATAGCCGGTGTGGTAGAGGCTGAGGGCAAAGGTGCCAAGGCGCGGCAGTACCAGGCCCACTGCGGCGAACGAGGAGCGGATATCGAGCAGCCACGGCTGGTGGGTAAATTGCGCCTCACTGCGCGGCATGTAGGCCAGTCCTGCCGGATTCCAGTAGCAGGAGGAGAGGTCGTTGGCCACAGCTACGTAGGCATCCCCCATGGCGCTGCCCGCACAGCCAAAACCCATTTCCAAGAAGTTGGCGGCAGTAGTCCCTGCCCGGTGGGGCTTCTGACTGTACCCGGGCACGGCAAAGACCAGGCAGAGCACCGTACTTACTACCGCCGCGGGGAGCTGCCAGCTTCTGTTCATCATTGTACCCTCATGAGCTAGTTGCGCGGTGGTCGCTATCGCTCACTTAATGATGGCAAACTTGCCCATCTGTTCGTCGCCGGTGGCATGCGCCTTGACGTGGTAGAGGTACATCCCGGCGGCAACTTCCAGGCCCTCCTTGGTGAGGAGGTCCCAGTGCGCGGTGCCGTCGTCAATGGGATTGTCCACCTCCAGCACGTCCACCAGCACGCCGCTGACGGTAAAGATCTTGATGGTGCACTTGGCGGGCAGATGGGTAAACATGAGCCGTCGCCGCTGGTTAAGGCGCCAGTTGGACACGGCCGGCTCCATAGCGTTGGTTGCTACGTAGGGGTTGGGAACGACTTTGATGGTGCGCATCGTTTGCCGCAATGCCGCCAGGTCCAGTGGTCCTGCCTCGTTCACCGTGAAGCGGAGCGTGTCGGCGGTGAAAAAGGGCCGCCTGAAGGTGACGCGGTAGACATCGTTCGGCTTGGGCAGGTGCGTGCTGTCGCCCGCGACGCTGAAATCCAAGATGAAGGCGGTGCCAGCCCATTTGCCATCGCTGGTCACTGGGCCGACCAAGACGCGGTCTTCTAAGATGTCGAAACGTAGGTTCGCATTCCTATCGTGGACCACCAAGTCGAGGAGCTCCGGGCTTCCCCCCGGTCCAGCGAAGGAGCGGTTCACCACAAAGAAGTTGAAGGGGATGTTGACCAAGAGGGCGGAGCGAGAAATCCGCTGCCCGGTCTCATCACGCATGGTCTTGGTGGTTACTCTGCCTACATAGGCCGAGTCGTTGCCGGTGAAGACGATGTCATAATCCCACGGGAAGTAGTTGCTTTCTGGAGTGGCGACCAGCTGCATGCGCCCAGAACCCACAAGCCACCCACTCCGCGCCCTGTCCATTTCGGCGGTGAGCACTGGATGGAGCATCTTCAAGCGCACGCCGTCGAAGATGTCGGTGTAGATTTCCTTGCCGACCACGAAGTGGGAGTATGATTGTCCCGCCGAGTCAACGTGCACGATGTTGTTGTACGCGTAGCGGTGAGGCGTTTCTTGGTAAACGAGCTCCCCACCCGCGCTCTGGTCAAAGACGTGGATGCCGCTCGTCGTGTAGAGCAGCCCGTGTTCATAGTTGGCTACCGACACAAGGGTATCGATGCTGAAGGTGACCTTGTAGGTGTGGCCCGTTTTCAGGCTCTTTTCCGCCAAGATCTCAGGGGTGACGATGCCGCACCCAAAGGTGATCCCCTCGGCCTGGTTCCCCACTGTTGGCGGCACATAGCCGGCAGCGGTCTGATGGGGAGTGACAATTTGCACATTCTTGCCTACCGCCCGCACCTCCTCCGCCTCGTCCAGGTCGATGTAAATGCTGTTCTCAGACGGGGCAATTCCGGGCCCGATGTTTACCGCCCCCGAGTCGTAGGCAACAAGGGCGTAGTAGTAGGTCCTCCCGTTCTGCACTTCCCGGTCGATGAAGTAGTGGGTTATGCCCGTGTCGTCGCCGAGGTAGTAGCCGGCTCCGTTCACCAGGCCGTAGTTCGTAAAACCGCGCTTGCCGTCCTTGAGGTCGCACTGGAAAATGGGCTTGCGGAACATCGGCGTGCCGTAGCCGTCGGTGATCACCTCACAGTCCGACATCTTCTTGTCCGTGGCACGATAGAGCTTGTAGCCCTGAAAGTCATTGACGTTTTTGAGGAACGGGTCACGGGTCCGGGTGTCGGCCACATTGTCCCAAGTGAGGATGACAAAGCCATCGCCCGGGGTTGCCGTGAGGGTGGGCATTTCCGGCGGTTTGGCAAAGCGGTAATCGCTTTCATAGACGACCTGCACGATGCGCTTGACCTCGAAGAGGGCGGGAGCGCTGTGGTTCGGGGAGTTCAGGCCCTCCAGCGGGTCGTAGGAGTGGAGCTCGGACATGGAGATGCGCTCGGTGCGCCCCTTGTACAGGGGGAACGGCCCGGAGGCAAAGACCTCCACGAGGTTGGAGATCTTGCCATAATACTCGACGAGCGTGTCGGCGGCCAAGATCTCCCACATGGACTTGTCGCCGCGAAACCAGCGATAATCGGAGGCATGGCTCGGCACCGGGAAGAGGAGAAACGACGTCAGCCCCACCATGTCGGACTCGGAGACGTCGGTTTCGGCAAAGTTCGGTTCCGACTGCCCTTCTTGACGGTCAGGGCGGTGGTTGCACTCGCCTTCATCAGGGCCGGTGTAGTTTAGTTCGGCAGGGCCCACGCCATCCAACCCGACGTCGTCGCCGGGGTTTTCGGTGATCTGATACACGCCATCCCCGTTGAGGTCCTCCCCATCCTGCCAATCTTGATCCTCGTCGGCGTCCCAGTGAGGGCGAAGATCCTCGAGCTTGAGATTGTAGAAGGACAAGAAGGCGTTGATATCGGCGATGCCGTCGGTAGGCCCTACCAGCTGCGAGGCATCGTTGTCGCGCTTTTCGTCTATGAGACCGTCCTCGTCGTTGTCGATGCCGTCCCAACCGAGACCGGGGCTTTCCAGGTAAGCGAACCCCATAGTGCCGGTGGGCAGGCCACCTTGGCCAATCCCGTCCACGTCCCAGGAGTAGGCCATGTCGATCTTCTTATCGAAGAAGCCGATCTCGTCGTCGCTCTCGCCGCCAATGGCATTGTCAACCCAATAGCCGAAACAGACCTCTGGTAAGTCATAGTCGGAGATGTTGGCGATGGTGTACTCCCAGAAGATGGCGTCGCGCGCTTGCGGGTTATTCCACTGAAAGCCTCGCTGTTCCACGCGGATGCCGATGCCACCCCAGGGCTTGCCTTTCTGGATGGTGACCCGCGGGCGGATATCTCCGATCCTGACCCCTGGGCGTGGGTAGTACTTGACGCGGTCTTCAGGCCCCAGGTACTCCTGATCCTGGGCATCATTGGCCACAAAGTACGTCTCCAGGTCTGCTTCCATCTTACCACGACCGAAGCGTCCGTCCCATTCGCCCGGCCAGTGGAGGAGGCGGCCGGTCCAAGGCCACCCTTCCGGCGGCCATGAGTCGGGCCGGTTGCTCATTGCCGGGTATTCACCCGCCTCGTTGAAGTAGCCGAACACCGGATAGAGGCCCCATTCGATGGTGCCGGTTGGGTCGCGGTCCATCTCTTCCCGGTAGCTGGTCTGCAGGAAGTAAAGGGTATCCAAGTCTTGGCGGGTCCTGATCTGCACCGGGTCGGTGACCGGAATGGAGTCGTTTTCCACGAAGACCCGCGCGCCGATGAGCAGACCTACGCCATCGGTCATGCGCACGCCGCTCATGTTGTTCGGCCAACGCGACCACTGCGATCCCACTACGCCCTGGACCCACTTGGCCAGCTCCGTGGTGTTCTTGAAGTAGATGAACACGCGATTGCCGGTCATATAGCCCTCGCGAATGGCGGCAATGTCGCCTGCGGGGTCGTCGGGCCCCTCGTACTTTCGCCCTTGTGCCAAGAGCACACTGCTAACCGCAAAGAGCAGCATTCCCACCGCTGCTGTCAATTTGGCCACTTTGCCCATAACGCGTTCACCTCACTGTGTTAGACGGCCTTGCAAAATCTCCTCGACGCCAGGACTCGCCTTCAGAACATGATGCCCAGGCCCATTTTGACCAGCCTGGGTGCCGCAAACATCGAGGGGTTGTGCACCCGATCCATGTAGTCGTTAAAGTCGCTGCGGTGACCGGCGATGTCTGAGGGGCGAACAATTGCCGTATAGGCGCGCCCGGTCTGACTGTTCACCCACACCTCGTTGAGCCTGTCGAGCAGATTGTAGATGTTGAGGGTCAAACGCAGCTTCACAACTGAGGAAACGGCAATGGTGTAGAAGCTGCTCATGTCCACGCTCACCCGCGCTGGCCGCCAGGCGTTATTGGGATAGAGGTTGACGCGGGCCAACATGCTTTCCGGCAGTGGCTCCCACGTGTACGGGGCACCGGAGTTGTAGTAGCCGGTCAGTGTTACCCCGTACCGGGGCGTGTTGTAGCCCACCGTAGCGTTCAAGGTATGGCGTTGGTCCCAACTCATCGGGATGAGGCGCACCACAGGGTCCATGCTGTTGCCAGCGCGGTCAAAGGTCTGTGTGGGATAGTCTGCGTTGCCGCGCGTGTATTGAAGAGTATAGTTCACGTAGGCGGAAAACGGCCCCCGGACAAAGTCGTATTTCACCTCCAGCCCCTTGGCGTTGCCATAGTCCTTGTTGCTATACAGACCGTACTCGATCTGGTTGAAGGTGGTCACCACCTTGGCGCTGAGCAGGTCGTAGATGTCGCGGTAGAACAGGGCCACCTCCAATCCCATGCCCGGAATGAGCTCTTGCCACAAGCCCACCTCGTACTGAACGGTCTTCTCGGCCTTCAGTTGCGGGTTACCCATCACCGTGACAAAGTCGGTGGGGGCAACGCGGAAGTCGTGATTCTGGTAGAGCGCATACAGGGGCTGCATCTGGAAGAAGTGGCCGTAGCTGAAGCGGAGGAGCGCCGTCCTGCCCAATTGGTATGAGAGCCCGAACCGGGGACTCACCTGCACCTTAGGATCAGCCGCAGGATAGGTGGACTTGCGGGGCGGGTCATCAAAGATGAGCTGGTTGGCCGGGTTCCTTAGCTGCGAAGGGTAGACAGTCTTCGGATCAAAGAAATCGTATCGCACCCCAAGGTTGATCACCATTTCATCGAATTCCATCTTGTCCTGCACGTAGGCGGAAAGTTCCAGGGGTTTGACGCGGTACAGGTCGGTGTAG
>JBBIKH010000038.1:0-12356 GCA_037445575.1 bacterium
ACGCCGTCTTGATCCTGCTTTTGCTCGTCGCGCTGGACAGGGTGCCCAGTTGGTATCTTGCCGCGGTCGTCGCCCGCGACGCACTGATCCTCCTCGGCGGCGCCTACTTGGTTGTGGGCAAGCGCTTGGTGTCCGAGTCAAATTGGCTGGGGAAATGGACCGCCGCTTCCGTGGTCGCCGTGATGGTTGCTCATACCCTGCGTTTAGGAATCGTGGCTGCATTCTTGTTGGGTATTTCGACTCTGCTCCTGGTGGCATCTGCCGTCTCCTACGGCCTCACGTTCGCGAGGCTTGTGCGCACCGCCCCGCCGGCTGGGGTTGAAGGAACAGGTGCAGGAGGAGAAAGGTGAACGGCGTAGTGGGGCGGCTAAGATCGAGCCTGTCCAAAACCCGGCTGGCCCTGAACGAGCGACTCGCCCGCGTGGTGGGGACGCGAAGAGCCGTAGATGAAGTACTTCTGCAGCAGTTAGAAGAAGCGCTGATTGCGGCGGACGTGGGAGTTGCGGCGAGCGAGAGACTCATTGCGCAGCTGCGCGAGGCGCTGCGATCGGCCCCCGCCACCAGCACCGAGCAGGTAACAAGCATTTTGCAGGAGCAGATGGTTGCGCTCCTGGACCGCGGTGGCGCGCCCGAAACGGTGTTGGCAGACCACCCCCACGTGATCCTGGTAGTCGGCGTCAATGGGACCGGAAAAACCACCACTATTGGCAAGCTGGCCCACTACTATCGGCAACAGGGGAAGAAGGTGCTGTTGGGGGCAGCAGACACCTTTCGCGCCGCTGCCACCGAACAGCTGGCCATCTGGGCAGAACGGGCAGGCGCCGAAGTGGTACGCACCAACCCCGGTGCAGATCCCGCTGCCTTGGCTTTCGACGCCTTGAACGCCGCCCTGGCGCGCGGTGTGGATATTCTCATCGTGGACACGGCCGGCCGCCTGCACACCAAGGTTAATCTCATGGAGGAGGTGGCGAAGATCCGTCGTGTCCTGGACCGTCGCTTGCCTGGTGCACCGCACGAGGTCCTTTTGGTCATTGACGCTACCACCGGGCAGAACGGTCTAGCGCAGGCGCGACAGTTCACGCAGGCCACCGGGGTGACCGGCATTGTGCTCACCAAGCTGGACGGCACCGCTAAGGGCGGCATAGCGGTCGCCATTTGCCAAGAGCTTGGAGTACCCGTGCAGTGGGTCGGCATTGGCGAAGGCATTGAGGACCTTGCCCTGTTCCACCCGAGGGAATTCGTGGAGGGGCTGTTCGGATGAGAATCGCCCCCATTGCCTTGGGCTGTCCCAAGAACACTGCCGACCTCGAAAAGGTCCTGGGCCTACTGGCCGGCGATGGCGTAGAGATCACCGAAGACCCCCAGACCGCGGACGTGGTGCTCGTCAACACCTGTGCCTTCATTCGTCCGGCAATAGAGGAGGCCTTAGAAACAATCATTGAGGCACGTCGGTTAAAGAGTCGGGGCAAGCTGAAGGTGGTCGCTATGGGGTGTTTGCCCCAGCGATTTGGGAGAGAATTGGCTCCCCTTCTTCCTGAAGCGGACAGGGTCATTGGCGAGCGGGACCCCACGCACATTGCGGAGCGGCTCCGCCACTTCCTCGGAATCAAGGCAACCGGGCCCTGCATGAGGCGATGGCCCTTGACCCCAGCGCACTATGCCTATCTCAAGATTGCCGAAGGGTGCAACAACCGCTGCGCGTACTGCACCATTCCCGCCATCAAGGGACGGTATCAGAGCAGGCCGGTGGCAACCGTTGTGGAGGAGGCACGTTTCCTGGCTGCGCAAGGGGTGCAGGAACTGGTTGTTGTGGCCCAGGACACAACGTACTACGGCGCCGAGCACGGCGGACCGTCCGCATTGCCAGAGCTCCTGCGCCGGTTGACGGAAATTGATGGGCTGCGCTGGATTAGGCTGATGTACACCCACCCCGCGCATCTGGACGAGGCGCTCATCGCTACCATCGCCGAGCATGAGCGGATCTGCAAATACGTCGACCTGCCGGTACAACACGGCTCCGATCGGATTCTCGCCGCTATGGGGAGGAAGACCACTCGGGCGCAGCTCGAGCGCTTGGTGCAGCGGCTTCGTGATCGCATACCGGGTGTTGCCATCCGTTCCACAGTAATGGTTGGCTTCCCGGGTGAGACTGAGGAAGATTTCGCCATCCTTCTGGACTTTCTGGCAGCCGTTCGCTTCGATCACTTGGGCGTGTTCACGTATTGGCCGGAAGAAGGAACCCGTGCGGCGCGCATGCCCGGGCAGATCTCTGAGGAGGAGAAACGTTCCCGGCACGCGCAAGTCCTTGACCTGCAGAGTCAGATCAGCAGCGCGCGCACAGCGCATTTGGTGGGCAAGCTCGTGCACGTGCTGGTGGACGAGGTTGACAACACCCGGGGGGTATCGCTGGCCCGCACTGAATGGGACGCTCCGGAAGTGGATTGTCACGTCGAGGTAGACACGCTCCTTGAACCAGGCAGCTTCACCACCGTTCGCATTTTGGATGCGGATGGTTTTGACCTTTTCGCTACTCCGGCGGGCAACAGCAAGCGGTCTGCCCGCGCTGGGGAGCAAATGAGCATGAATGTACCGAGGGAACCTTCTCGCGTCTGAAGAGTGGCTGTACTCACCCTGCCCAGCACGCTGGAGCGGCTCACTCCTTTACACCGAGCAGTCCCCCGGTGGGAGGCAAGTATGAAGAGTCTTTATGTGTTCGCATTGGTTTCCATGGCCATGGTAGCCATGTTCGCCCCCACCCTGTGCGCACAGGCAGAGATGAGCCAGGACCTCAACGAATTGGGGCCGCAGTTTCATTTTGACGTGTCCACGATGGCGTCGCCGAACGACTCGACCAAGAGCCGCGTGCACATCTACGTCAAGATCACCTTCGACGAGGTGCAGTTCGTCCGGAGCGATTCCGGTTACAACGCGGCCTACGAAGTCACTGTGGTGGTGTTGGACAAGGATCGCGACCAGGTAGCGGGGAAGGTCTGGCGCGACGACATGACAACTGACGTCTACGAAAGGACCAGCTCGCGGAAGGATTTTCAAACCAGCTACGCCGGTTTCGACATTGCTCCTGGTGAGTACACGCTCACCATCGGCGTGACCGACTTGGAAACCCGCGAGCGCCGGCAGGTGACCCAGCCGCTTAAGGTGCGTGACTTTCGCGCGCCCTCTCTGGCGCTCAGCGACATCACCTTCGCCTCGGCGGTGGAGAGTGACTCCCTGGGACTAAAGTCCATCAGGCCGGACGTTTCGGACAACACCATCGGGGTAGGTAGGCAGCTGTACGCCTGCTTCGAAATCTACACTCGTCAGCCGCGCCGCAGCGTCACCATCTCCTATCGCGTGCTGAACGCGCGGAACAAGGTCGTTTTGGCACGCGCATATCGCCGCTCTCTGAGCGCTTGGCGCACGCTGGAGTTCTTCCCTCTGTATCCGGACAGCTTGGCGTACGGAAAGTACACGCTTCGTCTGGAAGTCGAGGCCGACGGCGTGCACGACCAGGTGGAGAAGATGTTCAATGTCCGGTGGAGCGGCCTACCCGCCACCGTGTCGGATCTGGACATGGCCATTGAGCAGGTCAAATATGTCGCGGAGAAGAAGGAATACGACGACCTCCGCAAGGCGCCTGCAGAAAAGAGGCTTACCGAGTTCATCCGCTTCTGGAAACGCCGGGACCCTACCCCTGGCACCGAGGAAAACGAGGCCATGGACGAACACTACCGCCGAGTGGAGTACGCCAACGAACGCTTCACGGTGTTCCGAGAGGGGTGGAAGACCGACATGGGGATGGTGTACATTATCCTTGGCCCACCCAACGATATCGAGAGGCATCCATATCCACCTGGAGACAAGCCGTACGAAATCTGGTACTATTACCGCATCAACCGGCAGTTCGTCTTCTATGACCCAACAGGGTTTGGCGAGTACCGACTCTTGAATCCGTACTCGATCTATGACCTCAACCGCATTCGCCAGTAACGGAGGAGTTGAAGGAAAGAGGTGACGCATGCAACCCATTCGCCCACCCCGCCTGCAGCCAGGTGATACCATCGGCGTCGTCACCCCCGCCAGCCCCATGCTTCCGGAACGGCTGGCCAAGGGGATTACCTATTTGCAACAGCGTGGTTACAACGTAGTTCAAGGGACGCATGTGCACGCGGTGCGGGGGTATCTGGCCGGCACCGACCAGGAACGGGCCGAAGATCTCAATCGCATGTTTGCCGATCCCTCAGTGAAGGCAGTCATCTGCTCCCGCGGAGGGTATGGGGTATCGCGCCTTCTGGAGCGCATCGACTACCAGGCCCTTGCTGCCGGCCCAAAGATCTTTGTCGGCTACAGCGACCTGACCGCGTTGCAGCTTGCGATTTGGCGACAGATTGGCCTGATCACCTTCTCCGGGCCGATGGTGGCGGTGGAAATGGGCAAGGGGATTCACCCGTTCACCGAGCAGCACTTCTGGCACACCGTGACCGGCGCCAACTTGCGGGGCCCCTTCCCGCATCCGGAAGGACAGCCCTTGCGCTGCCTGCGCCCTGGAAAGGCCCGCGGCCGCCTTTTGGGAGGGTGCCTGTCCCTCATCTCCCCGCTCATGGGGACACCGTTTATGCCTCCTCTGGACGGTGCCATCTTGGTTCTCGAGGACATCGACGAGGAGGTATATCGCATCGATCGCTACTTTGCCCAGTTCCGCAGCGCCGGCATTTTCGACCGGATCGCCGGCCTGGTGTTCGGCACCTTTATCAACTGGGAACCGAGCGAACCAGACAAACCCTATCTAACCTTGGAGCAGGTGATCGACGACTATGTGCGTGACTTGCCGATCCCTGTGGCTGCCGGCCTGGCCTACGGCCATGGTGACGCCAAAGTGACGTTGCCACTGGGCGTGGAGGTAGAGCTGGATGCAGATCAGGGGACGTTGAGCATAGTGGAGCCTGCGGTAGCATAACGTCTTAGAGGAGTGCACCATGCCTCACTTGCGCCTGGCGGTCTTGGCATCGGGGAGAGGTTCGAACCTGGAGGCCATTCTGCGCGCCATTGAGCGCAGGGAACTGGATGCGGAGGTGGTGGTCGTCATCAGCAATAACTCCACTGCTGGCGCCTTGGAGATTGCGCGTGCGCATGGCATCGCGGCCGTGCACCTTTCGTCGCGGCAATTTGCGACACAAGAGGAGTTTGACCAGGCTTTCCTCAATCTCCTGGAGCGCCATGGCGTCAACTTTATCGCCTTGGCAGGCTACCTGAAGATGCTGAGCCCAACGGTCGTGCGGGCTTTTCGCCATCGTATTCTCAACATCCACCCGGCACTGCTGCCGTCGTTCGGCGGCAAGGGGATGTATGGTCATTACGTACACGAGGCGGTCTTGGCTTACGGCTGCAAAGTCTCCGGCGCCACCGTCCATTTGGTGGATGAGGAGTACGATACCGGGCCACCGGTCATGCAAGAATGCGTGCCTGTACATGAGGACGACACGCCCGAGACGCTGGCGGCCCGGGTCTTGACGGTGGAGCACCGCATCTATGCCCAAGCCTTGCAACTCTTTGCCGAAGACAGAGTGGTCGTCGAAGGCCACAGGGCACGCATCTTGCCTGCAAGAAAGGAAGAATGAGGTGAGGCGGGCCGCGCTCTGTCTTGTGGCGCTGCTTGGCGCAGCGGTCATTCTGTGCTCTCCTGCCGACCGAGCAGCCCTGGTGGACATTCGGCAGTTGGATTCCACTATCGTTGTCGATCTGAAGTACGCGACCGCAGACAATTTCGTGGGCCGCCCACTCTATGCCGTCAACGCGTGCTACCTGCGCCGCGCAACCGCCGAAAGGTTGGTGCGCGTGCAGCAGCGGCTGCGCTCGCAAGGCCTGGGGCTAAAGGTCTACGACTGTTATCGGCCCCTTTCGGTGCAGTGGCAGATGTGGGAACTGGTACCGGACACGCGGTACGTGGCTGACCCGCGCAAGGGGTCCCGCCACAACCGCGGCGCGGCGGTGGATGTGACCCTGGTGGATTCCAGCGGCCAAGAGCTGCTTATGCCCACTGCGTTCGACGATTTTACAGAAAAGGCCAGCCGCTCCTTCATGGACGCCCCAGCCGAGGCGTTGCGCCACCGGAAGCTTCTGGAAGAGGCGATGACCAGCGAGGGGTTTGTCCCTTTACCCTCGGAATGGTGGCATTTTGACGATCCGGAGTGGCAAAAGCACCCTATTCTTGACGTGCCACTGGAGCAACTCCAGCGGCCTGGCTCCAGGTAAGGGAGGGCCTGTTCCGCATGACAACAGACGGGAAAGGCAGAAGCTCATGAAACGACGAGCAATATTGAGTGTCTACGACAAGACAGGCCTGGTGGACTTTGCACGGGGGTTGCATGAGCTCGGCTTTCAACTCATTTCCACCGGCGGCACTGAGAAGGTGCTTCGGGACAGCGGGGTGCCGGTGACGCCGGTGGCCGAGATCACCGGCTTTCCTGAGATCCTCTCCGGAAGGGTGAAAACCCTCCACCCGCTCCTCCTTGGCGGCATACTTGCCTCCCGCACGGACCCGCAGCATATGGCGGATCTGGCGCGACATGGAATCGAACCCATAGACTTGGTGGTGGTGAACCTCTATCCCTTCGAGGCCACCATTAGCCGCCCAGGCGTGACCCTTGCTGAGGCCATCGAGAACATTGACATCGGCGGGCCGACGATGATCCGCGCGGCAGCCAAGAATCACGCCCACGTGGCGGTCGTCACCAGCCCGGACCAGTACCCTTGGGTGCTCGATGAACTGCGGTCGCGCGGGGGGGCTCTATCCGAAGCGTCGCGTAGCCGGCTGGCGACGGATGCGTTTGCGCTCACTGCCCGCTACGACGCAGCAATCGAAAGCTATCTGCGCTCTTTGCACGAGGACAAAGCGGCGATGCCCGCGCGCCTGTGGGCATGCCTGGACAAGGTAGCCGAGCTGCGCTACGGAGAAAACCCCCACCAGCGGGCGGCGCTCTACGCACCCCACAACGCCGCAAGTATGGGCCTTGTGGGTGCTCAACAGCTCCAAGGCAAACAGCTGTCCTTCAACAACTACCTTGACGCCCAGGCGGCGCTCGGCCTGCTACTGGAATTCGACGAGCCCTGCGCCGTGATTGTCAAACACAACAACCCCTGCGGCGTGGCCGTGGCTGATGACCCGCTGGCTGCCTATCGCAAGGCGTTGGCCACAGACCCTGTGTCCGCCTTTGGGGGCATCGTGGGATTCAATCGCCGCGTGACGCGGGAGGTCGCCGAGGAGCTGTCGCAGCTCTTCTTGGAGGTGGTGTTGGCGCCGGCCTTTGCGCCCGAGGCATTAGAACTGTTGGCAAAGAAAAAGAATCTGCGCCTGTTAGCCCTGGGCGACCTGCGCGCACGGGCAGCCAACGGTTTTGACCTGAAAACCATCGCCGGGGGGTTCCTGGTGCAGGATCTTGATCAAGAACCTTCCGCTGACTTTAAAGTGGTCAGCAAACGTGCCCCCACCGAAGGCGAGTGGCAGGCTATGCGCTTTGGCTGGAAGGTGGTCAAGTGGGTGAAATCCAATGCCGTGGTCTTTGTGGGGAGCGACCGCACGCTGGGCATCGGCGCAGGACAGACGTCGCGGGTGGATTCGTCGCGGCTTGCGGTCATGAAGGCGCAGACGGCCGGCCTTACGCTCAAGGGCTCGGCAATGGCCTCCGACGCCTTCTTCCCGTTCCGGGACGGCGTGGATGCCGCGGCGGAGGCAGGAGCAACTGCCGTCATCCAGCCGGGCGGCTCAGTGCGCGACGAAGAGGTCATTGCCGCGGCGGACGAACACGGCATGACCATGGTTTTCACGGGCGTGCGCCACTTCCGCCATTGATCGGGCGCATGATGGGACAATCGCAACCTTCACAATAGCAGCTGGCATAAGGATAGGAACCAACATGGGACTTTTCTCAAGTGATATTGCCATCGACCTCGGCACAGCGAACACGCTGGTTGCAGTCAAGGGCCGGGGGATCGTGGTCAACGAGCCCTCGGTGGTGGCGGTGCGACGCGACGATCAGGAGATCGTCGCCTTCGGGGCGGCTGCCAAGGAGATGGTGGGGCGCACTCCGCGCGAGATCGTCACCGTGCGGCCCCTCCGTGACGGCGTCATCGCCGACTTTGAGCTCGCCGAGCAGATGATCCGCTACTTCATCCGCAAGGCGCAATCGACCATCCTATTGCGCCCGCGCATGGCCATATGCGTGCCATCCGGAGTGACGGAGGTAGAAAAGAGGGCGGTTCGTGACTCCGCCGAACAGGCGGGTGCTCGCCAGGTCTTTCTCATCGAAGAACCCATGGCCGCCGCCATCGGGGTCGGCCTGCCGGTGGAGGACGCCGTGGGCAGCATGATCATCGACATCGGAGGCGGCACCACGGAAATGGCGGTCATCGCCATGAACGGTATCGTCAGCTCCGTGTCCATCCGGGTGGCCGGCGACGAGATGACCGACGCGATCATCCAGTACTACAAGAAGAACTACAACCTCTTGCTGGGGGAAAACACTGCCGAGTACATCAAATGCACCATCGGCTCGGCCGCCCCTTACGACGAGCGAGGGTCTTTGACAGTGAAGGGCCGTGACCTGGTGAGCGGCATCCCGAAGACGGTTGAAGCCAAGGGCCAAGAAGTGCAGGAAGCCCTGGCGGAAACGGTGACCTTGATTGTGGAATCGACCAAGAAGTGCTTAGACCAGACGCCACCGGAGCTGGCAGCAGATCTGGTGGATCGTGGCATCATCATCTCGGGCGGGGGTGCTTTGCTCAAGGGACTTGACGAACGTTTACGGCAAGAGACCAACCTGCCGGTGATCCTGGCCGAGGACCCAATGACGTGCGTGGTGCGCGGCACAAGCAAGATTCTTGAGGACCTGCCCCGCTACGAAAAGGTCCTCAGTCGCGCCAAGCGCTACTAAGAGCAGGCAACCGCCCTCAAGGAGCGCAGAAGCATGCGTCGTGGTTTGTCCACCTTCTTGCCGCCACAGGAGTACACGATTCTCGCTCTGCTGGTCTTTCTGGTGGTGGCCTTGACGACCTCCAGCACACGGACGTCGATGGACCCGCCTCGTCTTGCGGTGCTGGCCCTCGTTGCCAAGGTCTCCCGCCCGGTGGCCCAAATCCACGAGTGGCTCACGTTGCGCCGCGACAACGCCGAACTGCGACGCCTGAACGCGCAATTGGTGCTGGAAAACGCCCGGCTGGCTGAAGCCAGGGCGGAGAACGAGCGCCTGCGGGCACTTCTCGCCTTCACAGAGCAAACACCTCTGCGCTTCGTCCCGGCGCGCGTGGTGGGCACCTCGACCCAGGGCTTTGTCAACTCCGTAGTGCTGGACGTGGGCAGAAACAAGGGGCTGCACAAGAACATGCCGGTGGTCTCCGCTGAGGGCTTGGTGGGCAAACTGTACACGGTCGGACACGGGCAGTCGTTGGCGCAATTGCTCACCGATCGCAACGCCAGGGTCAGCGCCCGCGTCCAACGAAGCCGCGTCACGGGCATCGTGCGCAGTGTACACAGCACGTTGTTCCTGTTGGAGCAAGTACCAAAGCGCGCCGATGTGCAGGTGGGGGACGTGGTGGTCACCTCGGGGCTCACGCCCCTTTTTCCGCCAGGCTTGAAGATAGGCACCGTCAGTGAAGTCTCAGAGGATGCCCCCGGCCTGTTCATGACCATCTCGCTGACGCCGGCTGCTGACTTTGGCCGGTTGGAAGAGGTGCTGGTGGTGTGCAATACCGGCGGCTCCACGGAGGCGGTGCGCCCGTGAAATACTTGTCCTACGTCGCGGTTTTGGTGGTCGGGCTGCTCGTGCAGGTGGCCTTGCTTAGGTTCGCCACAGTCCTAGGCGTGGCCCCAAATGTTCTGCTTTTAGCTACGGTGGTGGTCGGCCTGCGCAGGGGCCAGATAGCTGGCATGCTCTTTGGGTTTCTTTCCGGGTTGGCACTTGACCTAACAACTGCCACCTTGGTCGGCCCCTCTGCCCTGGGCCATACCATCGTCGGCTTTGTCGCGGGCTTGTGGTACGGCTACAGCGTCGGCCTCAACCGGGGTGCATCTATGATGGTGCTTGTCCTGTGTTCTTCTGTGCATGAGTTTGTCATGGCCGGTATCCATGCGCTGACTCCGGGCGCAGGGTTTGGCTTCTTGTTGCTGCGCTGGGCGCTACCGGGGGTCGTGTACACGTCCCTTGTGGGTCTGATGGTCTTCTTTCTCCTTCCGGAAAAAGTGTGGCGCGCCCGCCCGGTCACTTCGTTGCGGGGGCTTCTGTAGATGGTGCAAGGAGATGCCAGTCGCAACCGCGCAGCGGTCAGATTTGCACTCTGTGCCGCGTTCGCCGTGATCGCGTTGCGCCTGTTTCAGTTGCAAGTCCTGTCTGCAGAGCGCTACACCCGGGAGGCCGAGCGCAACCGCGTGCGCCCCGTGCCCATAGAGGCAACCAGAGGGGTCATCTACGATGTACACGGCACGGTGCTGGTGGAGAATCGACCCGCCTATTCCGTGTCGGTAATCCCCTACGAAGTAGCCGGCCGCGATTCTGTTCTTGCGCTGTTGGGCGAAATCTTGGGTCTCTCGCGGGAGGAGCTCGCCACTCGCATCCAGCGCAACAAGTGGGGGACCTTCTTGCCAACAAAGGTGAGCCATCACATCAGCGACCTTGCCCTTGCCCGCCTGGAGGAGCATCGCCTGGAGCTGCCCGGAGTGATATTCGAGGTCGAACCGCGTCGCGCCTACCCCCTGACGCCGCTGGCGCCGCATGCCTTCGGCTACCTTGGGGAGGTTTCTCCGGCTGAACTCAGCACTCTCCGGGATGCCGGCTACCAATTGGGAGACCTGCTCGGCAAAAAGGGCCTGGAAAAGCAATATGAGCGCATCCTGCGCGGGCGAAAAGGGTACCTGTACCTGGAAGTCGACGCCATGGGCCGCGAGATTCGCACCCTGGAAAAGCCTGCGCCCGTCGCACCGCGCGAAGGGCAGAGTCTCCTCACAGGCCTGGATGCCGACATGCAGGCCCGCCTGGTCGAGGCGATGGCGGGAAAGAAAGGCGGCGCGGTTTTCTTGAACTGCCGCAATGGAGAAGTACTGGCCATTGCCAGCTTCCCCACCTTCGACTTGGAGGCCCTATCAGGGATGATCACCCCGCAGTCTTGGGCTGCGGTGCTGAACGATCCCGAAAAGCCGCTCTTCGACCGGGTCATTCAAGGCGCTTTCCCTGCGGGCTCCACTTTCAAGCTGGTCATTGCCGCAGCGGCATTGGAAACCAAGGTGCTCACGGAACATTTTGGCGTTACCTGTCACGGGTCAATGCGGCTGGGCCGGAACACGTTCGACTGTTGGAAAAAACAAGGACACGGCCACCTGCAGATGGTGGAGGCCATCGAGCAGTCGTGCAATGTCTACTTCTACAATGTGGCCCTGCATGTGGATGTGGATACCTGGGCGCGCTTTGCCAAAGGCTTCGGCTTTGGGCAGCCCACTGGGATCGATTTGCCCAACGAGAGTCCGGGCAACGTCCCGGATGGCGCCTTTCTTGACGCCCGCTATGGCAAAGATGGCTGGAGCCGCGGCATGATGTTGAATTTGGCGGTGGGGCAAGGCGAACTGCTGTCCACACCGCTGCAGATGGCTCAGATGGCCATGGCCATTGCCAACGAGGGGGTCTACTACCGCCCGCACCTGGTACGCGGGACGCTGGAGCCCTCTGACCGCAGTGTCAGCTGGGTCAAGGTGGAAGAGCGTCGCGTGCCGGGGGTATCACCGGAAACCTACGCAGTGCTCAAGCAAGGGATGTGGCGGGTGGTGCAAGGCGAGCGGGGCACCGGGGCAGCCTGTCGTCTGCCAAACATCGAAGTAGCAGGCAAGACGGGGACAGCCCAGAACCCGCACGGGGAGGACCATGCGTGGTTCATCGGCTTTGCACCTTTCTCCGCCCCGGAAGTAGCCTTTGCCGTCTTTGTGGAGAACGGAGGCAAGGGTGGCGCGGTAGCAGCACCGGTCGCGCGGCGGGTGCTTGAGGTCTATTTCCAGAAACGTGCCCCCCAACCACCTCCTCTGGCAGAAACGTCACAAAGAAGGCCAATAGCGAATGGCAACCCGCTTTGACACCCCCATCCTCGTCTGCATGGTGCTGCTCATGGCCGTCGGCCTGTTGGCCATCTACAGTGCCACCGCGCCACAGGATTCGCCAACGGTTCGGGGCAGTTTTGAACGGCAGGCGATCTGGGTGGTCAGCGGCCTGCCCGCCCGCTGCGCGCTCTGGGGCTCGGTGCGCGCGCGCTGGCTCGGCGCGCTGCCCGCTGCCGAGCTGCCGGCGCTCGCCAGCTTCCGCGACATCTTCGAGGAGGCGCGGCTC
>JBBIKH010000038.1:12366-19571 GCA_037445575.1 bacterium
GCCCGTACGCATGCTTGAGCGGCTCTCCTACGCCATCTATGCCATCATGCTTTTGCTTCTGCTGGCCGTGCTCTTCGTGGGCCACGGTACCAACGCGCGCTGGTTTGCCATCGGCCCAGGGCGGCTACAGCCTGCGGAATTTGCCAAAGTGGGGGTGGTACTAGCCCTTGCCCGCTTTCTCACCAGCCGGGGCACGGACGTCAATAGCGCCAAAGGCGTCCTCATCGCCGCCGGGATAGTGGCGGTGCCCACTCTCCTTGTGCTCAAGCAGCCGGACCTCGGTACCGCCCTTGTGTTCATGGGGATGCTTCTCCCTCTCCTGTTTTGGGCAGGGCTGCGCGCGTTTATACTTTTTCTCATTGTCGCCCCTGCGGTCAGCGCACTTGCTTCCTTCCACTTTCTGGCCTTTTTCCTCGTCATGCTGGGGCTTGCCACAATACTGTACTTCTCCCGCCGCGGCCGCCGCGTGCTAATCTTCAATCTGCTGTTGAACCTTGGCGTTGGCGTCGTGGCCCCCATGGTCTACAATCACCTGGCACCCTACCAACAGAATCGCATCTTGGCGTTTCTCGGCCTGCGATCCGATCCCCACGGAATAGGGTATCAGGTGACTCAGTCCAAAGTGGCCATCGGCTCAGGTGGTCTGTTCGGCAAGGGGTTTATGCAAGGTTCCCAGACCCAGTTGCGCTTTCTCCCTGAGCAACACACCGATTTTATCTTCTCTGTGATCGGAGAGGAATTCGGCTTCGTGGGATCGCTTTTCGTGCTGACCCTCTTTTTCTTCCTGCTCTACCGCGCTTTGCGCATAGCAGCCACGGCCAGAAACCCCTTCACAAGCTTGGTGGTCGCCGGGGCCACGATCGTTATTGCCCTGCATGTTATCATCAACATCGGGGTCACGTTGGGCATCATGCCGGTGACTGGCTTACCGTTGCCCTTTGTCAGCTACGGGGGCTCTTCGCTTTGGACATTCGCCTTTTTGGTGGGCCTGATTCTGAATGGCTCGCTGCATCGCCTGGACTACTAACGAATTCTAAGGAGCACGCCATGCACCCTGTTCTGTTCAAGCTCGGACCGCTGGCAATTCACGCATATGGGCTCATGTTGGCGACATCCTTTGTGCTGGGCATTTTGCTGGCCGCCCGCCGCGCGCGCCGGGTGGGCATAGACCCGAACCGCATCATGGACCTCGGTGTCTTGGTCGCCATCAGCGCTATCGTGGGCGCGCGCCTCTTCTATGTGGCCTTTCACCTGGACGAGTTCCGCGGGCACTGGACCGATACCTTCAACCCTTTTCAAAGCACCGGACAGGTGGGTATCGGAGGCCTCACGCTCCTGGGTGGCGTGATCCTGGCCATCGTGACCAGCTACCTCTATCTGCGTGCCAAGAAGCTGTCCTTCCTGCGCGTCGCCGACGCTGTGGCACCGTCGCTAGGCTTGGGCATCTTTCTGACCCGCATCGGGTGCTTTTTGAACGGGTGCTGCTTCGGTGTCCCTTCTCACCTGCCCTGGGCCGTCACCTTCCCCTACGGCTGCCCGGCCCATTATCACTACGGTAACGTGCCGCTCCACCCATCACAGCTGTATTCTTCCTTAGGCGGACTCGTCATGTTCCTCGCACTGCTGGCCTTGGGTCGCCGCCGCCATTTTGACGGGTACCTGTTCTTCTTTTTCCTGGTGTTCTACGGCATAGGCCGCTTCCTGGTGGACTTTGTGCGGTACTATGAGCCAAGCATGGTGCTCGTGCGTCTCGGCTCGGTGGCAATTTCGATGAACCAAGGCATCAGTCTGCTGATGCTCCTGGCCGGCATCGTCGGTCTGGTTGTGGGGTTCAAGAAACGAAGCACAACCCAGATTCCGTGACGCGAGCTCATAGAAAGCTTGCACGCTCCGAGAGCTGCGGATAGGACCCTGGCGCGAGGCCCGACGTCGCCTACCCTTCAAGGAGCAGGCTGCAAGCGGTAACCGCGCACCATCGCCTCGACGTAGGGCGCGACGACTCTCAGGGTAGTGTGCTTTTTTCTCGGTGCGGGCTTTCCTCCGGGGCAAGGCACTTCGGCTAACGTCAAGGCGGCTTGGCCTTGCTCTCCGTGCCGCCCCCTGGCGGCGACCTTCTCGGAGGGGCGCGACCTTGCCTGTCTGCGCAGGTCCGCTTCTCTTCCACGGGGCCTCGCGTTCCCTGTTCCCGCCTGACGCGACGCTCCTCAAGACCTACCTTTCCAGACCAGTTACCAATTGGAAATCCCAACATGTAGCCCCACCCTCGCTTTTGTAACAGGGCTTGCTTCCAAGATTCCCGCGGGCCCATTGCAACTTCTTGTTTCATCTGGCCATGTCTCAGCTGTTCAATGCTGGCACGGTCGTTGTCTGACTCCCTGTGCAAGAAATCCATGGAGGGATCGGTGGAGGGTTGAGACATGGCAGCGAGAGCTACACACAAGCTCGCATGGGCTTTGCTGGCAATCGGCCTTGTGACGAGGCTGCACGCGGAATCCATAACGGTGAGTTGGAATCCAAACAGCGACCCTGACCTTGCGGGGTACAAGGTTTATTACGGGACCTCTTCGGGGCGGTATTCGGAAGTGGTGGACGCCAATTTGGCAACAAGAGTGGTGGTGGACGGACTGCAACCGGCCACCCGCTACTACTTCGTCGTAACGGCCTATGACTCCGCCGGCAACGAGAGTGAACCATCGGATGAGGTCTCCGCAGTCACCATGGACCGCACTCCTCCAGCACTGACCTCGGTGATGGTGAGAAGCGCCACGGAGCTGCTGGTCACTTTCTCGGAGCCGGTAGCCCAAGCCTCAGCTGAAATTCCCGGCAACTATCACATTGACGGCGGTGTCACGGTAACGGGCGCGACCCTAGCGGCCGACCCCAAAGCTGTCGTGCTGACCACAACTCCTCATGCCAACGGCCGAACCTACCTTCTCACCGTGAGCAACGTGACAGACTGTGCCTCACCACCCAACGCCATTCCCGCCAACAGTGTGATGCAATACCGGTGCGAGTACCAGGACATTACGCCGCCGCAGCTGGTCGCCGCCACGCTGGTTGACCCAACAACGCTCCGCGTCCAGTTCAGCGAGCCCCTGGAGCGAAGTGTGGCCGAGAATACGGCCAACTATGCAATCAATAACGGCATCGGCATTTCTTCAGCGACGCTAAGCACCTCAGGTGAGGTGGTGACACTGCAGACCTCGAGCCACAGCCCTGGCGTGGTGTACGTCCTGACCGTGAACAACCTCATCGATCGGGCGCCCGCGCCAAATTTCATCGCGCCCAATTCCACCTTGTTCTACACCTACGACCCTGGTGACACTCAGGGTCCCCGCATTGTCACCGTCACGCTGCCTGAGGCAACGCAAGTGCACGTCCAGTTTGACGAGCTCCTGGATCCCTCGACGGCCCAGTCACCGGCGAACTATGCCATTAGCGGCGGGGTGAGCGTGCTGGCTGCCACGCTGGATGTCTCGGGGGCTACGGTGGTGCTGACCACAACGCCGCACTCCCCGGGTGTTCCCTACGTGCTGACGGTGAGCAACGTCAGGGACAGGGCAACTCAGCCGAACACGATCATCCCGCACAGTTCCTTTGGCTACCTGTACGACCCCGGCGACCTTGAGCCTCCCGCACTCCTGGCCGCCTCGTTGCTGGATGCCACCCATCTGCTCATCGCCTTCAGTGAGCCGGTGCAGCAACTTAGCGCGGAGATGCCCTTCAACTATTCCATCAACAACGGTGTTGGCGTGCGCACTGCCACCCTGCTCGCCGATGGTAGGAGCGTACTCCTCGAAACCACCCCTCACGTGGGCACAGCCACCTACATCGTCACAGTCAACAACGTGGCGGACCGAGCCTCGCGTCCGAATGTGATCGCTGCTAATAGTTCCCTCACCTACGTGTTCACGCCTCAGGACCTCACCGGGCCCACCATCGTGATGGTCACGGTCCTGAGTCCCACCGAACTGGAGGTCTCCTTCAGCGAGCAGGTGGATAGCTCCACTGCGGAAGAGCCAAGCAACTACACCATTAGCAACGGCATTTCGGTTCTTGCGGTGCGCCGCACTGCCTCCGGACACACCGTCCGGCTCACCACGTCGCCGCACGCCTCCAATCAGATTTACATCCTTATGGTGAGCAATGTGACCGACGTGGCGGATCCGCCAAACGCCATCTTGCCCAATAGCCCCTATTCCTACTTGGTGCGCCCTGCGGACGACGTGCCGCCTATTCTCGATGCGGCCACCGTGGTGAACCCGACTACGGTGGAGGTCCGCTTCAGCGAGATAGTTGAGCGGACTTCCGCCGAACGCACCGAAAACTACATGATCAACAATGGGGTCACCGTGGAGCGGGCCCAGTTGGACAACTCCGGCCGAGTTGTACGGCTGACCACATCCGCCCACGAGTTTGGCAGGGTCTATGTGCTGCTGGTGAGCAACGTCACCGACTGCGCCTCGCCACCGAATACCATCGCCCCGCATTCTCCCTACGCCTATGCGCTCTCGCCGAATGATCTAACCCCACCCACTCTGGCCGGGGTGCGTCTGCCTGATGCCACCACCGTGGAGGTCACTTTCAGCAAGCTGGTTGAACCCGCCTCGGCTGAGAACGTAGCCAACTATCGCATCAACAATGGCGTCCAAGTGCACAGCGCAACCTTGGACACCAGCGGACGCGTGGTGCGCCTGACGACGACCCTCCACCAGCCAGGACTCGTGCATGTGCTTCTGGTCAGCGACGTGCGCGACCGCGCAGTGCCGCCAAATGTAATCTCGCCGAACAGTGCGTTTACCTACATCTATCGTGCACCCGACGAGACCGCGCCGACCTTGGTGATGGCCCGGGCCACAAGCCTGACGCAGGTAGAAGTCCTTTTCAGTGAGCCCCTCGCCTCTCGGGAGGCGGAGAACCCTGCGAACTACCGGATCAACAACGGCACGCAAGTGCTGGCCGCTGAGCTTGACGCCTCTGGTCAACTGGTGCGCCTCACCACGACGCCCCACACTCCCAATCGACTCTACCTGCTAGTGGTAAACGGCCTTTGTGATCTGGCCTCACCACCCAATACCATTGCCCAGAACTCCACCTACTCGTACGTGTACGAACTGCCGGCTGTGGTGGCGCCGACTGTCTCCTCGGTGCGCCTTTTGGACAATGAGACCGTAGAGATCACCTTTAACAAGCAGGTGGAGCGGGCCGGGGCGGAAGATGTCGCCAACTACTCGATCAACAACGGCATTCGCGTGTACAGCGCAACCTTGCAGGGGTTGGGCAATGTTGTGCGCCTCCATACCTCGCCGCACGTACCTCACACCTTGTACATTCTGTTGATCAATGGCATCAAAGACTGCGAGGTGGTGCCCACCTTCATTGCCCCCAACACGCCGTATGTCTACATGTACCATCCCGACGATCAGGAGGCTCCGTTCATCGCTGCCGTGCGCGTGATCGACGCCTCGCGCTTGGACGTGGAGTTCAGCGAGGCGGTGGAACGCACATCAGCCGAGAACGTAGCAAACTACCGTATCAACAACGGCGTGCAAGTGCTGGGGGCGGTGCTCTCCAGCGATAGTCGCGTCGTTCACCTCACCACCTCGCCGCATGTTCCGGACCACATTTACATCCTGTTGGTGGGAGGCGTGTGCGACACTGCCCCGTCCCCCAACGTGATGGCGCCGAACAGTAGCTTCACCTACACCTACAGTCCACCTGACCGCAGCGGACCCACCATCCGCCTGGTGACGGTGCGAAGCGCTACCGAGCTGGTGGTGTTGTTCAGCGAACCTGTTGAGCGCAGCACTGCGGAGACAACCGGCAACTATGTCATTAGCCACGGGGTGCAGGTCATAGGCGCGCGCTTGGACAGCTCCGCCACTGCCGTCACCCTCACCACCACCCCGCATGCGCCGGCGGTTATCCATATCCTGATGGTGAGCAACGT
Organism: bacterium; assembly: GCA_037445575.1. Classification (GTDB taxonomy): domain Bacteria; phylum Zhuqueibacterota; class Zhuqueibacteria; order JANLFK01; family Oleimicrobiaceae; genus Oleimicrobium. The sequence goes on from JBBIKH010000038.1 coordinate 18,317, forward strand.
CGTGGACTTGTCCCCGGCCACGAACGCGATTGTTGCCAATAGCCCCTATTCGTATGTCTTTGTGCCCGCGGACCAGACGGAGCCCACCATCGTGAGGGTGATCCCCCTGGATCAGTCGCACCTGGATGTTCAGTTCAGCGAAGCGCTAGAGCGTTCCTCTGCCGAGAACGTCGCCAACTACCAGATCGCGGGCCTCACCGTACAGAGCGCCGCGCTCGACCAGAGCGGGCTTGCGGTCCACCTCACTATTACGCCATGCGTTCCGGGGCAGGTGTATGTGTTGCTGGTGAGCAATGTCGCGGACCGGGCTGTTCCGCCAAATGTCATTCGGCAGAACAGCCCCTACGCTTTCACTTTTCGCCCGACTGATACCACGCCACCGACCATCACTGCGGTGCGCGCCTTGGACGCAACCTCGGTTGAGGTGTCCTTCAGCAAAGTGGTGGACCCGCAATCGGCGATTCAGGTTGGAAACTACGTCATCAGCGCTGGCGTACAGGTGGTAGCGGCGAGCCTCCTTGCCTCGGGTTCCGGTGTGCTGCTCACCACTACCATCCATCAGCCTGATGTCCTGCATATCCTGATGGTGAGCAACGTGGCGGACACGTGTCATCCTGCCAACGTAATCTCGCCGAACAGCTCCTACGCATACAGTTACCAGCAGGCCGACAGGACTGCGCCCACCATCGTCATGGCTTCGCCGCGGGACGCCACGCATGTGGCGGTCGTGTTCAGCGAACCCGTGGATGAGCTGACCGCTGGCCAGGCCGGCAACTATCGGCTGAACAATGGGGTGAATGTAATCAGTGCCGCGCTCGAGAGCCCCACGACGGTTCTCCTTACCACCACCCAGCACGCTCCTGGCAAGATTTACATCCTGATGGTAAGTGGCGTATTGGACCGCGCCCCGGTGCCCAACGTCATTGCCAGCAACACGCCCTATTCCTACGTCTTCACCCCCAGCGACATGACGGCGCCGGTGATCACGGGCGTCACGGCGCTGGACGAGACGCATCTGGAGGTCTCATTCAGCAAGGAGCTCGAGCGCCAGTCGGCGGAAGCGACAGACAACTATCGCATTAGCGGCGGTGTGCAGGTAAGCGCAGCAACCCTCGACGCCAGCGGCCGCGTCGTGCGCCTGGTCACCACCGCCCACGTGCCGGGGAAACTCTACACCCTCATGGTCAGCAACGTCCGCGACAGGGCAGCCGTGCCGAACACAATAGCCACCAATAGCCCTTACCTTTACACCTAC
>JBBIKH010000039.1:0-19553 GCA_037445575.1 bacterium
GACACCATGAGGGTCTTGGGGCACTGGGATAAGGACGGTATCTAGCCTGCGCGCCTGCTGCGGGAGTTCCGCGACTTTGCCCTGTTGGACAAGGTCAAACCTGGTGACGTGCTCAAAGTGGACCTATTCAGCGAAGGGGATGTCGTAAGCGTGACCGGCGTGTCCAAAGGGCGTGGCTTTGCCGGTGTGGTTAAGAGGCACCACTTCGGCGGAGGCCCCAAGAGCCATGGGCAGAGCGACCGGCATCGGGCCCCTGGCTCCATCGGCTCGTCCTCGTTCCCGTCCCGCTCGTTCAAAGGGCTGCGCATGGCGGGTCGGATGGGCGGTGATAAGGTCACCGTGCGCAACCTGCGCGTCGTCAAGGTGGATGCAGACAAGAACCTCATTGCAGTGAAGGGTGCTGTTCCGGGAGCGCCTAACGGCTTTGTGATCATTAGGAAAAAGTAGACATCGCCATGAAAGTCGCCTTGCACAAGATCGATGGGACTGCGGCCGCGGAAGTGGAAATTCCTGAGGAGATCTTTGCGGCCGAGCCCAATCAAGGGGGGGTACACCAGGCGGTGGTGGCGGAGTTGGCCAACCGCCGACAAGGGACGGCTGCAACGCGCACCCGTTCGATGGTGCGCGGGGGTGGTCGGAAGCCGTGGCGCCAGAAGGGGCGCGGCACGGCCAGGGCAGGCACCATTCGCTCCCCTCTCTGGGTCGGTGGTGGCCGCGTGTTCGGTCCGCACCCGCGTGACTATCACCAGAAGCTGCCCAAGAAGATGAAGCGCCTAGCGCGCATCTCGGCCTTGTCCGCGAAGGCCAAGGCCAACCAGATCGTGGTGGTAGAGGATTTCACCGTGGAGAGCGGCAAGACCCGCGACATGCTGGCTGTCCTGAAGGGGATCGGCGTCGCCGAAAAGAAGACGTTGCTTTTGGTGCCAGGTCCGGACCAGATGCTGCTGAGGGCAGGGCGTAACCTGCCCAACCTTGCGATTCGCCAGGCCAGCACCGTGTCCACCTATGATATCCTCAATTGTCAGGTGCTGGTCATCCAGAAGAGTGCGTTGGACGAAATGCGGAAGGTGTTGGTGTCATGAAAAAGCCGCACGTCATTTTGCGCCGGCCCATCGTCACCGAAAAGATGCTCAAGCTGCAGGAGACGCAGCGGCAGTATGCTTTCGAGGTCGACGCAGCGGCCACCAAGATTGCCGTCAAGGAAGCGGTGGAGAAGAAGTTTGACGTCACCGTGGAGGGTGTGCGCATCCTCAATGTGAAGGGCAAGAGCAAGCGCATGAACACCAGGCGCGGCCTCACGCGCGGGCGGCGCTCCAACTGGCGCAAGGCGATCGTCACTTTGCGCGAAGGCGACACGATCGATCTGTTCGGCACCCGATAAGATCCGAAGCGAGCAAAGCAGAAAGAGACGCCGATGGCTGTCAAGACGTTCAAACCGGTAACCCCGAGCCTGCGGTTTCGCACCGTCTCGGCGTTTGATGAGATCACCGAGACCAAGCCGGAGAAGAGTCTGCTGGTCCCTTTGACCAAGACGGGCGGCCGGAACAATGTAGGACGGATTACTTCCCGGCGCCGCGGAGGCGGGCACAAGCGAGCCTATCGACTCATCGACTTTCGGCGGGACAAACTGGAGATCCCAGCGCGGGTGGCATCCATCCAGTACGACCCCAACCGCTCGGCCAATATCGCCCTGTTGCACTATGCAGACGGTGAGAAACGCTACATCCTGGCGCCTGTGGGGCTGAAGGTGGGCGATGAGGTTATCTCCGGCGAAAAGCCCGACATCCGGATCGGCAATGCCATGCCGCTGCGCAATATCCCGCTGGGCACGTTTATCCACAATGTGGAGCTGAAGCCTGGCAAGGGCGGACAGATCGCACGCGGTGCAGGCACATACGCCCAGCTGGTGGCCAAGGAGGGCGACTATGGCCATGTGCGTCTCCCCTCGGGCGAGGTGCGGCTCATTCGCCTGGAATGCCGGGCCACTCTCGGGCAAGTGGGCAATGTGGAACACGATTCGCTGAGCTTGGGCAAGGCCGGTGCCTCCCGGTGGTTGGGGAGGCGCCCGAAGGTGCGTGGGGTGGCCATGAACCCTGTGGATCACCCTATGGGCGGTGGCGAGGGCAAGAGCTCCGGTGGCCGACACCCCTGTTCACCCTGGGGACAGCTGGCCAAAGGGCTCAAGACCCGCGGACGAAAACCTTCGGACAAGCTGATCATTAGGAGAAGAAAAGCCTAAGCGAGGAGACATGGCGCGCTCGATAAAGAAAGGTCCGTACGTCGACCAGAAGTTGCTGAAGGAGATCGAAGCCTTGAACAAGGCCAACCAGAAGAAGGTCATCAAGACCTGGGCTCGTCGTTCGACGATCCCCCCGGAATTTGTTGGCCACACCCTGGCAGTGCATAACGGCAATAAGTTCATCCCGGTGTTCATTACCGAGAACATGGTTGGACACAAGCTGGGCGAGTTTGCACCGACGCGGACCTTCCGCGGTCACCCGGAGAAGGCAAAAGAGAAGGCGACACGCGTCCATTGATGGCGATGGTCGATGGAAGGCATTGGGAGTGGAGAGAGCGAATGGAAGGACGTTGCATAGCAAAATACCTGCGGACCTCGCCGCGTAAGATGCGCCAGGTGGCGGACCTGATCCGTGGCCGCGGCGTGGAGGATGCTCTCAACATCCTCCACTTCAGCCCCAAGGCAGCCTCCCGTCCCCTGGAGAAAGCGCTGCGCTCGGCAGTGGCCAACCTGATGAACAGCGACGAAGGCGCCAAGATCTCACCCGAGGAGCTGTTCGTCAAAGAGATCCAGGTCAACGCCGGCTTCACCCTGCGGCGGTATCGCGCAGGGTCCATGGGGCGGGCAAGCAGGATCCGCAAACGCACGTGCCATGTTGCCATTGTTGTTGCTGCTACTGGCGAGAAGACGGCCGCCGCGTAGCAGGGCGCCGTTGCAGACCCTGATCACCACCAGGAGGAGAGTTTGGGACAGAAGGCGAATCCAATTGGCATGAGGGTGGGCATCACCCGAACCTGGGAGTCGAATTGGTTTGACGAGCGGGATTTTGCCAACAAACTGGCCGAAGACCTGCTGCTGCGCAACTACATAAGGAACCGACTGCAGCGTGCCGGCGTGTCCAGGATCGAGATCGAACGGACGCCGAAGAACATCAAAATCACCATCCACACTGCCCGGCCTGGCATCGTTATCGGACGCAAGGGCGCGGAGGTGGACAAGATAAAAGAAGAGCTGGAGCGGCTGACCCACACCGAAGTGCATGTGAACATCCAGGAGATTAAGCGCCCAGAACTGGATGCGTACCTGGTGGCGGAGAATATCGCCAGCCAGCTGGTGGCCAAGGTCTCCTTCCGCAAGGCGATGAAGCGTGCTATCATGTCCACCATGCGCATGGGCGCCGAAGGGGTGCGCATCGTCTGCTCCGGCAGGTTGGGCGGAGCAGAAATGGCGCGCACCGAGCAGTACCGAGAAGGGAGAATTCCCCTCCACACGTTCCGCGCCGACATCGATTTTGCCAGAGCAACCGCGCGGACGACCTATGGCACGGTGGGCGTGAAGGTGTGGATATGCAAGGGCGAAGTGTTCGGCGCCAAGGGCGCCGTGGAGCATAGCCGAGACTGAGACGGAGAGCATAGCGTATGTTGATGCCAAAGCGCACCAAGTGGCGGAAGCAGCAGCGTGGCCGCATGAAGGGGATCGCCACCAGAGGAGCCACGCTCACGTTTGGCCACTACGGGCTCAAGGCGCTCGAACCGGCCTGGATCACCCAGCGGCAGATCGAAGCGGCACGTATCGCCATGACGCGCCATATCAAACGAGGTGGCAGGGTGTGGATCCGCATCTTTCCCGACAAGCCGGTCACCAAAAAGCCCGCAGAGACCCGCATGGGCAAGGGCAAAGGGGCGCCCGAATACTGGGTGGCGGTGGTCAAGCCAGGTCGCATCCTCTTCGAGCTGGAGGGCGTCTCTGAGGAGCTGGCCCTGGAGGCCCTGCGCCTGGCTGCGCACAAGCTGCCGATTAGGACCAAGGTCGTGGCTCGGACGGAGTACGGAGCGTGAGCGATGAAGATGGAAGAGATCAAACAGCTGCCGGTGGAAGAGCTAAAGCTGCGGCTGGATGAAGCGGTGGAGGAGCTGCATCACCTCCGCTTCCAACATGCCACCCATCAGCTGGATAATCCCCTGAAGATCCGCCTCCTCCGCAAGGACATCGCGCGGCTGAAGACGGTGCTGCGCGAGATCGAGCTGGGCATAAGGAAGCCAAAGAGCTGAACCTGGCAGAGAGAAGACCGTGGAGAATACACAGTTGACGGAGTCGGACGTGGCAACACGAGGGATGCGCAAGACAAAGATCGGCGTGGTGGTTTCCGACAAGATGGACAAGAGCCGGGTGGTGGCGGTGACACGGCGGGTCAAACACCCGCGCTACGAAAAGTACGTGACCCGCACCTCCACCTTCATGTGCCACGATGAAGCTAACGAAAGTCACGTTGGCGACAGAGTGTTGATCATGGAAACTCGTCCCCTTAGTCGTCGCAAACGCTGGCGACTGGTGGAGATCCTCGAGAAGGCAAAGTGAGACAACGCACCGAGAGCACAGGAAAGCGTGAGCGATGATACAGACGTACACCAGACTGAATGTCGCAGACAACACGGGCGCCAAGCGCGTCATGTGCATTAGGATCTTGGGTGGCAGCAAGCGCCGTTACGCCACGGTGGGGGACGTCATCGTCGTCACCGTCAAGTCGGCGCTGCCTGGTGGGAGTGTGAAGAAGGGCGACCTGAGCAAGGCGGTGATCGTGCGCACCAAGAAAGAGACGCGCCGCCCCGACGGTTCCTACATCCGGTTCGATGAGAATGCGGCTGTACTCATCAACGACGCTGGCGAACCCAAGGGCACACGCATCTTTGGGCCTGTGGCCCGCGAACTGCGCGAAAAGCAGTTCCTCAAGATCGTTTCCCTGGCGTCGGAAGTGCTGTGAGAAGGCGGCAAAGCGAAGGCAAGGCAGGACATGAACGTACGCAAGGATGACATGGTGGTGGTGATCTCCGGCGATGACCGCGGCAAACGGGGCCGGGTGCTGAAAGTGTTCCCAGAAAAGAACCGGGTCATCGTCGAGGGGGTCAATTTCATCAAACGCCACACGCGACCGTCGCAGCAAAACCCACAAGGTGGCATCGTGGAGAAGGAGGCTCCCATTCATGCCTCCAATGTCATGGTCATCTGTCCGAAATGCAACGAAAGAACCAAGGTGGGAGTCAAGGTGATCACCGACGGTCGCACGGGGCGTGCCGCCCGTGTGCGGTACTGCAAGAGCTGTGGTGAGATGTTGGTGAAGAGTTGATCATGAAGAATCGGGCGCAACCTTCTATGGACTACAAACCGAGGCTTTTGGCGCAATACCACGCCGAGATCGTACCCTACTTGATGAAGCGTTTCGGGTACAAGAACGTGATGCAGCTGCCTCGCTTGGAAAAGATCGTCCTCAATATGGGCGTAGGCGACGCACTTGAGAACCGCAAGCTGCTGGACATGGCCATGGATGAGATGGCCATCATTGCCGGGCAGCGGCCAGCCATGAGCAGGGCGAGGAAGGCGATCTCCAACTTTAAGTTGCGCGCCGGCAACCCCATCGGCTGCTACGTGACCTTGCGCGGCTGGCGCATGTACGAGTTCCTGGATCGCCTCATCAGCATCGCCCTGCCCCGGGTGCGCGATTTCCGCGGCCTTTCGGACCGCTCCTTTGACGGGCGGGGCAACTATTCGCTCGGCATCAAGGAACAGATCATCTTCCCTGAGATCAACTACGACAAGGTGGAAAAGATCAGGGGCATGGATGTGACGATAGTGACCACAGCCAAGACCGATGAGGAGGCCTACGAGCTTCTGTCGGCGTTTGGCATGCCCTTTGTGCGCAGAGAAAGCGCGTGAGCGAGAACCTAAGGCGGAGAGTAGAGCTTGGCCAGGATATCCTGTATCGCAAAGACGAAGAAGACACCGAAGTTTGCTGTGCGTCACCGCAATCGCTGCAGCCGCTGTGGACGTCCACGCGGCTACCTGCGAAAGTTCGGCCTCTGCCGCATCTGCTTTCGGGAGCTTGCCGGCCAGGGTATGATCCCAGGCGTGACCAAGTCCAGCTGGTGACAGACGACGCCTTCGGGAAGAGGAGAGCAATAGATGTCGATGACCGATCCAATCGCCGATTACTTGACCAGGATCCGTAATGCGCTGCATGCCGGCCACAAGAAGGTGGATATTCCGGCCTCAAAGCTCAAAACGGAGATCACCCGCATCCTCCAGGAGCAGCATTACATTCACAGCTTCGTGCTGGTGGAGGACGGCAAACAGGGTCTCCTCAGGATCTACTTGCGATATGATGAGAAAGACGAGCCGGTTATTTCCGGGCTGCAGCGGGTCAGCAAGCCCGGACAGCGCAAGTACGTGGGGGTAGAGGAGATCCCCCGGGTCCTCAACAATTTGGGTATCGCCATCTTGTCCACCCCTAAAGGGGTGATGACCGGCCAGCAGGCGCGGAAGGCAGGAGTGGGTGGCGAAGTGCTTTGCTATGTATGGTAGCTGGTGCTCATTGTTAGGAGACTGATGTGTCACGAGTAGGCAAAGTCCCCATCGCCGTGCCGGCAAACGTCACGGTGACCATTGCTGACAAGCTGGTGTCGGCCAAGGGACCAAAGGGAGAGTTGTCGCTGGAACTTCCGGCGGCGGTCACCTGTGCGCTCCAGGACGGCAAGATGCTGGTCAGCGCAGTACCTGACGTGCCGGGGGCAAGAGCCCTGCATGGGCTATATCGCACGTTGCTTGCCAACATGATCCTCGGCGTCACGGAGGGGTTCCAGAAGCGGCTGGAAGTGGTGGGCGTTGGCTACCGCGCTGAGGTGGTGAACGGCCGGCTGAAGTTGCAGCTTGGTTTCTCCCACCCCATCATCTTTGTTCCGCCAGCGGGAGTCACCTTTGAGACCCCCACCCCTAACAACATTGTCGTCAAGGGCATCAACAAAGAGTTGGTGGGCCAGGTAGCGGCAAAAGTGCGTTCCTTCAAGCCGCCCGAGCCGTACAGAGGCAAAGGGATCCGCTATGAAGGGGAGCATGTCCGCAAGAAGGCCGGCAAGACGGCTGGGTAGTGTTCGCTGGTTGACAGAGGGCTGAGAGCACAAGAAACGCAAGTGAGCGATGAAGAACTCGACTTTCAAAGCAGAGGCGCGTGCACGCAAGAAGAGGCGCATCAGAAAGCGGGTGCATGGGACCCCAGAGCGGCCGCGATTGGTGGTGTTTCGCAGCAACCGGCACATCTACGCGCAACTGGTGGACGATACCACCCATCGCGTGCTCACGGGTGTGTCAAGTCTGACTGAGGCCCTCCGCCCCGCGGTCAAAGAGGCAAAGAGCAAAGTAGAAGTAGCCAGGGCCGTAGGCAGAGGAGTTGCTGAGAAGGCAAAGGCGCTCAACATCACCAAGGTTGTCTTTGACCGTGGGGGCTACCTGTACCATGGTCGGGTGAAGGCATTGGCGGACGGCGCACGCGAGGGAGGGCTCGAGTTCTAAGGTTCCTTCAGGTGCGCCTGGAGAACGAGGGACTGGCAAACGGCAGGAGTAGAGTTTGGAGCGCATCAACCCAAATGAACTGGAACTGAAAGAGCAGGTAGTGCACGTCAACCGTGTGGCCAAGGTGGTCAAGGGTGGACGGCGCTTCAGCTTTAACGCCATCGTCGTCGTGGGTGACGGAAAAGGACACGTCGGCGTGGGCCTGGGCAAAGCCAATGAGGTCACGGATGCCATCTCCAAAGGCTCCGAGGCCGCCAAGAAGAGCATCGTGCGGGTGCCATTGGCCGGCAGCACCATCCCCCACCTGGTGACAGGCAAGTACGGAGCGGGCAAGGTGCTGTTGCGGCCTGCTTCCCCAGGAACGGGAGTCATCGCTGGCGGGGCGGTGCGCGCAATTATGGAAGCGGCCGGCGTGCGCGACGTGCTGACCAAATCCCTGGGTTCGCCGAACCCCCACAACGTCGTCAAGGCCACCATGATTGCGCTCAGCAAGTTGGTGGATGCGCGCATGATGGCAAGGAAGCGGGATATGAGCCTCCGGCAGCTCTTCGGCCTGGAGGAAGCCCCTGCTGAGACGAAGCATGAATGACTGAGACACGGATGCGGCAATGGCAAAAAAGACGCGAAAACTTCGGGTGACTTTGGTGCGCAGCACCATCGGGCGCCATTGGCGACAAAAGCTTACCGTGCGCGCCTTGGGCTTGCGTAAGCTCCATCAGACGGTGGAGCACAGCGACACCCCCCAGATTCGGGGGATGATCGGCAAGGTGGCGCACCTGGTCAACGTGGAAGAGGTGTAGCGGCACACCTGGGGTGCCGCCTGACAATTGCGTGCCATAAGCAAGACTGAGGGACGATGAATCTATCGCATCTGAAACCACCTGCGGGGTCACGAAAACAGCGGAAGCGCGTGGGACGCGGCGACGCCTCCGGACACGGTGGCACCTCTGGTCGCGGCCACAAGGGCCAGCACTCTCGTTCGGGCGCAAAGCGACGCGCCTGGTTCGAAGGCGGACAAATGCCCCTGCAGCGCCGGCTCCCCAAGAGAGGGTTCACCCACCGGTTCAAGACGGAGTTCCAGGTGGTGAACGTCGGTGACTTGGAGCGGCTGACGTCGCTGACCACCATTGATCCGACGGTGCTGCACCAGAATGGGCTTGTCAAGAAGAAGACCTTGCCCGTGAAGATTCTCGGCACTGGTCAAGTGAGCCGCCCCCTGCAGGTTTCGGCCCACGCGTTCAGCAAGTCCGCCAAAGAGAAAATCGAAAGCGCAGGCGGGAAGGTGACGGTGCTATGATCAGGGAATTCCAGAGCGCCTTCAAGATTCCAGAGCTGAAGCGGAAGATCCTCTTCACGCTCGGCATTCTGGTGGTCTATCGTATTGGCGGCCATGTGCCCATCCCGATGGTGAGCGGACCTGCGCTGACTGCTTATATCGACTCAGCCATGGGTGGCGGAGGCCTGCTAGGACTGTACGACCTGTTCGCAGGCGGCGCCTTGAAGCGCGCTACGGTCTTTGCCCTTGGCATCATGCCATATATCTCGGCATCGATTATCTTGCAGCTGCTCGGCGCCGTGGTTCCTTACTTTCAAAAGCTGCAGAAGGAGGGAGAGGCGGGTCGCAAGAAGATCACCCAGTACACCCGCTACGGCACGGTGCTCATCTCAGCATTCCAGGCCTACGGCGTGTCCGTCTTCTTGCGCTCCATTCCGCCGGTGGAGACGACTGCGAAGACAGGGGAACGGATCCTTCTGCGCGTCGTGTCTGCCGACACCACGGGCCAGATTATCCTCTTCACCTTTTTGCCCATGCTGACGTTGGCGGCCGGCACGGTGCTGATCATGTGGCTTGGAGAACAGATTACGGAGCGTGGCATCGGCAACGGCATCTCGCTGATCATCTTTATCGGTATCATCGCCCGCTTCCCGAACTCCATTTTCAATGAGGTGCAGCAGGCCCTGACCGGCAACCGCGGATTACTGACGGAAATCCTGCTCATTGCCGTCTTTGTCGGTACCGTGGCAGCGACGGTGGCCCTTACGCAAGGTACGCGCAAAATACCGGTGCAGTATGCCAAGCGCATCATCGGCCGCAAGATCTACGGCGGACAGAGCACGCATCTTCCCTTGCGCGTCAACACCGCGGGCGTGATGCCCATTATCTTCGCGCAGTCGATTCTGTTCGTGCCACAGACGATCCACACCTTTCTGCCCAAGAGCGGATTTGTGGAGTCGTTGAACAACATGTTCTCAGCCACCTCGGTGGTGTACTGGTTGATCTACGGGATACTGATCGTCTTTTTCACCTACTTCTACACGGCAATCGCCTTCAACCCGGTGGATGTGGCGGACAACATGAAGAAGTACGGTGGCTTCATCCCCGGTGTGCGCCCAGGAGCAAAGACCAGTGAGTTCATCGATCACATCCTGACCCGTATCACGCTTCCCGGGTCTATAGCGCTGGCGATTGTGGCGATCTTCCCGTACTTCTTGACCAAGGTGTCCAACGTCTCCTATGATTTCGCCTCCTTTTACGGGGGCACTTCGCTGTTGATCGTTGTGGGGGTGGTGCTGGACACCCTCCAGCAGGTTGAGTCGCACCTGCTGATGCGTCACTACGACGGTTTCCTGAAGACAGGGAGGATCAAAGGACGGCGGCGGATGTGACGTCTGGCGACCGGCCTGGCATGCGACCTATGCGCGTGGTTATGCTCGGCGCGCCCGGCACGGGCAAAGGCACCCAGGCCAGTCTGCTGGCCAAGGATCTGGGTGTGGTGCACATCTCCACCGGTGATATGCTGCGCGAAGCGGTGGCCCAGCGCACACCGCTCGGGCTGAAGGTGGAAGGGATCATGGGGCAGGGGAAGCTGGTGCCTGATGAGCTGATGATCCAGCTGGTATCGCAGCGACTTCAGGCGGCTGATTGCCAGGAAGGGTTCATCCTGGATGGGTTTCCGCGCACACTGGCACAGGCTAAAGCGCTGGATAGCCTGTTGCAAGAGCGCGGAAAAGCAATCGACGCGGTGCTTGTGTTGGAGGTGCCGGCTGAAGAGATCGTCAGGCGCCTGAGCAACAGGCGGGTGTGCGGGCGCTGCGGTGCGGTCTACAACCTGACAAGCGATGAAGCGGCCCGCTCCGGTATCTGCCCCGCCTGTGGTGGGCAGCTGACCCAGCGCCCGGACGACGCAGAGGCGACCGTGCGGGAACGGCTTCGGGTCTACACTCGTCAGACGGCGCCTCTGCAACGCTACTATCGAACCCAGGGTAAGCTTTTCGTCATCCCTGGTGCCCGATCGATTGACGAGGTGCAGCAGGCGGTGAAGGAGGCTCTGCGGCGGGTGACTACGACCACAACATCCCGGTGAAGAAGGAGCGCGAAATCGAACTGATGCGGGCGAGTTGCCGGCTCGTCGCAGAGGCTCTGGCGCTGGCCGAGTCATTGATCAGGCCAGGATTGCGGACGGAGGTACTGGACCGGGAAGTAGCGCGTTTTCTACGAGGGCGGGGGGCGCGCGCGGCGTTCAAGAACTACAAGGGTTTCCCTGCACACATCTGCGTGTCGGTGAACGACGAGGTGGTGCACGGCATCCCCGGTCGCAGTTGTCTGCACGAGGGGGATATTGTGGGGGTGGATATCGGCGTGGAGTTGGCCGGCTACTACGGCGACGCCTGCAAGACCTTCGCGGTGGGCGAGATTTCGGCGGACAAGCAGCGGCTGCTTGCGGCGACGCGACAGGCCCTGTACGCGGGGATCGCCCAGGCGCGGGTGGGTAACAGGCTTTCTGACATCTCGCACGCCATCCAGACGACGGTGGAAGGGCAGGGCTTCTCGGTGGTAAGGGCCTTGGTGGGACATGGAATCGGGCGCTACCTGCACGAGCCGCCGCCGGTGCCCAATTTTGGTGCACCGAATCGAGGACCAAGGTTGCGTCCCGGCATGGCCCTGGCCATTGAACCCATGGTCAACATGGGTTCCTATGAGGTGACCACCCTTAATGACGGATGGACGGTGGTGACTAAGGACGGGTTGCCCTCTGCTCACTTTGAGCACACGGTGGTCATTACTGAGGGCGAGCCGCTGATCCTCACAGAAGACTTGACCGTGTAACTGCGCAGCAGGAGGTCCATGGCCAAGGAACAACCGATACGAGTTGACGGCACAATCATCGAGACGTTGCCCAACGCAGCGTTTCGCGTGGAGTTGGAGAACGGTCACCAGGTTTTGGCGCACATTTCAGGCAAGATGCGCATGCACTTTATCAGAATCCTACCTGGTGACAAGGTGACGGTGGAACTGTCGCCTTACGACTTGACCCGCGGCCGCATCACGTATCGTTACAAGTAGCCGTTCTTGGCTCGTACACTGTCGCTGCAGAGGCTCGGCAGGTGTAGGAGCTTTGGCTGGTTGTTGAAAACCAGGCAGTAGAAGGGATGTGCCCATCTGGAGCAAGCGATGAAAGTACGATCCTCAGTCAAGAAGATTTGCGAAAGCTGCAAGATCATCCGACGTAAAGGCGTGGTGATGGTCATTTGCAAGAACCCGCGCCACAAGCAGCGACAAGGTTAGAGGTGGTGTGACCTTTTTTCAAGGAGGCCGTTTTGGCACGTATTGCTGGAGTTGATCTGCCCAAGGAAAAGCGCATCGAGGTGGCATTGACCTACATCTACGGCATTGGCCTCACCTCGTCGCGCAAGATTTTGGCCAAGGCTGGGGTAGATCCCGACATTCGTGTGAAGGACCTTTCCGCCGACGATGCGGCGAAGATCCGCAACATTATTGCCGCCGAGTACAAGGTGGAGGGTGCGCTGCGGGCAGAAGAGACGATGAACATCAAGCGGCTGATGGACATCGGCTGCTACCGTGGTCTACGGCATCGTCGCAATCTGCCGGTGCGGGGGCAGCGGACCCACACCAATGCGCGCACCCGGCGTGGTAGACGGCGCATCGTGGGCGTGAAGAAGAAATAGCTGACAGCGAACCCCATTTGCGAGGCGGAGGTAGAGTTTGAGCGCAATGCGAAAACGGGCGCGAAAGCGCGAGCGCGTGGAGGCCAATGGGGTGGCCCACATCAAGGCCACCTTCAACAATACGATCGTGACGCTCACCGACAGCTACGGGAACGTCATCTCCTGGGCGTCTGCCGGCAGGATTGGCTTTAAGGGTTCCCGCAAGAGCACACCCTTTGCGGCCCAGCTGGCTGCAGAGGCGGCAGCCAAGGAGGCCCTGGACCTCGGGCTGCGGCGGGTAGAGGTCATGCTCAAGGGGCCGGGCGCCGGGCGTGAGGCGGCGGTGCGATCGCTGCAGGCCGCGGGTCTGCAGGTGGTGGCCATCAAGGACGTGACGCCAATCCCCCATAACGGCTGTCGTCCACCCAAGCGGCGCCGAGTGTAGCTGACCCTATGGCAGAGTCCTAACGAGCAACGCGAGTTCTGGAGGCAGTTTCGATATGGCAAGATACACAGGAGCGGACTGCAAGCTGTGCCGGCGCGAAGGCCAGAAGCTGTTTCTCAAAGGCAGCAAGTGCGACACCGCCAAGTGCCCCTTTGAGAAACGCGGCTATGCCCCTGGCCAGCACGGGCGTACCAGGAGGTTCAAGCAGTCGCAGTACGGCCTGCAGCTGCGTGAGAAGCAGAAGGTCCGTCGGATTTACGGAGTCCTGGAGGCGCAGTTCCGCAACTACTTTGAGAAAGCGGTGCGCCAACCGGGCATCACCGGCGAGAACTTGCTCAGGCTGCTGGAGACGCGCCTGGACAACGTCGTGTATCGGCTTGGGCTGGCACCGTCCCGCAAGGCGGCACGGCAATTGGTCCGTCACCGTCACTTCATGGTCAACAACCGTGGACATCCCCTCGTACCATCTGAAGCCAGGAGACGAGGTGAAGGTCAGGGAGAAGAGCCGGCAGCTGGAGATCTTTCACGCCTCCATGCGACGTGTGCGCGAGGGGAGGCAGCTGCCGTGGTTGGCGCTGGACAAGGCGAGCATGTCGGGCACGCTGCTGGAAATACCCAGCCGCGCCGATATCCCGCTGCCTGTCAACGAGAGCCTCATTGTGGAACTGTACTCGAAGTAGCACGAGCAGCCCCATGGGCGGGTAGGTACTTTTGTGGAGTAGAGATAGATGAGCTTACCGAATATCCAGATGCCGGAAACGATCGAACTGGACGAGTCTGTCTACAGCAACACGCACGGCAGATTCATCGTCCAGCCCCTGGAGAAGGGTTTCGGCGTCACCATCGGCAACGCCCTGCGCAGGGTGCTTCTGTCGTCTCTGCCGGGCGCAGCCATCACCATGGTGCGCATCGACAAGGTGCAGCACGAGTTCTCGACGATTCCCGGCGTCAAGGAAGATGTGGCCGAGATCGTCATGAACCTGAAGGGGGTCCGCTTCAAGCTTATCAATCGCAAGCCGGACAAGGTGGTGCTTCACATGAAGGGGCGGCGCGAGTTCAAGGCGGGCGATATCCAAGTCAACCCGGCAGAGTTTGAAGTTTTGAACCCCGAGCACCACATTGCCACGCTCAACGAGAAAGCCGACTTTAAGATGGAACTGCGCATTGGGCGTGGGCGTGGCTACGTGCCCGCCGAGGAGAACCGGCTGCCTGATATGCCGATTGGGTCGATTCCCATCGATGCCATCTACACGCCCATCAAGAACGTGCGCTACACGGTGGAGAACACACGCGTGGGGCAGCGCACCGACTATGAACGGTTGATCTTGGAGATCGACACCGACGGGAGCATCACGCCCGATGATGCCCTCACCTATGCTGGGCAAATCCTCCAGGACCACATCCGGCTGTTCATCAACTTTGAGGTGGAGCCCGAAGAGGAGGAGCCGGTGGAGGTGGATGAGGAGGCGGTGCGCATCCGCAAGCTGCTGAAGATGAGCGTGGAGGAACTGGAGCTCTCAGTGCGTGCCTCCAACTGTCTGCGCGCAGCCAACATTCAGACCATCGGCGACCTGGTGCGCAGGGAGGAGCAGGAGATGCTCCGTTTCCGGAACTTTGGCCGGAAGTCCCTGCAAGAGCTGAACAGGATCTTAGAGTCCCGCGGCTTGCACTTTGGCATGGATGTGGACAAGTACCTCCGGGAAGAGGAGCAGTAGACAAGAGCAGAACACTTAGGACGGGAATCCATGCGGCACAACTACAAGCTAAAGAAACTTGGCAGGACCGCCAGCCACAGGCGGGCCTTGCTCGCCAACCTGGTGACGGCGCTGTTCGAACACGTGAGCATCAAGACCACCGTGGCGAAAGCCAAAGAGGCGCGCAAGCTTGCAGACCGGCTGATCAACATCGCCAAGCGCAATGACCTGCATGCGCGGCGGCTGGTGCTGGCCACCGTGCGGGACAAGAAGGTGGTGCGCAAGCTCTTCTCCGAGATAGCCCCCCGTTACGCAGACCGCAGTGGTGGCTACACGCGCGTGGTGGGCCTCGGCCACCGCTACGGCGACGGCGCAGAGATGGCTATCCTGGAACTGGTCGGCTACGAAGGGGTGCAGAAGGCGCGGATAGAGGCCCAGCGCGAGAAGCGAGAAGCCAAGAAGAAGGAAAAGGAAAAGGAGAAGGCGGAGGAGAAAGCTCCGGCTGCAACCGCTGCCAAGGAGGAGTGACACGACGCTGTGGGTCCTGGGGCTGATGGGCGAACTTAGGGGACAGACTCCACGGTGCAGTTCGGCGCGACAGGCAACCCAGGGGTGCCTTTTGCATTCTTGGCCTGGAGGCGAACCATGGCGGAGGAGATGAGAGGAACCATTAAGGCCCCACGCGGGTTAAAGCTGGTGTGCAAAGGGTGGCATCAGGAGGCTGCCCTGCGCATGCTCATGAACAACCTCGAACAAGGCGCCGACCCCGCACACTTGATTATCTACGGCGGCAGCGGCAAGGCCGCACGCAACTGGCAAGCGTACGACGCCATCGTTTCCTGCCTGAAGCGTCTGGAAAATGACGAAACCCTCCTCATTCAATCCGGCAAGCCGGTGGGCATATTCCGAACCCATGCGTATGCGCCCCGGGTGTTGATTGCCAACTCTCTGATCGTGCCGCAGTGGGACAATGACGCCTACTTTGATGAGCTGGAAGCCCGAGGGCTCATTATGTACGGCCAGATGACCGCCGGTAGCTGGATCTTCATCGGCCAGCAAGGAATTCTGCAAGGGACATACGAGACCTTTGCTGCAGCAGCCAAGCGCCACTTCGGCGGCACGCTGCGCGGCAAATTCCTCCTCACCGGCGGCCTCGGCAACATGGGCGGTGCGCAAGCGCTTGCTGCCAAGATGAACGGAGCGGCGTTCCTGGGAGTGGAGTTCCGGCGCGAAATCATCGAACGGGTCATTCGTGAGGGGCTGTGCGACCGCTTGTGCGAAAGCCTCGACGAAGCCCTCGAGTTGGTGCTGGCAGCAAAGGCGCGGGGCGAGGCGCTCTCGGTTGGTCTTGTGGGCAACACCGCCGAAACGCACCCGGAGATCCTACGCCGCGGAATCGTTCCCGACCTGGTGACGGACCAAACCTCGGCACACGAGCCGAAGAGGTACTGGCCCAGAGGTCTGTCCCGCGCAGAGGCCGAGCGGCTCCGCGAGCAGGACCCGCAGCGCTATGTGGAGCTGGCAAAGGAGTCCATGGCCGTGCATGTGCAGGCCATGTTGGAGTTCCAGAAGCGGGGGGCCGTGGTGTTCGACTATGGCAACGGCATCCGCCAGTACGCCTATGAGAAAGGGGTGACCGATGCCTTTGCCATCAAAGGGTTCGTCCTTGAGTACATCCGACCGTTGTTCTGTGAAGGGCGCGGGCCGTTTCGCTGGGCGGCTTTGTCAGGGGACCCGGAGGATATTTTCAAGATCGACAAGGTGATCCTGGAGGAATTTGCCCAGGATGAGGTGCTGACCAACTGGATCACCCTTGCCCAGAAGCACTTGGATTTTGCCAAGCTACCAGGTCTGCCGGCAAGGGTCTGCTGGCTCGGATACGGTGAGCGTGCCAGATTGGGCCTCCGCATCAACGAGATGGTGCAGCGCAGAGAACTCAAGGCGCCCATTGTGATCGGCCGGGACCACTTGGACTGCGGCTCGGTGGCGTCGCCTCTGCGCGAAACCGAAGGGATGCGCGATGGCTCCGACGCTGTCGCCGACTGGCCCATCCTCAATGCCTTGCTCAATGCCGTCTCGGGCGCTAGCTGGGTGGCGGTGCACGACGGCGGGGGCGTGGGCCACGGCAAGGCCATTCACGCCGGCCAGGTGGTTGTCGCCGATGGTACCCCCGAGATGGCGGTGCGCCTGGAACGGGTGCTGACTAACGACCCGGGCATCGGCATTGCCCGCCATGTGGATGCCGGCTACCCGGAGGCGATCGCCACTGCCCGAGCCAAAGGGGTGCAGATCCCGATGATGCCCGAGGGATAAGGATGCGCGCTGACCTGCTCATCGTCCATGCGGCGCAGGTGGTGACCCCAAGGGATAATGATGAGGGTGAAGCGGACCTCCAGGTGCTGCAGGACGGGGCAGTGGCCATCGCCGGGGACAAGATTGTGGCCTTAGGGAGCACCGCTGAAGTGCTTTCGGCAGCCGGCAGGCATGCGGGAACGAAGATCATCGAAGCGCGCGGCAAGACGGTGACCCCAGGGTTGGTGGATGCGCACACCCACCTGGTCTTTGCCGGCACCAGAGAAAACGAATTCGAACTGCGCGCTAAGGGGGCAAGCTATGAGGAGCTGGCCGCTGCCGGCGGAGGTATCCGCGCCAGCGTGCGGCAATTACGCAGCGCAAGCAAAGAGGAGCTCGTGCAGGCTGCCCTGCCGAGGCTCAATCGTTTCCTTGCCCAGGGTGTCACCACCATCGAGGCCAAGAGTGGCTACGGGCTTAGCCTCGCGGATGAGGTCAAGTCCCTGGAAGTGATTGCGGAGTTGCACCGACTGCATCCGGTGGAAATAGTGCCAACCCTCCTTGCAGCGCACGAGGTCCCCGACGAGTTCCGGCACTCCCGCAGCCGTTACGTGCAGCTGGTGGTGGAAGAGATCATTCCGGAAGTGGCGGAGAGGAGGCTTGCCGAGTTTTGCGACGTGTTTTGCGAGCAAGGGGTGTTCAGCGTCGCCGAGGCTCGCCAGGTGCTCCTGGCAGGCAAGGCTCATGGGCTTAAGCCCAAGATCCACGCCGAGCAGTTGAGCAGAAACGGTGGGGCCCAGCTGGCTGCGGAGGTTGGCGCCGTATCGGCTGACCACCTCGACCATGTGGACGAGAGCGACATCGCAGCGCTGGCGCAGGCAGGGGTCGTGCCGGTACTTCTGCCAGGCGCAGTGTTTTTCCTCGGTCGCAACAAGTACGCGCCGGCCCGGGCAATGCTCGCGGCCGGTCTGCCAGTGGCGCTGTCAACCGACCTGAACCCTGGCACGTGCATGACCGAGTCGTTACCACTCATGATGACTTTGGCATGCACCCAGATGGGCATGAGCCCGGCAGAAGCTCTGGTGGCTGTCACTTCGAACGGCGCTCGGGCCATCAACCGCCACGACCGTGTGGGCACACTGGCGGTCGGAGCCCAGGCCGACTGTGTGATCTGGGATGCGCCAAATTATCGGTTCCTTGCCTACCACTTTGGCGTGGAATTGGCCGACACCGTGATCAAGAGAGGACAAGTCGTCTACCAGCGTCCACAATCAGTGGCCTTCTGCGGCCATGCACGACCGCGCGGCTCTGGTGGAAGGATAACTAGCGAGGAGCAGGCATGAGAAATGTTTGGGCGCTTGCAGGCCTGACGGTGCTGGCAATGGCCATCGCATGCAGCAAGAATGAAAAGCTTCCCTACGGCGTGGGCCTTGTGGACCGGACCAACGTGGGCGAAGTCAAAGCGGTGGAAATCACCCCTCCAGTGGGCGAAGCTACCTATGAGCGAGGCCAAGTGACCACCGGCAAGAGCCCATTCCTCATGGCGGGCCAGGCTGATGGCTATCGCGCTGCGTTCCTCATTCGCTTTGCCTCCCTCCCGGACAGAGCCGTTGTGGATCGCGCCACACTCTGGCTTTCGCCAGCCTCCTATCGTGGGGTGCCGGCGCCGATCACCTTGACCGTGCACCAGGTCACGGAGGCGTGGAGTGAGGATTCGGTGACGTGGGGGAACTTCCGCGGCGGCGATGGTCCGCAGGTTGGTTCGGCGGGCCTGCTCGCCGGCGACACGCTGCGCATCGGCATCCCCATAGAGCCGTCGCTTGTAACCGGATGGATCGATAGCTCCGTTGCCAACTATGGACTGTACGTGGCCGCAAGCGGTGCCGCCCTCCAAGAGTTTCACTCCCGGCAGGCCACGGACACTACTTGCTACCCCAAGCTGGAGATCAGCTATCTTCGCAAGGGCATTGCCGACACCAGTCTGGTTCAGGCAAGCGGGGATGCTTTCTTGGTGACATTTGCCGGTTCGCCCGCTGCCGGCAGACTGATGATCGGCAACGCTACAGGATGGCGGGTGCTGCTCAAGTTCCGCCTCGATTCTATTCCTTCGGATGCGACGATCAATCGGGCGCGGTTGGAGCTTTGGTTGGACCAAGGGCTATCAAAGCTGCGCGATACTGGTATGGCTATCGGTGGGCGTCCCCTCCTGAGCGAATCGTGGAGCCCACCTGATGTGCAAGTCGATACGACCATGAGCGTGCCCGTTGCGGCCATCGTGCCGGGGAGCGAGAAGCTCACCTTTTCGGTTTCAAGCGAGATTGCCGATTTCACTGCCATTGTCCAGGCATGGACCTCGGGAAGGTTACCTAATCGGGGACTTATGCTCTACTCCACAGGTGAAGGGCTTGATGCATCCGAGGCGATACTGTTCTCATCAGAAGCAGGTGAGGACAAGGCGCCGCGTCTTTTGTTGGAGTACACCGTGCCACCACACCCATGAGGGAGGCCACCACGCAATGCAGGAGGAGGTCGTGAACTGCCTACGCCATCGCACCTTGATTGTGCTCCTCGGTGTCGGAGTGATGTTGGCATCTCG
>JBBIKH010000040.1:0-19174 GCA_037445575.1 bacterium
GATCGTGTACTCTCTGGCCAGCGGCGGCGTTTCCATTGCTGCCCTCTTCATCGCTGGCTACCTGCCAGGCATCCTGCTTGGTCTTGGCCTGATGGCCATCGCAGCCGCAATCGCCGCCGCCAAGAAGTACCCATTTGGGGAGAAGATTTCGCTGGTCCAGGGCTTGCGACGGTTGTTGGATGCGATTCCCAGCCTCTTGCTCATCGTCATTGTCATCGGCGGTATCCTTGCGGGGTTTTTCACCGCCACAGAGGCCAGCGGCATTGCGGTTCTCTACTCTTTCATCCTGTCGGTGGCCATCTATCGCGAAGTCAAGTTGCGGGAACTCCCGCAGATTCTGCTGAAAACTGTCGAGACGACCGCAATCGTCATGCTGCTCATCGGTACCTCCTCGGGAATGTCGTGGATTCTTTCCTATGAGAACATTCCACAGAACGTAAGCGCCGCGCTTATTGCACTCACGGACAGCAAGCTCATGATCTTGTTGATCATCAACCTGGTGTTGCTCATCGTGGGGACGTTCATGGATATGACCCCCGCAGTATTGATCTTCACGCCGATATTCCTGCCGGTGGTGGTGCGACTGGGCATGAGCCCATTGCACTTTGGCATCGTGCTCGTCTTGAATCTGTGCATTGGGCTTTGTACACCCCCAGTGGGCTCGGTGCTGTTCCTCGGGTGCGGGGTGGGCAACACGACGATTGCACGCATGGTGCGAGCATTGGTCCCGTTTTATCTCGGCATGATCGCGGTGCTGATGATCGTGACATATGTCCCATGGTTCAGTCTGTTCTTGCCCCGATTGTTTGGCTACTGAGCAAGGCTTCGGAGGACCTACCCCAAGTGATTGGTGAAGACGCGAAGGACGGGTTCTATGAGGGCCAAAAGTACACTTGCCGCAGACCGCTTCTTTGATCCTGATCCCGAAACTCGAAGGATAGCCTGCAGCCTTTACGAAGGGGTGAAGAACCTGCCCATCGTCACTCCCCACGGGCATGTGGATCCGCGTATCTTCGCCGACAATCGCCCTTTCCCGGATCCCACAGAGCTGATCCTCATTCCTGACCATTATATCTTCCGCATGCTCTACTCGCAGGGTATCGCCTTGGAGTCCCTGGGCATCCCGACAGTCGACGGGACACCGGTAGAAACGGACCGGCGGAAGATCTGGCAGTTGTTTGCCGACCACTACTATCTGTTCGCCGGCACACCCACCTCATTGTGGCTGAACTATGTCTTTTGTGAAGTCTTTAATATCCGCGAGAAATTGACCCCTTCCTCGGCAATGCGCATCTACGACCAAATCTCGGCGGAGCTACAAAAGCCGGAGTTTCTGCCGCGTGCCCTGTTCGAACGATTCAACATCGAGGTGCTTACCACGACAGATGCGGCCACTGACACCCTCGATTACCACAGGAAAATCAGGGAGTCGGGCTGGAAAGGGAGGGTGATTCCTTGTTTCCGACCGGATGGCGTTACGGACCTTTTGGCCAGGGGGTGGAAAGAAAACATCCAGCGCTTGGGCGAGCTGAGCGGCATCGACATTGACTCTTACCGCGCATTCGTCAGCGCCTTGGAGGCGCGCAGGCAGTATTTCAAGTCCATGGGCGCTACCTCCACGGACCACGCGGTCCTCACGCCCTACACCCACGAGCTGAGCGCTCGCGAGGCAGACAAGATCTTCCAACGAGCGCTGATGGGCAAGGCAACGGAGAGCGATGCTGCGCAGTTCACGGCGCACATGCTCATGGAATACGCTCGCATGAGCATAGAAGACGGCCTGGTGATGCAGATTCATCCTGGTTCCTTCCGCAACCACAACCGATTTGTGTTCGAGCGATTTGGCGCCGACAAAGGGTGTGATATTCCTGTAGCTACCGAGTACACCCGAAACCTGTACGAGTTGCTGAACAAGTACGGTAACGACCGCCGACTGACGTTGGTCGTTTTCACGCTGGACGAAACGTCGTATTCGCGGGAGCTGGCACCATTGGCCGGTCACTATCCGGCCATGCGCCTGGGGCCGCCGTGGTGGTTCCACGATAGCATCGAGGGCATGATCCGTTTCCGAAAGATGGTGACCGAGACCGCGGGCATCTACAACACCGTGGGCTTCAACGACGATACCCGAGCGTTCCCGTCGATTCCGGCTCGTCACGATCTTGCGCGCAGAATGGACTGCAACTTCCTTGCAGGTTTGGTAGCCCGCAGGATAATTGACATGGAGGATGCCCGCAACATGAGCCGGGCCTTGGCCTATGACCTGGTCAAGAAGGCGTACAAACTGTAAACGGCATGGGCTGCATCAAGGAGATGGGCGTGGAACTTGGAAAGTATTCCTTCGGGCTGGGTGACCGCTTTGGCCTCCAGGGAAGAGCCCTCCTTAGGGCAATCGTTGAGGCTGAGCGTCTAGGAGTGCGCCTCACCCCCGTGTGGAACAAGTCCTACCGAGAACATGTGATCGTGGGCAGCAGCCCGGCGGATACGCGCAGAGAAGCAGACGAAGCGGTGCGCGCACTGGGTTGGCAAGCAGCCTACTTCGTCGACGCTGATCACATCACCCGCCATAACGTCGGCTTTTTCATCCAGCATTCCGACTTTTTTACCATTGACGTCGCTGACTGTCTCAACAGGCCGCCTGATCAAACCGACCTGACCCGGTTCGTCCAACGCCACGAAGAGTACTTGGGCCGCCTCCGCATCCCTGGCCTTGAAGAAGCCTTCGAAGTTGACAGGTCTCGACTTGCCGAGATTGGACGACGCTATTGGGCGGCCATCGACGAAGCACAGAGAGTGTATGAGCTTGTGCGGGACCAAAAGCACGGAGCTCCGTTCATTGTGGAGCTCTCCATGGACGAGGCCGCCCAACCGCTTGAGCCGGTGGAGCTCTTTTTTGTTCTGGCAGAGGTTGCTGAGCGGGGCCTTCCCATTTCCACCCTTGCGCCGAAGTTTGTGGGAAGATTCAATAAGGGCGTTGACTACGAAGGGGACGTGCAAGCCTTCGCAGCTAACTTCAAGCAAGCTCTTGCGGTTCTCCAGTTTGCGAAAGAGCAGTTCCCCCTTCGACCGGACCTCAAGTTGAGTGTCCACTCGGGGAGTGACAAGTTCTCGCTTTACGAACCTATGGGCAGGGCCTTGCGGCATACTGGCATGGGTCTCCACATCAAGACCGCCGGTACAACATGGCTGGAAGAATTGGCAGGCCTCGCAGAGGGGGGAGCTGATGGGCTCGCCCTGGCGAAAGAGATCTATCGCCAAGCTTACCAGAGGGTGGAGGAATTGGTGGCCCCCTACGCGACTGTGGTCGACATTCACCCGCCAGGGCTGCCGCACCCTGACGAGGTTAGACGATGGGACCAAGAAGAGTTTCTTGGCTCGCTTGAACATGACGCAACCAATTCCCGCTACAAGCGCGAATTTCGGCAGCTGCTGCATGTAGCCTACAAAGTTGCTGCGGAAATGGGAACTCGTTACACTGAGCTGGTGTTGAAGTACCAAGACACTATCGCTGGCCGCGTGGTGCGAAATATCTTAGAGCGGCACATTCGCCCTCTTTTCTTGGGAGACTGAGAGATGAGCTACCTTGACGATATGTTCGGATTGCGGGGAAAGTCGGCCGTCGTCATCGGCGGCGGCGGCGTACTTGGCGGGGCAATGAGCCTCGCACTAGCCCAGGCCGGAGCTCAGGTAGCCGTCGTGGACCTGGATCTGGAAAAGGCGCAGGACAGAGTCCAGGAAATCGGCGACCGGGGCGGCAACGCCATTGCCCTTCGCGCCGATGCTTCGCGCAAAGACGACCTGGAAGCTGCCGCCCAGGCGGTCGACCAGGCCTTCCACCGCGTAGACGTGCTCATCAATGCGCCAGGCATCAACTCAGCCACACCATTTTTCGACATTACGGAGCAGGAGTGGGAGACAATACTTAACGTCAACCTCAAGAGCATGTTCTTGGCATGCCAGGTTTTCGGCAAAAGGATGATCACGCAGGGAGAAGGGGGGAGCATCATCAACATCTCCTCAGCTTCATCCGGGCCGCCGCTCTCAAAAGTGTTCACCTATGGAATCTCCAAGGCGGGAGTCAATAACCTCACCCAATTCTTGGCAAGGGAGTGGGCACCTTACAAGGTCCGCGTCAATGCCATAGCCCCTGGTTTTTTCCCTGCCGAGCAGAACAGGAGGCTTCTGACCAAGGAACGCACCGAGGCGATCTTTAGGCACACACCCATGGGGCGCTTCGGCGAACCGGACGAGCTTGCCGGCGCAGTTCTTTGGCTGGCTTCGCCGAAAGCCTCCTCATTCGTCACAGGCGCCATTGTACGCGTTGATGGTGGTTTTTCCGCCATGACCATCTAAACCGTGAGAAACAGGAGCAAGTGATGGAGAAACAGGACATCGGCATAATCGGCCTTGGTGTAATGGGCCAGAATCTGGCTCTCAACATGGCCCACAAAGGGTTCGCAGTGGCCGGGTACGACCTTGACACGCAGAAACGAGAACAGCTCACCCAGAAGGCGAAGGGCCTCAAAATAGCAGTCTACGCTACCATCAAGGATTACCTCGCGCACCTCAACTCACCAAAAAGGATACTGATGATGGTGCCTGCCGGAAAAGCCGTCGACGCCGTCATTGCCGAACTGCGACCGCTGTTGGCTGCCGGCGATGTACTTGTGGACGGGGGCAACAGTCACTACATGGACACAGAACGCCGGCTCAGAGAACTTGAAGCACATGGCGTGTTATACGTTGGCAGCGGGATTAGCGGCGGCGAGGAGGGCGCCCTCCGCGGCCCCTCAATCATGCCGGGAGGCAATCCTGCAGCCTGGCCGCACCTCAAAGACATCTTCCAACAGATCGCGGCGCGGGCGCCGGATGGCTCGGCATGTTGCGCGTGGATCGGCCCCGGAGGCGCCGGGCATTTTGTGAAAATGGTCCACAATGGCATCGAGTACGCCGATATGCAGATGATTGCCGAGGCGTACTTCCTGATGGAACGGCTCCTTGGCCTTTCCGCCTGGGAAATGGCCGCGGTATTCGAAGACTGGAACCGCGGTGAACTGAGCAGCTACCTGATCCAGATCACCGCTGAGATTCTCAAGAAGACGGACGAGGAAACGGGTGAGCCGCTTGTCAACCTGATCCTTGACACGGCTGAACAAAAAGGCACGGGCAAATGGACGAGCCAGACAGCGCTTGACCTGGGCGTACCCGCTCAGACCATCGCCGAGGCAGTGTTTGCCCGCACAATGAGCGCGCTTAAGGAGGAAAGACTTACAGCCTCGCAGGCGCTCGCCGGTGCTAACAGCCGCTTGCAACGCCCCAAGTCCCAGGTGTTGGACACAATACGTGAAGCACTCTACGCCGCCAAGATTTGCTCCTACGCCCAAGGATTTCAGGTTCTCCGAGCAGCGAGTCGTGAATACGGCTGGGAGTTGGACCTTGGCACAATTGCCTCCGTGTGGCGGGCTGGATGCATCATTCGCGCCCAGTTCCTGGATAGGATCAGGGAGGCGTATCACGGCCGTCCGGATCTGCCGAATCTTCTTTTGGACCCGTACTTCAAGGCCGCTATCGAGCGCTGCCAAAAGGGATGGAGGGAGGTTGTTGCTGACGCTGCCCTGAACGGTCTCCCGTGTCCGGCGTTTGCCAGCGCACTTGCTTACTATGACAGCTACCGCACCGCAAGGTTGCCAGCAAACCTTATCCAGGCGCAGCGGGACTATTTCGGCGCGCACACCTACAGACGCGTTGACCGAGACGGGGTGTTTCACACCAATTGGACCGTATAGCGGGGGAGCTATGGTGATTGCAAGAGAGAAAGCAGAAGGTTCCCTCAGCGAGCAGGAGGTGCAGGAACTGGTCCTGACCGCTTTGGAGCAGACGTACCTGGACAACCAACGCGTCCTGCTGATTCTCCCCGACCTCACGCGGAACGCGCCTGTTCCACTGTTTTTCCGGTTGCTCACAGATGCCCTGGCGCCTCGCGTAAAGAAGCTCGATGCCATCATTGCCCTCGGAACGCATCGGCCTCTTACTACCGACCAAATCGCGGAACGAATTGGTGTCCCCAGCTCAGAGCTCACCGGGCGGTACCAGGGCATCCATTTTTTCAACCATGCCTATAACAGGCTGGAACAGCTGGCCGAAATTGGAACTTTTTCCGCGGATGAAGTCCAGGAGATCTCCGGTGGGCTGCTGAATGAAGAGGCAGTGGTGACGGTGAACAAACGAGTCCTCGGCTATGATCACCTCATCGTCATCAGCCCAGTGGTTCCTCACGAGGTTGCAGGCTTCTCGGGCGGCAACAAGTACCTTTTTCCTGGCATTGCGGGCGCCGATTTCATCCACTTTTTTCACTGGTTGGCCGCAGTCATTACAAATCTCGCTCTCAACGGCATTAAGGACAATCCCGTGAGAAGGATTCTGGACCGTGCAGCGTCATTCATACCTATTCCGAGGCTTTTTTTCAACCTCGTCGTCCATCAGGGCGAAATAAAGGGCTTGTTCATTGGTAATGATGAGGCGGCATGGGGGAAGGCTGCAGACCTGTCATCGAAAGTACACATTCGCTACCTCGACAGGGCATACGACCGCGTTCTGGGTATCGCCCCGGCGTACTACGACGACCTCTGGGTGGCAGGCAAGGTGATGTACAAGTTGGAGCCTGTGATCACCGACGGCGGCGAGTTGATCATCTATGCACCACATATCTCCGAGATTTCATACACCCATGGCGCCTTGTTGCGCCAAATAGGGTATCACGTGCGGGACTATTACTTGGCGCAAATGGAGCGTTTCGCGCACATTCCGCGGGGCGTACTGGCGCATTCGACCCACGTCAAAGGTGCCGGCACGTACGAGGGGGGCGTGGAGCGGCCAAGGGTCAATGTAGTGCTGGCAACGGCAATTCCAGAGGACGTGTGCCGGTTGGTCAACCTTGGGTATTGCGATTACAAGACAATCGACCTTGAGGAATGGCGAAGCCGAGAGAGTGAAGGGATCCTCTTGGTGGAGAAAGCCGGGGAGGTGCTCTATCGGTTGCAGCCAAGCCGCCCCTGACAACTGCGGGCAATTAGCTGGGAAGGTCTTCCCAACGCAAGAGCGCAGGTATTCAAAAGGGGCTTTCTTTGAGCAGGGACGAGCGCCACATGCTCCACCAGGAGGCAACACGGACACACAAGGGTGAACTATCAGACGGAGTTAGAGCGATGAGCAGCGGTGCAAGCGCAAAGTTAGCACAGTTCCAGCCGAAGCACGAGTTCTTCGTCGGAATTGACTCGGATGGGTGTGTGTTCGACACGATGGAGATCAAGCATAAGGAGTGCTTCATCCCCAACATCATCAAGTACTGGGGTTTGCAGCCAATATCAAAGTACGCCCGCGAGGCAGCTGAGTTTGTGAACCTTTACTCGCAGTGGCGAGGCGCGAACCGTTTTCCGGCACTCATCAAGGTGTTTGACCTGCTCAGCGAGCACCCTGAGGTGAAACGAAGGGGTTTCCGACTTCCCGATGTTGCGCCGCTGCGCAGGTTTGTGGAGTCGGGTGTGCCGCTGGGAAACCCCGAACTTCGGAAGGCGGTCGAAGCGAGCAAGGACCCAATCCTGGTCCGCACGCTCGAGTGGAGTGAGTCCGTGAACACGACTATTGCGGATATGGTGCACGATGTGCCACCGTTTCCGCTGGTACGTGAGAGCCTTGAAAGGCTCTGGCGCCACGCAGACATCATGGTCGTTTCAGGTACGCCAGGGGAAGCGCTCGCCAGGGAATGGCAGGAACACGACCTTGCTCGTTACGCAGCGTTGATTGCCGGACAAGAAATGGGCAGCAAGAAGGATCACCTGCGCCTGGCGGCCGCAGGTAGATACGAACCGTCTCATATGCTGATGATCGGAGATGCTCCAGGAGATCTGCAGGCAGCTCGGGCCAACGGGATCCGTTTCTATCCAATCATCCCCGGCCGCGAGGAAGATTCATGGGCAAGGTTCCATAATGAAATCATTGACCTTTTCCTGGCCGGCAAATACAGCGCGGAACTGGAAAGCGATTTGGTGAGGGACTTTCAGGCGCACCTGCCTGAGAGGCCGCCCTGGGCGTGATTCCGGGCGAAGGGGAAGGCTGCCGGCGGGGGAGAAAGGGCAGGCATTGTGCATCATAAGCTCCGTTATGTTACCTTGCCCAGCCCCCACCGAACCACCTCCCCCCTTTACACGGCAACAACGTTGACCAACTTGTCCGGGACGACAACCACCTTGCGAATAGTCTTGTCGCCCACAAATTTCCGTACTCGCTCATCGCGCAAGGCAAGTTCCTTCAAATCCTCCTCGGAAAGCCCGCGCTGCACGGAAGCCGATGAGCGCAACTTGCCATTCACCTGGAAGACCACCGTAATCACCTCACGCGAGGCTAGCGTCTCATCGTAGGTCGGCCATCCCGAGTCGAAAACGCTGTATGTCCCGCCGATTTGCTCCCAGAGCTCCTCGCCAAGGTGCGGAGCAAATGGCGCCAGACATTGGACTAGCGTGCGAACCGCCTCGGTGAGGATTCGCTCATTTTGCTCTTGTTGCGGTACCTGGTCCATATAGGTGTACAAGTCCGAGACAAACTCCATCAGCCTGCTGATGGCGGTATGGAAGTGAAACCGATCGATGTCCTCGGTCACCGCCTTGACGGTGCGGTGTTGGGCACGCAATAGCTCAGAGCTGCGTTCGGACTCGGCCCCTTGCGGGGGTGCCTCCCGGAATCTTTGCACCAGCCGCCAGACTCGATTAAGGAAACGACTGACCCCGGCTATCCCTTCGTCGCTCCAGTCCCCGCCCTCAGTGTAGTCGCCCATAAACATCATAAACATCCGGAACGTATCGGAGCCGTAACGGTCAAGGTAGGGCTCAGGGTTCACTACGTTGCCGCGCGACTTGGACATTTTTGCCCCGCGGTTGGTTATCACGCCCTGGTGCACGAGACGGAGGAAGGGCTCGTCAAACTTGATGAGTCCCATGTCCTTGAGAGCCATAGTGAAGAAGCGCGCGTACAGCAAGTGCATTACCGCGTGCTCGGCTCCACCGACGTATTGATCGACCGGCAGCCATTTATCCACAATGTCGGGATCAAATGGCCGGTCGTCGCAATGCGGATTGGGAAACCGGAGGAAGTACCACGATGAGCAGACAAAGGTGTCCATCGTGTCCACCTCGCGGCGCGCAGGGCCATGGCAGCGAGGACATGTCGTGTTGACAAACTCAGGTGCCGTAGCCAGGGGCGACTGCCCCTTGCCCGTGAAACTCACGTTCTTGGGCAGCAAGACAGGCAAATCCTTCTCAGGGACGGGCACAATACCGCAGGTGTCGCAATAAATGATCGGGATGGGCGCGCCCCAGTACCTTTGCCTAGAGATTAGCCAGTCGCGCAGCTTGTAGGTGACCTTGAAATCTGCCAGTCCGCGCGTCTTGAGGGCCTCGACGATGGCTTTGCCTCCCTCCTGCCATTCCTTTCCGGAAAACTCGCCGGAATTGACAAGCACCCCGGGTCCTTCGTAGGCCCTCCCCTCGGGTGACTGGCCCTCTGCTGGGCGAATCACCTGCACGAGGGGGAGACCATATTTCACGGCGAATTCATAGTCGCGCTGGTCATGTGCGGGCACCGCCATCACGGCGCCAGTCCCATAGGAGGCGAGCACATAGTCGGCGATCCAAATTGGAACCTCCCTCCCGTTGATGGGGTTTATTGCGAACGCTCCGGTGAAGACCCCAGTTTTCTCCCTCTCCGTGCTCGTCCTTTCGATTTCGGTCTTCCTGCGACACCACTCGATGTATTCGTCCACTTGACTGCGCTGTGCAGGTGTAGTTATGATTGGAACTAGAGCG
The DNA here is from genome assembly GCA_037445575.1 of bacterium. GTDB lineage: Bacteria > Zhuqueibacterota > Zhuqueibacteria > JANLFK01 > Oleimicrobiaceae > Oleimicrobium. The sequence goes on from JBBIKH010000040.1 coordinate 9,858, forward strand.
TGCTCGGGCGCAAGCACCATGTAAGTGGCGCCGAAAAGCGTGTCAGGACGGGTGGTGAAAACCTCTACAGCCGCGTCGTGTCCCTTGATTGCAAAGCGGATCTGTGCACCTTCGCTGCGTCCGATCCAGTTCCGCTGCATGGTGATCGTCTTTTCTGGCCATTCCAGCTTCGCATGACCCTCTAGCAACCGCTCCGCGTAGTTGGTGATACGAAAGAACCACTGCTCCAAGTCGCGCCGAGTTACCTGCGTGGAACAGCGTTCGCATCGACCTTCAACCACCTGCTCGTTAGCCAAACCGTCATGCACTGAGGGCACCAATTGACCGGAGCCTTCGCTCTGTAAGCCAATCCGTGTTCATAAAGCTTGAGGAAGAACCATTGGGTCCACTTGTAGTAGCGCGGAGAGCTGGTATCGATCTCCTTGTCCCAGTCGTACATCGCCCCGAAGCGCTCCAGCTGCTTGCGGATGTAGCGAATGTTTTCTGCCGTGCTTACGGCCGGGTGCACCCCCTTCTTGATTGCATAGTTCTCCGCAGGTAGGCCGAAGGCGTCGTATCCCATGGGCTCAAAGACGTTGTAGCCCTGCATTCGCTTGAAACGAGCCCAACTGTCCGTTGGCCCGTAGTTATACCAATGACCTATATGGAGTTTGTCCGCCGACGGATACAGGAACATTACCAGACAGTAGAGCTTCTTGTCGGTCTTGCTCATGTCAGTCCGGTACAAACCGGTTTCCTGCCACCTGCGCTGCCATTTCCCCTCGATTTCGGCGAAAGGATACCCGCTCTTTTTGCTCACCTCAACCTCCTGGTGACCATAGGCGCACCTTAAAGAAAAAGTTCAACCCTCCGGCTCTCTTGCCTGTGGATTGAACTGTTGTCGGGGCGGGCGGATTTGAACCGCCGACCTCCTGCTCCCGAAGCAGGCGCGCTATCCGAGCTGCGCTACGCCCCGCGCTGCTTATAGCACGTACTTGAGCACAAGAAATCCCCCTATCAGCAAAAGAACAAATACCACCGTCGCAGCGTTGAAATAGCGGTCAATCAGACTCTTCACTCTTTCCCCGCAGAGGTACAAGAGTGTTGCCACTGCGAAGAACCGGAGTCCCCTGCCCATGATCGAGGCAAGGACGAACAGCCCAAATGGCGAACGTGCGGCCCCTGCCGAGATAGTAAAGACCTTGTACGGGATCGGCGTTAGCGCCGCAGTAAGAACTGCCCAGAAGCTGTATTGATTGAAGGTTTCGAACAGACGTCGAAAAAGTTCCTCGGCATTGTAGAAGCGAATGATTTTCCAGCCCACCGCTTCCATGAGACCGTAGCCAATCCCATAGCCCCCGATACCGCCGATGACTGAGGCTGTGGTGGCAAGCGTGGCGTACACAAGAGCCCGCCTAGGCGCAGCCAGCGCCAGCGCGATCAAGAGCACATCCGGCGGCACGGGAAAGAACGAAGACTCTGCAAAGGCGAGCAGGACAAGGGCCGCCCAGCCATAAGGCGTCTCCGACCAGCTCAACACCCAGTCATACAGGCGACGAACGGGGTTCGCTGGCTTGCGTGTGGGAACCCTTCCGACCTCTTCTAGCGCTATCTCTGGGCTATTCTCAGGCTTCATTCAGCACCACACAGACCGTGGGACTGGCCGTAAAGGCGGACCATCAGCTTCAGAAAACGAAGTGTATCTTGCCAACGCAAAATGTGGCTTTGGCCGCCATGGTAGATCGCAGCGATAGGCACGCTGCCGATGCGAAAACCCGCCCATGCGGCGCGGACCAGGAACTCGCTTTCCGTTTCAAAACGGGCGGTCGTCAGGCGCACGTAATCCAGCACGTGGGCCCGGAAAAGCCGAAATCCGCACTGGCTGTCCGGAATTCTCCTATGCGCCAAGCAGGACACCATTTTGGAACTTAACCGGTTGCTCAGATACCTGTCGCCCGGCATTGTCCTGGCGTCCGACATGCGGTCCCCCACCACAATGTCCAGCCCCTGCTCATTGAGCCTTTGGATGAAACGCGGTATGTCCGTGGGGTCATGCTGTCCGTCCGCGTCCATCGTCAGGACCAGGTCAGCCGCGGCCCGAACCGCCGCAAATCCTGAGCGCAAAGCAGCCCCCTTGCCAAGGTTCTGCGGGTGCTTGACCACCAGGCACCCCAGAGCCTGAGCGAGCTCGCGTGTGCTATCCTGAGATCCGTCGTCGACCACGCATATGCAGGCTTCTCCGAGCACACTTCTTGCTCGCTCCAGCACTCCGCCCAAAGTTGCTGCCGCATTCAGGGCTGGAATCACCACCGCGACGTGCGGCCGCACGCCCAGTGTTCCGCATGGCCCTGGCTTCGGCCCTTCCATGATGCGTTGCCCGCTTCCAAAAGACAGGACTTCGCCCCCTCACTCAGCCAGCGGGTCCACGCCTAGCATTTGGACTGTCGCTGCAAATCTACTCCATTGCCAGGGAAAATGCAAACGAAATCTCGCTCGTTGTCCCCAGCTCTTCTACCGCCTTCCGCGAAAAGCGGTTTTTTTGGTGGTGAGCAAAGGCCCGTGCCTGCATATGCCTCAGGTACGGGCCCCACAGCCAGTCGGGGCGACTGGATTTGAACCAGCGACCCCTTGACCCCCAGTCAAGTGCGCTACCGGACTGCGCCACGCCCCGATTCCGACCTCAACCGCTCCAGAATGTCCAGTATGCCACGGAGCTCGTTCGCGACCTCCGCCAGGAGGTCATCCCGCTTCAATTCCTCCAATGACAGCGCTAACTGCCGTTCACGACGAGGATTGCTTCTTTCCGCGAGACGTTCCCGCGCTAGTCTCTCTCTTGCCCCTGCAATGGTGTACTTCTCTACGTACAGTAGCCGCTTGATCCTGAAAATCAGCCTGATGTCGCTCAGGCGGTAGATCCGTTGCCCGGCGCGATTCTTTGCCGGCCGAAGCTCGGGGAACTCGTTCTCCCAGTAGCGGAGCACATGCGGCTTCAAGTCCGTGATCCGACTGACTTCGGCGACCGAATAGTACAGCTTTCTTATTGGGACCTCAGCCATCCCCTCGCCTCTGCGCATCAAGCGGCGGACGCCCTAACTATAGCAAATTACAACGAAATAGTCAAGCGATTTTTGGTCCCTTCACCAAAACAGTGCCGCGAGAACAGAAACTAACCAGCCGCTCCATAGTAACGAGCAGAGGACCACTAGTGCCGTTCACCTTCCTGGCAAAGGTTGGGAGAGTGTCCAGCAGGTAGACCCCTCTACGTGCCCTATTGAAAGGCTGTAAGTGAGGCGCCCTTAGCCGCTTGGGTATGTACATCCCATACGCCGCCTGATAGCCGGCTTCTCGCACAACCTCCACTACCTGTGCCGAAAACACACCGAAGGGATAAGAGAACGTTTGCACTGCCCGCCCCAACCTGTCCTCGAGGCGGGCCTTTGAGTCGAAGACCTCTGCCATGAGCTGCAGGCGCCCAGCCGAAGACAAATCCGTGTGTGAAAGTGAATGTGAGCCTATCTCCCAACCTGCCGCTGCCAGCTGCTTAAGCTGGGCCCAACTCATGTGGCGAATCGGCCTACTCAGCCGGACGTCCCAGCCGTTTGTCTTGCCAACGTAGTCGGCTACCACGAACACTGCCCCGCAGAAACCACGCTCCGCCAGGACCGGAAAGGCATGAGTGAACACGCACTCATATGAGTCATCAAAGGTGATGCACACCGCCTTTCGCCCCTGGCCAGAGAATCGCGAAGCATCGCTGGGAAGACATGTCGTAAAACCATTGGCTGCGAGGTAGTCCATTTGTCGCGCAAAGGCGGTCGGCGTGACGCGGGTGATTCCCGCGTAGAAGGCTCGATCGACGAGGTGGTAGGCTAGGGTTGTCACCTCGGTCCTTCTGCTCCAGAGTCCACGACGCACCCTTATCGACCCTTCCGGCTCTTTCGCCGAGAAGGCTCTAGTCGGGTGACAACCAATCTGTCCTCGGCCAAAAGCTCAGAGGCAAGCTGGTGGACTTGCTCAACAGTCACAGCCTCGATCTGGAAAAGGGTCTCGCTTAGGGTGTAAAAGCGACGCAGGTAGAGTTCCAGCTTCGCCAGGCGGCTCATGCGGCTCGAGGTGTTTTCCAGCCCGAGTACGAGATTGCCTTTGAGTTGGGACTTTGCTCTCTCCAGCTCCGAATGGCTGAGCCCGTTGTGCGCCAGTTCGCGAAACTCCGAAAGGACCAAGTCCATACAAAGATTCAGGCGTCGGGGCTCCGTGGCGAAGTAGACGCCAAATAGACCGGTGTCGCTAAAAAAGTCCGCGAAGGAGTAGATGGTGTACGCGGCACCATGCTCTTCGCGCACCCGCTGGAAAAGCCTCGAGCTCATCCCCGCGCCGAGAATAGTGTCAAGGACCAGGAGAGCAAATTTGCGTTCGTCGGCGTAGGAGCAGGAACGAACCCCCACACACACGTGGACCTGGGCGCAATCCTGCGTCCTAATGCTCCCGCGTGGTGGCTCAGTCGGCGCCTGGCGCTTTGGGGGATTGTTCTCTGGCAGGAGCGAGAACGCACTGCTCGCCAATTGCACCAGCTGGTCGTGTTGCACGTTGCCGGCCGCCGCGACGATTACTCGTCCCCTCGTGTAGTGACTTTTTAGGTAGGCGAGCAGGTCCCCCCGTGCAAGGCTTTGCACTGTTGCCGGCTCTCCGTAGATTTGGTGGCCAAGCGGGTGCCCGGGATAGATGTCCTCGTACAAGTAATCGAAGATGACGTCTTCTGGAGTTTCCCGCGAGTGGTCCATTTCGCGGAGGATAACGTCCTTTTCCTTTTCGATGTCATGCTCCGCCAAGATGGAGTTCTGCAAGATGTCGGCGAGGACATCGACTGCCAGCGGCACATGTTCATCCAGCACATGGGCGCTGTAGCACGAGAACTCTTTGGAGGTGTAAGCATTGAGGCTTCCGCCTACGTCCTCAAGCGCTTCGGCAATCTGGCGCGCACTCCTTTTGCGGGTCCCCTTGAACAGCATGTGCTCCAAAAAATGCGAGACGCCTTTCGATGTCGGCGTCTCGTCGCGGGAACCGGCTTCCACCCAGACCCCAAGAGCCACCGAGCGAACCGCCGGCATATACTCGGTGACTACTCGCAGGCCATTGGGAAGTACTGAACGCCCGTACGGATTCGTCAACCTTGCTACTTTCTCTCCTTCCTTGGTTTGGCTCTTGCCCCTGCAGGTTAGTCCTTGAGTAGCGCCTTGCGGCTAAGATCCAACTTGCCGTCGCTCTCGATGCGCAGGAGCTTCACTTCCACCTTCTCCCCGACTTTCAGCACGTCCTCGACCCGTTCCACACGTCGGTTGGAAATCTGGGAAATATGCAGGAGGCCTTCTTTCCCCGGAAGAATCTCTACAAAGGCCCCGAAATTGGTGATCTTTTTGACTACGCCCACATAGGTCTTGCCGACCTCCGGCTCCGCAGTGAGTGCCTCCACCATGCGGCGGGCTTCATTACAAGCCTCAGGATCTACCGAGGCGATTAGGACCGTGCCGTCATCTTCGATGTCGATAGTGGCACCTGTGGTCTGAATGATCTCCCTAATGGTCTTGCCACCAGGGCCGATGACAGTACCGATCGCATCGACAGGAATCTTGAAGGAGACGATACGCGGTGCGTAGCGTGACAACTCCGGCCTTGGGCGGTCAAGCACGCTATCCATGATGTCCAGAATGCGCAACCTGGCCGCACGGGCTTTCTGGAGTGCCTGCTGCAGTACCTCCCGCGGCAAACCAGTGGTCTTGATGTCCAACTGGAAGGCGGTAACCCCAAGTCGGCTGCCCGCAACCTTAAAGTCCATGTCGCCAAGGTGGTCTTCTTCCCCAAGAATGTCGGTGAGGATGACTGTGCGCTCCTCTCCCTTGACCAGTCCCATGGCAATCCCCGCTACTGCTCCTTTCACGGGCACGCCGGCATCCATCAGCGACAGGGAGCCAGCGCACACCGTCGCCATGGAAGAGGAGCCGTTGGACTCCAGGATATCCGAGACGATGCGCACTGTGTAGGGAAACACCTCATCGCTGGGAATCATCGGCTTGAGGGCGCGTTCGGCCAGGTTGCCGTGGCCAATTTCCCGCCTGCTGGGTCCTCGCACCGGACGTACCTCCCCGACCGAGAACGGCGGGAAGTTGTAGTGGAGCATGTAGCTTTTCCAAAACTCCCCTTCCAGGTCATCGATCTTTTGCTCGTCCATCTTCGTGCCGAGGGTGGTTGCTGCCAGTGCCTGGGTCTTGCCGCGCGTGAAGAGCGCAGATCCATGGGCGCGCGGCAACACAGCAACCTCGCATGTGACCTCGCGGATGTCGTCAGGGCCACGGCCATCCAAGCGTCGGTTTTCCTTGAGGATCATTTCGCGCACGATGCGCTTCACGCGCTCTTCGATGATCCTGTCGATGGTCCTCTCGCTTTCGGGGAACTCCTCAGCAAGCGCTTCTACGATCTCTCGCTTGATCTGGTCCAGGGCATCGCTGCGTTTGCTGCGGTCGGTCTCTCTCAACGCCTCTTCCAGGCGATTGCCGAGCAAGGCGCCGACGCGTTCCTCAAGCGCCTGATCGGGCTCGCTCTTCTCGTACTCTCGCTTCGGCCTGCCGCACTCCGCAGCCAGTTCCTTCTGCAGCTGCACGATGTCCTTTATGTGGGCGTGGCCAAAGTCCAGGGCCGCCAAAAGAACATCCTCGCGAATCTCGCGCGCCTCGCCTTCCACCATGGTCACCGCTGCCTCAGTGCCCGCTACCACCAGGTCGAGGTCGCTCTCCTCAAGCTGGGCAAAGGTCGGGTTCACGACGAACTGGCCGTTGATTCTTCCGACCCGCAGCGCAGCCACGGGACCCCCAAAGGGGATATCTGAGATGGAAAGAGCCGCCGAAGCGCCGATCACTCCCAGGATGTCGGCGTCGTTCTCCCTATCTGCCGACAGTACCCACACAATCACCTGTACCTCGTAGGGAAAGTCCTCAGGGAACAGAGGACGAAGCGGGCGGTCAATGAGACGCGCATTGAGCACTTCCGTCTCACTGGGTCGCCCCTCCCGTTTGAAGAAACCTCCCGGTATCTTTCCTGCCGCATAGGCTTTTTCTCGATAGTCGACCGACAGTGGGAAAAAGCCCTGCTGGGCCGTGGGCTCCGTGCCGGCTACAACCGTTGCCAGAATGACGCTATCGCCAAACTGAACCCACGCTGCACCGTCAGCCTGTTTTGCCAGTTTTCCAGTTTCAATGATAAGCTTGGAATGACCAAGCTCCATAGACTTTCGTACAACCATTCTCCCTCCGTAACCTACTCTCCCCGGATGCCACCCGTCACGACCGGCTTTGCCGGTGCCCTTTCCTTCATCAATGCAGATGCTAACACCGCAAGCTTGAGGACGGGGTTGCCCCGAGGTAGCCTACCGCCTCCCTTAGGCTCCTACCTGCGGATGCCAAGTTCGTCGATGAGTTGGCGGTAGCGTTCGATGTCCTTTCGCCGCAGATATTCCAGCAGACGCCGGCGCTTGCCGACGATCTTCATAAGCCCACGGCGCGAATGATGGTCCTTGACATGCGTTTCCAGGTGTGCCGTGAGCTCCTTGATGCGCGCCGTCATGAGCGCGATCTGGGCTTCCGCCCGTCCGGTGTCTGCGGGCGTGGTGCCGTACTTGGTGACAAGTTCCGCCTTCTGTTCTTTGCTCAGGGGCATGAGTCTCTCCTCTCCATGTTCGCGAAAAAAGTCTGACTTGCCTCTTTGTCCGCTTCAATCTGCCGCACCAGCTCCCGCGAAGAAGCAAAGCGACGCTCGCCGCGGATGCGGCCAAGAAACTCGACCGTCAGCTCTTGGCCATAGAGTTCGCCTTCGTAGTCGTAGATGTGCACCTCGAGAACCGGTTCCCCCGTCAAATCACCGAAGGTTGGTCGCACGCCGATGTTGAGAATCCCGCGCAGCGTCTCACCTCCTAGGTGAATGAGTACGGCATAGATGCCCGAATCCGGAACAAGCTTTTGCGCGGGTGGGCGGATATTTGCAGTAGGGTAACCTAGCTGCCGCCCAAGGCCCCGTCCTTTGACAACCGTGCCATGCACCGCATAGAATCTGCCGAGGAGACGAGCGGCAGCCGCCACCTCGCCCTGTGCGAGCAGACGACGGATGCGCGTGCTGGACACGGCCGCGCCGTCCACGACAATCTTGTCCACAACCTCCACCTGGAACCCGAGTTCCGCTCCTAGCTGCCCCAGCGTTGCCGCCGTCCCCGAACGGCCCTTGCCGAATGTGTGGTCCGAGCCGATCACCACGTGAGAGGCGTGCAGGCTCTCGTGAAGTACCTTTTTCACGAACTCCGCCGGGGCCATCTTCGCAACCTCAGCTGTGAAGGGGAGCGCCACCAGAAGCTCAACCCCTTGCTCCGCCAGCAAAGTCGCCTTCTCCTCTAACGGGGAGAGCAGGTGAATGGTAGGGCGGTCGGGTCTCGGTACAACCAACTGGGGGTGCGGCTCGAAGGTAACCACCACCGCGGGTCCGCCCATCTGGGCAGCACGGGCCAGAGTCCTTTGCACAATGGCCTGATGGCCCAAGTGGACCCCATCAAATGTCCCGATGGTCACAACAGAGTTGAGCAAAAAGGCCGGCGGCGGAAACCTGCGTACTATCTCCATTTAAGCCAATGGCTGTAAGTGAGCATGCGTAACCTGATCCGGGCCGACTGCCTGTTCCACCAGGAAAGGGCCTATGCTAACCCGTTGCAGCGTCTTCAGTGTTGCGCCACAACCAAGCCGGCTACCCAGCTCTGCCACCAGGCTGCGGACATAGGTCCCTTTGCTGCATTCGACCACAAATTCGACAAAAGGGCATTTGACGCGTATCGGCTCGAAGTGATAGACCGTGACCATGCGCGATTTGCGAGGTGCAACCTGTCCCCTTCGGGCCAGTTCGTATAGCCTCTTGCCGCCCACCTTGACTGCTGAGTACATCGGCGGAACTTGTTCGATTTGGCCCACGAGGAGGCTCATGGCCTCACTGAGCTGGGCGCGTGTAGGGCGAGGCGCCACGGGCGCCCGCTTTAGGATCCTGCCTGTAACGTCGAGTGTGTCGGTCTCGATCCCCAACTCCATGGTGCCCACGTAGACTTTGGGCAATGCCATTAGCTGGGCCACTTTCTTGGTCGCAGAGCCGACGCAGACCAGCAACACCCCCTCTGCAAAAGGGTCAAGGGTCCCGGTGTGACCCACACGCCTGGTGCCCAAGCGTGTGCGAACCAGCTGCACCACATCGAACGACGTCCAGCCGATGGGTTTGTTGATGTTCAGGACCCCCGCCTGTTCCCCAACTGAGCGCTC
>JBBIKH010000041.1:0-18839 GCA_037445575.1 bacterium
GACCGCAACCTGCAAAACGGTGTGGAGTACTGGTACGCCGTCTGCGCCTATGACCGTGAGGATATCTACGGTGAGCTGCGCATCCCGCCAATGGAGAATGCGCGGAGCACTGAGCCGGACAAGCCAGGCGATAACACGGTGCGCGTCGTACCGCAAAGCCCAGTCGCCGGCCGAAAGGACCCCACTCTTGCCATAACCCACACCGCTGGCTTCTCCACCGTCGAGCTGCATGCGGAGATTCTGGACCCGCTGGTCATCGTCGACAACTCCTACGTATTGTCCGTTGACGATTCCAACCCGGCGGCCAAGACGTTCTCCCTGCTTGACAGTGCGCGAAACGCCACCGTCATCACTGCCTGCCCGTATCTCCGGGGTGAGGAATACGTGCCGGTCGTCGACGGCTTTCGCCTCACTGTTCTTGACGAGGAAAAGATCGCCTTTGACGTTTCGCGCACTTACTGGGCCACGACAGGCGGGGATACGGCCCGCACCAACTGGTCGATCCTGGCGGTGCCTACGACCACCCCTCGCGCTTCTGACTATGAGGTGCGTTTCACGACGCGCGGCGATACCCTGACCGGTCGCATTGTGCCCTTTGAGCTGTGGAATGTGACTATCAACCAGCAGATCGACGGGATTGTGCAGAGCCCCGCATCCGACACCAACCAGTACAAGGTGCTGCTCAAGGAGGTTATTGACGGCAAGACTAAATTCACCTGGACGGTGACACTGGCTGCCCCGCCGCCACGGGAGGTCATAACCAGAATCGACACGGTGATCAACGGCGTGCCAACGACCATTTACGACACGACATATGTGCACATTGGCATTCGGCCGGTCACAGGCGACATCGCCAGAATTTTCACCCTGAAGCCCCTTACTTCTGCCGATCGCTATGTGATCAGGACCAAGGCGGCCAGCAGCGCCGGCGCAACCGCCAAAGACCTGGATAACATCCGCGTCATCCCGAACCCATATGCGGTGACATCCGTTTACGAGAACTCGCTCACCCCGTGGGTTCGTGAGCTGCAGTTCCATGGCCTGCCGGAGCGGTGTACCATCAGGATATTCACCGCGTCAGGGGAATTGGTGCAGATACTCCATCACCAACCCGGCGATGCCGGGTACCGTGGTCCCAGCGTGCACGCGTGGAACCTGTGGACGTACAACGACCAAGAGGTAGCCTTTGGCGTCTACCTCTACCATGTTGAGGCACCGGGTGTCGGCGAGAAACTCGGCAAGTTCGCGATCATTAAGTAGTCGACTCGGTTTGCGGCACTCACCAGCTAATTGAGGAGGCCGGATAATGAAAGTGCATGTTCTGCTGACGGCGTTGCTGGTTATCGTTCTCTTGACGGTAACAGCTCTGGCCGGCAACGATAATACCGGCACTTCTTGTGCCAACTTTCTGAAGATAGGTGTGGGCGCGCGGGCGGCTGCCATGAGCGGGGCCTGCACGGCTGCCATTACCGATTTTTCTGCCCTGTATTGGAATCCTGCCGGAATCGCCCGCATCGGCGGCGTACACGTGGGTATCGCCTACACCGATTGGGTGTTGGACATCGGTCACAGCTTCATCGGCGCGAGCTACTCGTTGGGGCCATGGGGAACCATAGGCGCAAGCCTCAACTTGCTCGACTTTGGGGAGATGCAGCGCACCACACCTGCAGAGCCCAACGGCACCGGCACCTACTTTGGCGCCACCGATCTTGCTCTGGGGGTCGCCTACGCCCGCGAGCTGACTGACCGCTTTGCTGTGGGCGTACAGTTCAAGTTCGTGCGCGAGTCAATTAGTTTCAGCAGCGCCAGCACAATCGCGGTGGATGCCGGCACTCAGTTTGTCACCGGCTTCCACGGCATGCGCCTGGGAATGTCGATCAGCAACTTTGGCGGCAAGATGACGATGCGCGGCACCGACCAGATGGTCAAGGCCGACATCGACGACGTTATCGAAGGCAACCCCCTCAAGGAGTCGCGCCTGGAAACTGAAGCGTGGCCATTACCCCTCACCTTCCGCATGGGACTGTCGCTGGACGTGCTCAAGAGCGATCTTGCCACCCTGACGGTGAACACAGACTTTGTGGATCCGCGCGACGTAAACCCTTACGCAGCGGTGGGAACCGAGATCGGCTGGAACAACATGGTTTTTCTCCGCGGAGGGTTGGTCTACAGCCCCGACGGCTTTGACGAGGAGAAATTGAGCAAAGAGCAGGAGCTGAACCTCTTCTACAAGGTGAAGATTGCCGCCGGCGGGGGACTGCGCTTCGCGGTGCCCGGCACAAGGGCCGCGTTCTGCCTTGACTACGCGTACACCGACCTGGGTATGTTGGATTTCGCGCACCGCTTCTCCTTCGCGGTCACCTACTGAGAGAGCTTTTGCCCCAAAGCACAACGCCCCGTTGACCCGACGGGGCGTTGTGCTTTCCGGAGGCGGAGCAAGACCTTCTATTCAAGCACAAATGCCGTTGCCGCCTCAGCAGTCTGTCCGCCCATCAAATCAGCCACCTTGACAACCAGCTCTGCTCTGCCGGGTGGGCAATTGCTCATGTCCAACTGCACATACCGCTGTTCCCAGTCGGAAGAACCCTGACTGACAAAACTCATTTCCACCGACTCCTTCTTCTCATGCCGGGCCCGGAAGCTGACCGTTCTCGCGAGTCGGTCCAAAGGCCCGCCTCCGGTTGCACTGCGAAGAGTGTAGGCCACCCGATACTTGCTCCTTCCGCTGGCGTCGAGGGTGAGGTTGTAGAGCTCAAAATACACGAACACCGGTTTGCTTCTCGAGAAGTGGCGTTGCACAGTGGGCACCACCAAAACACCATTTGGCTTCAGGTGGCGGGCAACCGCATCTTCAACTATGCGAGGGGAAAGCTGCAGGTCGCTGATCATAAGGCTGTCCCCCCTAAACGAACGCACCCGCAGCTGGCTCTTCAGCACAGCGAGGCGCTTGGACTGTGGGCATTCAAGCTCCAGGGCTAGGTTATACAAGCCCGGAGCCAGCACCTCCTCGTGCTGGTTCACATACGTTTTGCCAGCGACATCCGCAAGGGTGGTGGTCGTCAACTCCAGGGTCTCGTTCCTGCTCAGCACCGGCTGGTAGTCGGCGTCGAACAAGATGAGCCGTTTCAGCAACTGGCTGACCAAAGGCAGCTCATCCCCTGGCACAAAGGTAACCTCGCTGAGCGGCACGGAGAAGTAGAACTCCACCCGTGTGCCCCCCGAGGGGTCTCGGAAACAGGCTGAAGCAAGCTGGGCGTTGAGTGGCTGCTGCGCGTAGGCAAATGTGAATCGGTGCGGCGGTGCAGTGCCCAATGCCTGGCTCTTCTCGCTCACCATGTTGCTTGCCAGGGAAAAATAGGCGTCGGTGCTACGAGGCACACTCCTGAATACGCTGTAGCGCTGGTGCAATGACTCCCGCTCCGCGTAGAGCTCGCTGGCGATGCTGACCTTCTCGTTGAGAGGGGCTCCTGTCACCGCTTGCGAGAGATCATTCACCTCCTGGTACCCGAACCCGATGCGCCGCACAAAATCCACGAACAGGTTAAGGCTGAAGTAGGCCCAGGTGAGGTTATCCAGACAGTTTCGGCCGGCTCCAGCTATCTCTACAAAGTCGTCCGGTGGGCCGTAGCGAACATAGTACTTGGCGCGATCGTCCAGATAGCTTGGTCCGGCCAGGCAGGAAAAGTGTTCCCATGCATACGCAAAGCGCTGTTCAAACTCCTCGCGATAGGGGTTGAGGGGTGACGAAGGCAGGGGATCAATCATGCGCCAGTATTTGTCTTCCCAACGGGCGCGTTCGGCAGAGTCAGGCAGCGCCTGGTACAGACCAGCTAGGTCCGGGGGCAAGATGAAGGCGAAAGCCACCTCTCGGGCTCGGGCCCGTCGTTGTTCATCCGCTGCACTGCGCGCAGGCCCACTAAGCGCAAGCACCAAAAAAACAATCCAACAAAGTGCTCGGGGGAACCTACTCATCTGTGCACACCTCCTCTCAGGTGCAATTCTACGCAATCTGGCCCGCAAATGCAAGTGTTATTCTTGTGGAAAGGGCTGGTCCAGCTGTGCAAAACCCCCTGCCGCGCGCAGGCGACAGGGGGTTCGCACGTAGGATGGTGGAAGAGTGAGGGTGTGGTTTCAGGGTGACTGCAAAGCCTCACCAGCAGCGTGCGGCGCCAGCTAGATGACGCCAGGGAAGAACCGGTACCGCACACGCCGTCGGTATGCCCGGTAACTGGCTTCTGAAGACAGAATCTCCTCCTCGGCTGCTGCTCGAAGGTACTGCCCCACAAAGATCCCAGCCACCAGAAGCGCATTGATGAGGGTGAAATTCGCCATGAGAAAGCCAAAATAGTAGAGCAGTTCGCTACTGTAAAGTGGGTGACGCACGAATCGATACATGCCCGAGGACTTGACAGGGCGCACGGCCGCCACCACCCCAAAGCTTCGCCCCAGACTCACCAGCGAGGCGAACATGGCCACAATTCCTGCTACCTGCACCGCTGCGGCCAATGGGCGCAACCAAGCAAATGGCGCACGGGCAGGTGCGAGACAGAGGGAAAGGAAGACAGTCCCGACGGCCGCGAACCAGTCAAAGGCTCTGCCTGATACCATCTTGCTCTGCCGGCGCGTGAGAAACAGGTAGACAAGCAGTGAGTTCACCAGAAGCAGCCCGAGGGGCAACACATCGTGCGTCTGCTGCCAGTGCTGATAAGAGAGATTGACAAAGCGAAGGTAAAACAACCCGAGGGCTACATTGCCGAAGTAGTGGAGCGCCTTGGTAAGCCCGGCAAGGTGCGTGCCGTCTGGAGCCAGATGGATAACGTCACCAACCCTGATGCGGGTCGTGCGGCACACCCCAGCGGGCAGCTCCAGGACGCTGTTGGCATTGGGCACCGCCGGGACCACCCTCCCGGGCTGCAGTTCAGAGACAATCCGCACCACGCGGTTCCTGGCGTCAAGGAAAAGGGCATCGATTGGCTGCCGCATGCCCACAGTATGGATCGCCTGACACGGTCGGAGCCAGAGGGCCAAACCGCGGTGAAAGCGCCGCCACCCTAACAGCCCTACCAAGCGGGCGAGGTAGGTGTTGGCCTCCACCACCGTGCTTGCCAAGGTGCGGCGCCTGCGGGTGACAACAGCGGGCATCGTCTCCTCCGAAACCGAGTGCAGAAAGCGTCTACCAGATCTTTAGCATTACCACGGCATGTTTCTGCAGGTCGATGACGTGCTCCTCGCGCACGAGCCGCTTACCTTCCATGCGCGTCCGGTAGCCTTCGGCCAGTGTCACATGCCGGTCGCTGATCTGCACCAGCCGCCCCTCGTAGCGCCGCCCGTCTTCGGTCACTGCCTGCATCAGGGGAGCGGCGTCGGCGCGCAGGCGGCCGTCGGTGTGCAGACTTCTGATCTGGCTGCCCACAAAGACCGCCTTGGGCTGGGTCGCCGGGGGCGCGTACTTGTGCACCCCACCACTGCAAGCCGTGAGAACCGTACACATGAGGGCGAGAGCAATCAACGAGAGCTTTTTCATCGTTGTGACCTCCGCGTTGTGAACCTCATCGTATGCCACCTGCCGAAAACACCTTTATCACCTGCAAGAGTCCTGGTCCCAACAAGACCACAAACAGAGCCGGCAAAATGAAGAACACCAATGGGAAGAGGAGCTTGATGCTTGTCTTGGCCGCGGCCTCCTCGGCACGTTGCCGCCGGCGCGTGCGCAGGCTGTCCGACTGGGCCCGCAGTGTCTTGGCCATGCTGGAACCAAGCCGGTCGGTCTGAATGAGAATGGCCACAAAGGACTGGATATCCTCCACCGGGTTGCGCTCGGCAAGGTGCCGCAGTGCGTCTTGGCGCGACACCCCGGCGCGCATCTCTTTGGTGACCATGAGGAACTCTTCGCTGACCACGGGGCAGTGATGCCTCAACTCTTCGCCAACCCGAAGGAGGGCCGCATTGAGGCCCAGCCCTGCTTCCACGCACACCACCATTAGGTCAAGCGCATCCGGAAGGCCTCGCACGATGGCCTTCTTGCGCCGGTTGATCTGGCCACGGAGCCATAGCTGCGGAAGAAGGTAGCCGGTCATGGTGAACATCCCGATGATCGCCATGCTCAGCATCGCCGGCTTGTGGGTGGTAGCCGCCATGCTGATCGCGGCCAACCCCAAGAGTACCGCAAATAACACCTGCGCACCTACGAACATGTGCAGCGCGTCATTGCGCACAATGCCGGCCTGCAGCAACTGCAGACGCAAGCCCTGCATCTGTTTCTCGCTCAGTGGGCGATAGCGACTGACCCGTTCCAACACCCGCACCAGGGACGGGCGAAGCGTTGGGCCGGCAGCTAAACTTCCACGCCTCTCCCTCTGGCCATAGTCCTCCTCCACATACCGGCGCAGGCGTTGCACCACCGGATTGCGCCTGACAAACAGCATGTATAGGCCATAGCTTACCAGAAGGGTAAAGCCAAAAGTAGCCAACGCTGTCGCAACGACCACGTCCATGGCAGCCTGCTTCCCGCAGTTAAGGCTTGATGTTTACTACCTTCCTGATGACCAAGAAACCTAGGAACTGCAAAAAGAGCGCGATGCCCACCAGGTACTGCCCAAGTTTCTCCGTGAACAACAACATGATGTAGTTGCGGTTGAGCAGGGAGATGATGAGCGCCATGATGAAGGGCATCCCAGTGAGCATCCACCCGGTGAAACGGCCTTGCGCGGTCTGCGCCCTCACTTGCCCGATGAGCTTGAACCGTTCGCGAATGGTCATGCTGATCTTCTCGAGCAGCTCGGTGAGGTTGCCGCCAATGTCCCTCTGAATGAGGAGCGCCGTCACAAAGAACCTCAGGTCAAGGCTGTCGATGCGGTGCGTCAACCTCTCCAGAGACTCCTCAATGGGCACACCCAGGGCCTGTTCTTCATAGGTCTTGCTGAACTCTTCGCCGATGGGGGAAGGAGCCTCCTTGCCTACCATTCCCAGCGCACCGACGAACGAGAGGCCGGCCCGCAGAGCACTGGTCATGAGGTCCAACGCCCCGGGAAAGTGGCGCTCAAACTGCTTAAGGCGGCGCTTCTTCTTGTGCTTGACCCAAAGAAGGGGGAGAAACCCGCACCCGATGGTGACCAGCACGGTCAAGGCAGGGTTCTGCAGGCGAACCGTGAACAGGAACGCAATACTGGCCGTGATGAGCATGATGAGGACCATGCTGCCGACGGTCATTTTCATCCCCGCCTGATCCAGCAGGCGCCGCAGCGCCGCGGCAAAGTCCATCCGCCGTAACAGGCGGTTGAAAAGCGGGATGGTACTCAGTTGATCGCGAGTGATTACAATCTCCGCTGGTTCCTCCTTAGCCACCTGTGCCTTTTGCAGGGTGAACCGTTCCAACCGTTCTCGCACTCTGCGACGGCGCTTTTCCAGCGGCAACGTCACCGTGAAGTAGAAGAGGCCAAAGACCAGCAGGACTGCAATGACTATGTCGACGATATCAACGTGCACGCACACCTCGCTCAGCTGAAAACTCTTTCCCAGCCGCCCGCTCCTTCTACGCCGACTTCACCAGACCCTGACGTCGGTAGAACGTCAGCAGCCGGCCGAGAACCTCGACCGCAAAGACTTGGGCATTGACGGCCAGTGCTTTCTGCGCCAAGTCGCCCTGCGCCAGTTTGCGCTGCAGGGCCTGCATATGAAGCTCCAGTACGTCCCTTGCCCCTGCCGACTCCTCCCCCAGGCGGGTGACCAAATGCACCAGGCGCGGGTCAGCAGACCCTGAGCAGCCGTTGCCCACGTAGCCGTCCATCAGCTCGGCGTAGAGCTCGGCGATGTCCCCCATGAATCGCGGTTTTCGCTCCTTGAGGGGCTGATCGATGTCATCGGGAAAAGTGGTGGACTTGTTTTCCACCAACTGGCGGTAGCGGGCAAGAGCCGTTCTGAGACTCGTTTCATTGTCCTGCCCGTTCTCACGCAGCGCTTTGAGGTCGTCCAAAATCTTGCGCCTTTCCACGGCGTAGCGAATGGTGCGGCGCAAGGTCTCGCCAGTAGCGGTGCCTTTCACCAAATAGTCTTGCGCGCCCATGTGCAGGGCCTCAAGCGAGCTGCGCTCGTCGTCTAGGCCGGTGAGCACCACCACCGGCACCTGTGGATTCTGTTTTCGCACCGCCACCACCGTGTCCAATCCCTGGCTATCCGGGAGCGAGAGATCCAGGAGGACGACGTCGAACGCTTCTTTCTCAAGGCGGCGAAGGGCAGCCGAGAGCAGTCCGACCCGCTCCAACCGAAACTGGACAGGCCCGGGTTCGGACAGGGCGATATCCACCAGCCGCGCATCGCCTGGATTGTCCTCCACCAGGAGCACCTTGTACGGTTCTTCCACCATCACTTCCTACTCCTTGGGTAGATTGACCACGGAGAGCCAGAAATGCTCCACTTCTTTGACTACCTGCATGAAACGTTCCAGATCAACCGGCTTAGTAATGTAGCAGTTGGCGTGCAGGTCGTAGGATTTGACAATGTCCTCCTCGGCCTGAGAGGTGGTGAGAATCACCACCGGGATGTGGCGCAGTTCTGGATCGGACTTGATCTGGGCAAGCACTTCCCTGCCGTCCACGCGGGGGAGATTCAGATCAAGCAAGATCAGGCCAGGTCGCGCCATATTGGCGTACGGCCCTTCTCGTCGCAAATACGCTAGCGCCTGCTCGCCGTCGTTGACCACAATGAGCTTGTTGCGGATCTTGTTTTGGCGAAACGCCTCCTGAGTGAGGCGCACGTCGCCGGGATTGTCTTCCACTAACAGGATTTCGATCGGTCTTCCGTTGTCTCGGTCATCAATCATGCCTCTTCCTCTCTCCCATCGCATGCCGGCAGGGTGAAAGTGAAACAACTCCCTTTGCCGGGCTCAGATTCCGCACGGATGCGCCCGCCGTGGCGCTCCACTATCTTCTTCACCACCGCCAGACCAATGCCTGTGCCGGGGTACTGCTCCCGGGTATGCAGGCGTTGGAACACCCCGAAGATACGATCCGCGAACTTTTGCTCAAAGCCGATCCCGTTGTCCCGTACGGAGATCTCCCACCACTTTTTGTCGCGCGTCACACCCACATGAATCCTGGGCGGTTTTTCGTTGCGGAATTTGATCGCGTTGCCCAGCAGATTCTGCATGACCTGTGTCATCTGCGTACGGTCCACTGCCACCGTCGGCAGCGGGTCGTTGGTGATCACCGCGCCGCTCTCCTCGATGGCAAAGCGGAGGTTGGCCTTGGCGTCCTCCAGTACGGCAGTCAGATTCACCGGTTCAAACGGTTTCCCGCGCGTGGAGACCCTTGAGTACTGCAGCAGATCGTTGATAAGGACCTGCATGCGCCGCGCCCCGTCCACCGCGAATTGGATGAATTCCATGGCTTCGCTGTCCAGCTTGTCCTTGTAACGCTGGGCCAGGAGCTGGCAGTAGCTGCTCACCATGCGCAGCGGCTCCTGGAGGTCGTGGGAGGCTACGTAGGCAAACTGCTCCAGGTCCGCGTTGGAACGGGCCAAGGCCTGGGCCCGCAGGGAGAGCTCCTTGCGGGCCCTGCGGAGCGCAACCAGGTTCATGGCGCGCGACACGGCCACCGTGGCATAGTCGGCCAACAGGCAGAGATCGGACTCATCCTCCGGGGTAAAGGCTGCGCTGCGATGCGGTTCTGCCACCACCAGCAGCCCGTACACGCTGCCACCCGGTCCAAGCAGCGCTGTGGCCAACAGCTGGTCAGTCCCGTCGCTGAAGCGCAGTGCGCGGCTAGCCCCCTGGCGGATGGGCGCATAGATATCTTGATCGTAGCAGAGGGCGGCACGCGCCCACTCCTGGACATCCTCCCCGTGCTCGGCGCTGACAAAGAGCTGGGCCAAACCCTTGCGGTCACTGGTGAATTGCCCGATGGCGGCACGTCCAGCGCCTACCAGCTCGCGGGCTGTGGTGCAGATCTGCTGGTAGATGCTTGCCACCTCCGAGGTGCGGATGAGTTGCAGCGTCATGCGATTGAGGACGTCCGCGCGGCGCAGGCGCTCCTCACGCTCCTGCTGCCTGCGCTTCTGCTCGCTCACGTCCTCCACCATGCCATCGATCCAGACCGGCTCGCCAAACTGGTCGCGAATCAATGTCGCAGAGACCTTGGCCCAGAACCAGGTCCCATCTTTTCGCCCCAAACGCAGCTCCTGCCCCTCAACTCGCGCCTCCTTGCGCAGCCTGCGCCAGAGGGCCATGCCCTCCTTCTTGTCCGTGGCTCTGGCAAAAAGTCCCGTGCCCAGCAGCTCTTCGGGCTCATCGCACCCGAGCAGGCGAACCAGAGCAGGATTGACGCTGCGGAGCGTGGCGTCCTTACTAGCTGCCGAGCGAAAGATACCCACCGGCACGTTCGCTTGCAGGGTTCGATACTTTTCTTCGGACTCGGCCAAGGCCTGCTGTGCCCGCTTGCGCTCAGTGATGTCCTGATAGATCCCGAAAGCGCCGATGCGCTCTCCGCGGATCATTACCGGTACACCGAAAATCTCCACATCCACCGGGGTACCGTCCCGCCGGTGGCGAACAGTGACCACGTGCACTCGGTCGCCGGCCATTACCCGCTGGGTGAGCGCCAAAGCTTCGCTAGACCTATCCTGGGCTGCAACCAGGCTGTCCAGAGGTTGGCCCAACACCTCGTCCCGTTGGTATTGGAACAGACGTTCGAAGGCCGGATTGGTGGTGGTCACCCGGCCCTCAAGATCCACAGCTACCACCGCCAAGGGGGAATGCTCGATGAGCGCCTGCAGATAGGTGCGCTGCTGGCGGATGCGTTCCTCTGCTTCGCGCCGAGCGGTGACGTCCTGGAACACCAATACCACCCCAAGAACACGGCCACCTTCGTCGCGAATCGGGGCAGCGGTGTCGTCGATGGGGATCTGTCGCCCGTCGCGTCTGTTGACTAGCAAAGTGCGGGACAGAGTGACAGGCTTGCCTTCCCGCAGCACCTCAGCTACCGGGTCGCCCACCGGGTCGCGCGTCTCCTCATCCAGGATGGTGAGGATCTGATTCCACTCTTTGCCCAGAGCCTCCTGCTGGCCACACCCGACCAGCTCTTCGGCAACCGGATTCATGAAGACAATTCGGCCAGAGGCATCGGTAGCGACCACCGCATCGCCTATGCTGCGCAGGGTAGTGGACAGCCACTGTTCGCTTTCCCGCAGTCGTCGCTCCAAGGTGTGCCGGTACAGCGCCATCTCCACCGCGGTGTGCAACTCCCGTTCCTCGAAAGGCTTGAGCACGTAGCCGAACGGCTGCGTGACTTTGGCACGTTGCAGGGTCGTCTCATCTGAATAGGCGGTCAGGTAGACGACAGGGATATCCAGTTTGCGGCGCACCTGCTCGGCAGCCTGCACGCCGTCCATTTCGCCCTTGAGCTTGATGTCCATCAGCACCAGGTCAGGGCGCTCGCGTTCAGCCCTGTCGATAGCCTCTTCGCCAGAGGCGACGGTGCCCACCACCTCATAGCCGAGGCCCTGCAGCCTCCGCTTGATGTCCATGGCGGTGATGGCTATGTCTTCCACCACCAGTATGCGCGTCTTCGTAGCCATTCTTGGCGCATTCTCCCGCTTTGCGTCACAGAAACGGGTCGGCTTTCGCTCAGCACCTTAGGCCTTGTTCGGCCCCGGTCGCAATACTCAACCCTATGCGGTCGCAGGTTCTGCCCGTGGATCCAACGAGCGTTCCGCTGCAGAGTGGGCCATTTCTCGCCCCCCATCTCCGTTGCCGGGCACATGGCCATCGCCAACCGGGGCACGAGCCACCGCCGCGGTGCCGTGACCGCTGGTTCCACCATTGCCCGAGTCCAGGCGCTCTCGCAACTCGTCAATCTGCCGCGACACTCCCATGACAAAGTCCTCTTGGTTCCAAAAGAGGTTGCCCAGCTTCAGGCCGGTGTTGGTGATCAGCAACTCGCGCAGCTCGGAGTCGTGTCGCATCCCCCTCGACTTTACGACCACCAGACCACGACTGATCCGCTCAGGGCTGCTCACCTGCCGGAGGCCAATGATCGTATCAGCAAGACAGTACAGATTCGAGACCCACGAGTTACCGTTTTCGTGACCTTCGGCTACGCTGGCAGTGGCCAGGAGCGTGATGCCGCGGTTTTTCGCTTCCGTGAACATGAACAGCGGCAGGTCAAAGACCTTGTCCTGGCGGTGGACGCGTCGCAGTGCCGACAGCGAGTCGCACACTACCACCGCGGGTCGATGGCTGTCGAGTTCCCGCAGGAGCAGGGTGAGGTGCTCCTCGGCGCCGTGCGCCTCAGGCAGGATACCCACCAGTCGCAGCAACCCCTTGCTCTCCCACTCTTCGACTTTCATGCCCACGCTCTGGAGGTTGCGCCGCAGCTGGGCGGGCGACTCTTCGTACGAGACGAACAACGCCCGCTCTCCACGCGCACATGCCGCATCCAGACAGGACATAGCCAGGCTCGATTTGCCGGTGCCGGTTCCGCCCACGATGAGCACGGCACTCTCCCGATAGTACCCTCCGCCCAGCATATGGTCAAGGGCCAACACGCCGGTGGAGATACGCTCGTCGCTCACCGCACTACTCATGCCCAACGTGGAAAGCGTGAGAATTTGTATGCCGCTGCGGGTAATCTGGTAGGGGTACTCATGAGCGCCGTGCGCGGTGCCACGGTACTTGAGCACCCTGAGGCGACGACTGGCCACGTCGTTTATCACCCTATGCTCCAGACCGATCACACAGTCAGCCAAGTACTCCTCAGCGGCACACCGTCTGCCGTTGCGACTCTCGGCGGTGGCAGTCATGATCAGGGTTACGCCAAGCGCCTCTATGCTGCGCATGATCATCCTGAGATCGGCAGCGGTGTAGTGGCCCTCCCCAGGTGACGGAAGAGTCAGGTCTGTCTCATCAAGGGCGATCCGCTTGGCGCCTGTCTGCTTGACCGCATAGGCGACTGCCTCCACAAAGGCGTCAGGCTTGAGTAAGGGTTCGTTGCCGGCCTCGCCCCGCCTTGTGTGCAGATCGGCTAACACGAGGCGGTTGTCGCGGAGCAGCGGGTCCAAGTCCCAGTCCATGGTCTTTAGATCTGCCAGAATCTTGTGGCGGGGGTCGCCAAAGTTGACATAGATCCCCGGTTCGCCGTACTGCACTGCTCCCCGGTAGAGGAACTCCAGGGAGAGGATGGTCTTGCCGGCGCCCGGCGTACCCACCACCACGGTGGTTCGGCCGTACGGCAGACCCCCATTGGTGATGTCGTCAAGTCCGACGATGCCGGTCAACGTCTTTGGCAACATGCTTTTTCTCATCATCGTTGGGCTCATGAACAACTGTCTCCTCTTTTGCCCCGGCAAGCGTCCCATTGAGCGCTGCCTGGGGCAACACACACGCGCGCTCCGCAGCTCACCGCATCAGTTTGCGCGCGTGCATCTCCAGCTCCTCCTCCTGGTGTTCGCGATGGATCTCTAGCAGGATAGAAGGCTCGAACACCAGGCTGGCAGGGAGCTCGATACCACAAGCTTTGAGCTTCTCGGTGCATTTGGGGCGAACGCCTGTCGCCTTGAAACTGCCCACGACCGTGCCATCGGGGGCGACGCCAGTTCTTTCGTATACAAAGATGTCCTCCATAGTGATGGTATCCCCCTCCATGCCGGTCACCTCCGAGATGCTCAGGACTTTGCGCGTGCCGTCGCTCAGGCGCGAGATCTGCACCACCAGGTCGATCGCCGAGGCCATGTATTCCCGAATGGCCTTTTCAGGCAAGTTCGCGGTGGCCATCAGCACCATGGACTCCAGGCGACGCAGAGCATCGCGTGGCGAGTTGGCATGCAGAGTGGTCATAGAACCGTCATGACCGGTGTTCATCGCCTGCAGCATGTCGAAGGCTTCGGCCCCTCGACACTCGCCCACGATGATGCGATCAGGGCGCATACGCAGGGCATTGATGAGCAGGTCCCGCTGGGTCACTGCCCCCTTTCCCTCCACGTTGGGGGGACGCGTTTCCAGGCGCACCACGTGTTCCTGGTGGAGCTGCAGTTCGGCGGCGTCTTCAATGGTGACGATGCGCTCATGGCCTGGCACGAAACTGGACAACACGTTGAGAAAGGTCGTCTTGCCGGATCCCGTGCCGCCTGAGATCAAAATGTTCAACCGGGCGCGCACTGCCCCCTGCATGAGCAACGCCATGTCGCGCGTCAAGGTCCCGATCTCGACCAGGTCCTCCATGGTGAACTTGCGGACACCAAATTTGCGAATGGACAGGGCAGGCCCGTCGATAGCCAGCGGCGGTATGACGGCGTTGACGCGCGATCCATCCGGCAAGCGGGCATCCACCATCGGACTTGACTCGTCGACCCGTCGCCCCACCTGCGAGACGATGCGATCGATGATGTGCAGCAGGTGGTCATCATCCTTGAACACGGTGTCGGTGCGCTCCAATTTGCCAAAGCGCTCCACGTACACCTGCTTGTGGCCATTGACGAGGATGTCAGAGACGGTGGGGTCGGCCAACAGCGGCTCCAGAGGCCCCAGGCCGAAGGTCTCGTGTTGAATCTCGGCCAGCAGCCGTTCCCTGTTGACGCCTGCCAAAGGGAGATCTTCGCTCTCCGAGTCCAGCAGCTCCTCGACGATCTTGCGCACTTGGGCGCGCAACTGTTGCTCGGGAATGGTCCCAATCTGCGACAGGTCCAGCTTGTCGATAAGCTTGCGGTGAATGCGGGTCTTGAGCTCCTGATAAGCCTTCTCGCGCTCCGAGGCGGTCGCCTTCTTGGGCGCCGCGCTCTCCACCGCGGCTTCCGCAGTTATGCCGAACTTTGCCAGTCGTGCGCTTACCGTTGGAACCATGTTCGCTCCACTTCACCGGGCAACTGTTCCCATCCTATGCCACTTCCGTCAGACGCTTGTGCAACGCTTCCGCCAGCTCCATAAGACTCTTGTTGACCTTCACTTTCTCGCCGCGCATGACCAAAGGTTCCCCTTTGTTGACTGCCGTCAAACACTCGGCGTACTTATGGTTGGGAATCTTCCAATCGATGCCACGCTTGACCAATTGCGTGAACTCCTCAAGCATGAACTCGTTCTGGCTCAAATGCCTGTTGGAGACCAACATCGTCTTACCCAAGTCGAACCCCACCTTCTGCAGGAGGTCGAGGGTGCGGTTGGTGTTCACCAACGAGGGCACATCGAGGTTGACCACCAACAGCAGCAGATCCGTCTCCTCCAGGAAGAGGGCGGTCGTCTCGTCCACATAGCGGTCCAGGTCGATGACGATGTAGTCATACTCCTGGCGCAAAAGGGAGAACATCTTAGTCAGGTCTGCGGGCGACAGCTTGTAGACGCCATTGTTCGCCTTGGGCGGCGGCAGAAAATAGACACCCGAGTCGTGTTTCGGTAATACGCGCTTCAGCGACTGCGGGTCGATCTGGTCGATATCCCGCAACAGGTCCGTGAGGGAGAGCTTAGGTTGGATATCCAGGAAAATTGCCACCGAGCCCGTTTGGAAGTTGGCGTCCATGAGGACCACCGCTTTTTCCAGCTTGCTGCAGAGGCTCACGGCAAGGTTAGTGGCAATGGTCGTGGCCCCCAAACCACCTTTGACCCCGTACACGGAGATAACCTTGCCGCTCCTTTGCGGCACCAGCCCCTGCGTGGCCTTGCTGGCGCGAAACCGCCGCACTGCAGCCGCAAGTTCGTGGCGGTCCAACGGCCTGACCAGAAACTCCCGGGCTCCCGCCCGCATCGATTCCAGCAACAGCTCAGGGGAGCCGCTGGGGGCCGTGAAAAAGGTCGTCATGCTGGGAAGCGAAAGTGCCGCACGCATGAGAAACGACAGCGCCTCGGCGGCATTGGGCACGCCACTGAGGATCAACAAATGCGGCCGATGCGTCCGCACTAGCTGCATCCCCTCGGCGAGCGTATTGCTCTTGAGGATGGGGTCAAAGATCCCTGCCTCCTTGAGCACCTCCTCCACGAGCAGGAGGGAAGACTCTTCTGGTTCGATCACTACTGCCGACAGTTTGTGCTCATGCTTGACTTCCTGCGGCTTTTCCTGTTTTCGCGACTTGCCTAGCATCGCCACACCCATCAGTTGTCTTCACACCAGCATGTGGGGTCAGTCCCCACTTTGCTATTCCAGTTTCACACCTTCCACCGTCTCTGGACGCATAGGCTGCACGATCCGGGGGACAATCAGGATTATCAGCTCACTCTCTTGGCGATTGGCGCGCTTGCTCTTGAACAGATTGCCCAATATCGGGATGTGACCCAACACCGGGATGCGCGACATGGTGTCGATCATCTCTTTGGTCATGAGGCCGCCAATCACCAGTCCCTCCCCGTCCTTGAGGTGCACAGTGGTCAGCGCCCGTCGGCTGAGCAAGGCTGGCACGCGGAAGCCGCTCAGCACCACACCATTTTCAAAATCGAGGCTACTGACCTCCGGCGCCACCTTCAGCTCGATAGTCTCCGAATCAAGGATAGTGGGTACAAATTTGAGCCGGACGCCGAACTCCTTGAACACAATCGTGACACCCTGGAAATTGACAATGGGCACGGGAAACTCGCCACCTGCCAGAAAGCTGGCCGTGTCGCCGTTGGCTGCCACCAGGGTCGGCTCTGCCAAGGTCGTCAACACGCGCTTCTCCTCCAGGGCGCGAATGATAGAAGAGAGCTGCTGCGTGGGGATGGAGAAAAAGAAACTGACGTTGTCGTTGAGTACCGGTGGGATTGCCGGCGTGCTCACCCTGCCGGCGAAACTACCCGCAGTCAGCTGCTCCGAACCGATCTTGAGCTGTTCGATGATAAAATGGGCACCCAACTCCCGCAGCGCGCTGCGGCTCATCTCCGCAAAGTGCACCTGCAGCATCACCTGTTCTGTGGACTGCCTTCGACCCACCTGGACGATGTATTGCTGGTAGGAGGTCTCATTCGTCCAGACCACCACATTGGTCACCCCGTCCTTCTTGCCCACGACCATCAAGTGCTTAGGGGTGGTAACGGTCACATCGGCTATCTCGGGGTCTGCGACAAAGACCTTGCTAATGGGGGCGGAGAATTCCAGCACGTGACAACGCGACGGCTCCAGGACGACCGTGCCCGCGGTATCCGTCTGGCCAGGTGCCGCCCAAAGCTGTGCAGTCACCGCCCACACTAAGACAGGCAACCAGGCGCACAGGCATCCGGCTTTCTCTGCAACACTGACACCACACTCTCTGTTCCGCATATTCATCTTCCCTTCCTCTTCCCATCCTCATTGGCAGCAAACAGAGAACCCCGAGGCGCTCATGGCTTGTCGCGCTCGGTACCCTCCTTGAAACTGACTTCCAACTTCTTTCCCTGGCGAAAGACTTCCACCGTGTATTGTTGAGCGGGTGCCGGCGCAGGAGCAGGCCGGGGGCGATAGGTCGGTTGTGCCGGGGTAGGTTTCGGGGCCTCAATGAGCTCCGGCAATGAGGCACCCCTCGTCTCGTGGCGGAGGGAGTCGGCAGCATTGCGCAGGATGAGCTGCAGCTTTCCCTCCGTGCTGGCGAGGGCAAGCTTTTCTGCTTCCTCCGGCGTGACCAACAGCGTCACCGCCTGCACCGACATGGGTGAGTCGCCCTCCCGCTTGGTCTCCTGATCGACGGCTACCACTTCGACGTTCTGGAGAATGATTTTGGTCTTGGCAGTTTCCTTGGAGTAGCCGGTGGAGGTAGTCACAAGCACGTCGACGCGGCAGCCGGGGAGGATAAAGCCGCTGACCCCACTAACGACGTTCACACCCACGGTGATCGCCACCTTACCCGGAGGGATTACACTGGAAAGCCCTTTGCGGGATCCGACCGGGGCGAGCTTCCGTTCGGTGATTGGGTCTCCGGCGAGGATCTCGTACTTGACAACTCTCCCCAGGATCTCATCAACGGTATGGAATCCGTCAGGAGGGGCCACAGCCACCGGCCACTCCTTGACCACTACCACATCCTTGGTCAGCTCCGTGCCAATCTTGAGGTCCGCGGCGGCCAGCACCACGCCGACCGTGCTTGGCTGGGCTGGTACCTCGGGCTCCCCGCGGGCTGCCACCTGCGCGATCCGCCCCTTGGCGACATATGCCGCTCCAAGAGCAGTCACCAGCGCAACAGGAATGATGACCTTAGCCTTGAGCATGGTTCTCTTGCCACCTCCATTTCCACCATCCGGACGCGGGCACGGTATCTGCCCACGCGCACCCTTCTACCCCTCCCAACGCATGACTGCCGTGTGGGAGATGTTCAGCTGTCCACCGAGACCGGGCACGAGGTTGCCCGTAAGGAAGGTATGGGGGATGGTCACCGTGCAGCGCACGTTGTTGTTGCCGTCTGGGCCGCTGACACTCACCGAATAGGTGTTGTAGCCCGCTGCGGTGATGACGTTGATGGCCGCCTGTCTGGCGCTGCCAGAGCCCGCGCCGGTGGCTGCCACGCGTACCCCTTCGCGCGCTGCCCCGCTGGCGACGTTGAGCGTCATCATGGCCCGACCAAACTCGATGATCGCCGCCAATATCACCAGCATCAGCGGCAACACCAGGGCAAACTCCGCCAGGGATTGACCACGCTCCCCAAAGAGGCGCCCCTTTCTCCTGCCTGGTAACACTGTTGTTCTCCACCTCCTCACCTACCACACCACAGCTAACAGCGCCCCTCCGGCGATGGCGAGCCCGTAGGGTACGGTGAGACGTCCGCCTGTGTCAGCTGACGTCTCCCCCCCACTTGCTTGCACCGCCGCCGGCCTGCGCGCCACCGCCATACCGACCATGAACAATGACAACGCAGCCCCCAATAGCGTCATGAAGAAGAGGGCCCCGGGTATTGCCCGCACCCCAATCCATGCCCCCATGGCCGCG
>JBBIKH010000042.1:0-18828 GCA_037445575.1 bacterium
CACGTGTTGCTGGAGGAGTTGTTGGCTGAGGATGATGTTGAAGGCCTGCACGATCTTCTTGGCGTTGACCTCGTCGATGCGAGGGTCCTGCAGAGCGGTCTCCAGCACCAACTCAAAGGCCGAGGCGGTCAAATTCGCCTGCCGCTCCGCAAAGTCGCGCTGGTACCAGTCCTGCGCATCGTAGAGGAACCCTTTGAGGGCCCGCTTTTGGGCTAAAGTGGCGAAGAGCTGGAAGAGCACCAGCACCGCAAAGGCCACTGTCAAGTGGCGCAGTTGAAAGTGGTATTTGCGAACTTTTTCTAGCAGGCGCCCCGGAGCACCATCCATAATTTGCTCCCCTTTCAATCGATGACGACCTGTTTGCCGTTGACGAGCTCTGTCGCCCGGTGCAACGCCTCATGCACCGTGAGCTCTTTCCGGATCGCCAGATGCGCGTAGTAGGCAAGTACGTCGGAGATCTTTGTATAGTTCTCCAAATAAGGACGATGCACTCCCATGGTCAGCAAATGGCGGTAGAATGCCAGCTCACGGTGGGCGGCCAGGAAGGAGGTGTCGGCGTAGACCGCCTTGCTCACCGGGATATAGCCCCCTTCCACATAGAGAAGCTTTTGATTCTCCTCCCTCAGGCAGAATTTGACAAAGGTGACTGCCGCTTCGGTCTTGGTGGAATAGCGGGGAATCACAAAGTTCCAGCCGCCGTAGACGAAGGCGCGCTGGCCTCCGGCAAAATGGGGAAGAGCAGCCAGCCGGAGGTAACGAAACTTGCTGGTATCGCGCACGGCATTGCGGTAGTGCTGGATAAAGCCAGGCCAGCCGCGGATGAACAGGGCGTCGTGCTCCAACGCGAAGAGGTAGCTCTCGTATTCATCGAACTTGGTCGCCCGCAGGGGCGTCATGTGATAGCGGTGGACAAGGTCGGTGAGGAGCTGCAAGGTGCGGGCAACCGCCGGCCTGGTCAGGTCCAAGCTGTCACCTGCGCCGATGGTGCTGCCTTGACCGGCTATGCCCTCGTAGAGGCTGCAGATCAGCCCTTCATAGTTGTCCCCGGGAAAAATGTAAAAGGGGTTTGTCATGCCCAGCTTGTCGCAGCGCCGTTTCAAAGCAATGAATTGTTCCCAGGTCAGGGAAGCCCGCAACGAGTCCGCCAGGGCGGTGCCGTCGGCGATCTTCTGCACGAGGTCCTCGCGATAGTACATGAGGCCCACGTCGGTATAGAGCGGGAAGGCCATTAGGCGGCCATCCCAATAGCATGACTGCAGGGCGTGGTCAAGGATAGCAGTACGCTCTTCGGCGCTGAAATAGTCCTCCAGAGGTTTACACCAACGGGCGAAGCGCGGCACCCAGATGATGTCCACCGTGAAGACATCGATGCGCCCGCTCTTGCTGCGGAGGGTGCGGGCCAGCAACTCCTTCCGTTCGTTGGTGCTGAACTTGGTGAAAGGCAGGTCAATGGGGACTACCTGGATCCGACCGCGGTATTCCGCATTGAAGCGGTCGATGATGAGCTGGTGCGCGTGGGAGATGTTGTCGGCATAGTAGAGAGTGACCGGGCCTCCTCGGGGCGCACGCTGATCGGAAGTGGGCAGGAGCAAGAAGACGGCCAGCACCAGGGCGGCCAGCCCCAGCGAGATCAGGATGTAACCGGAGCCGCGCAACACCTTTTTTCCCGCGGCCACAAGACGTCGCAAGGCAGGGGACATGCGTTTCTCCGCGCGTGTGGGACCGAACGCGGCACGACGGGATGGTTCTCAGCGGGGCAAAGACCGCGCTCACGCCTAATATACAAAGTCGCTTTGTGCCAATCAAGCCGATTGTCACCGGCCGACATCTGCCGCTCGCGGTGATGGAGGCGGCCACTTTGGTAGGTGTCTCTGCTTCGCTGGTGGGCCCTGGCCGCCGACGATCTGTGGGGAGCAGAGCCGAGTAGCCGCCTTGGTTGAACGCGGCTTATCCTTGACCATGCCCACGGGCGACGCGCCCCGGATAGGCTCTGAGGCATCTCTCCGCCACACAGCAGTTGTGGGCGAAAACGACGCGGCCGGTTCTGGACCTTCAAAAGAACAATTGACATTCCGCCAAATTTGTCTTACATTTTCAACGTGTTGCGAAGAGTAACCGGCTCAGAGCAGTGGAAAGGAGGCAATGTGGCGACTAGCAAGAAGCGCCTCTTTCTGGTGGACGGCTCGGCGCTGGTCTTTCGCTCCTACTATGCCTTTATCCGTAACCCCCTCATCAACTCCAAGGGGGAGAACACCAGCGCGGTCTTCGGGGTAACCCGCTCGCTGCTAAAGATCCTCCAGGAGGAGCAGCCTGACTACCTGGCGGTAGTCTTTGATCGGCCGGAGCCGACCTTCAGGCATCAGCTTTACGAGCAGTACAAGGCAACCCGCCAGGCAGCCCCTCTTGACCTGGTGGAGCAGTTGCCGCGCGTGCGGGAGGTGGTAGAAGCGCTGGGCATCCCTATCATCGAGAAGCCGGGGGTCGAGGCTGATGATATCATCGGCACCCTGGCCAGGCGCGCCGAGGAGCAGGGGCTGGAGACCTACGTGGTCAGTGGCGACAAGGATCTGCTGCAGCTGGTGTCCTCAACGACCAAAGTCTACAATCCGCGCCGGGCAGGGGAGGAAGTTGAGGTGCTAGATCCCACGGGCGTGGAGCAAAAACTGGGTGTAGCGCCAGAACGAGTGGTGGACTATCTGGCCCTGGCGGGGGACTCTTCTGACAACGTGCCCGGGGTGCCGGGTATCGGGCCAAAAGGGGCCGTTACCCTGCTCAAGGAGTTCGGCGACCTGGACAACCTTCTCCGGAACCTGGAGAGCATCAAGAGAGAGTCGGTGCGCAAGGCGATTGTGGAGCACCAGCAGGAGCTCGAGCTCTCCAGGAAGCTGGTCACCATTGACCGCAATGTGGAGATTGAGGTATCCCTTGCCCAGCTGGAGCGGCAGGAGCCCGATACGCCGCGGTTGATGCGCCTCTTTCGCGAGCTGGAATTTGCCTCGCTGGCAGACCAGTTCGCCCAGCGCCTGGAGCAAGAGGTGAATTATCGTCCCATTACCACCGAGGAGCAGCTGGCGTGGCTGATAGAGCAGCTGCGGGCGGCCGGCAAGTTTGCGCTGGACATCGAGACTACCTCGTTGAGCCCTATCGACGCGGAGATCGTCGGCCTTTCCTTTGCCTGGCGCGCGGGCGAGGCCTACTACGTGCCGGTGCAGGCGCCTGCCCTGGACTTTACCCCCTGGGCCACCGCTGCCGACATTGTGGGCAGGCTCAAGCCCGTGCTCGAAGACAGCAGCGTGAAAAAGTGCGGGCAAAATGTCAAATTCGACATGGCGGTGCTGAAGCAGGCCGGGGTCAATTTGGCCGGGGTGGAGTTCGACAGCATGATCGCCTCGTATCTGCTCAACCCCACGGCTCGGCAGCACAACCTGGACTCTCTGGCTTTGGAGCATTTTGGCCACAAGAAGATCCCCATAACGGAGCTGATCGGCAGCGGCAAGAAGCAGCGCTCCATGGCGGAGGTGCCTCTGCCGCAGATAACCGCCTACGCCTGCGAGGATGCCGACTTTGCCTGGCGCCTGCAGGAAAAGTTGGCGCCCCAGCTGCGCGAGGCCGCCCTCTGGGAGCTGTTCGAAAAGGTCGAAATGCCCCTGGTCCCGGTCCTCATGCAGATGGAGTTGGACGGGGTTTCGCTGGACGTGCCTTTCTTGGAAGAGATGTCCCGGCAGCTGAGCCAGCAGATGGAAGGTCTTATGGAGGACATCTACCGACAAGCAGGAGAGGAGTTCAACATCAACTCCACGCAGCAGTTGGGCCGTGTCCTCTTTGACAAACTCAAGTTGCGCAAGGTGCGCCGCACCAAGACCGGCTATTCCACAGACGTGGCGGTGTTGGAAGAGCTGGCCAAGGAGCACCCCTTGCCGTGCACTATCCTTGAGTACCGCCAACTGGCCAAGTTGAAATCCACTTACGTTGACGCCTTGCCCAAGTTGGTCCATCCGCGCACCGGACGGGTACACACCTCCTTCAACCAGGCGGTCACCGCCACGGGACGACTTTCTTCCTCCGATCCCAACTTGCAAAACATCCCCATCCGCACGGAGATCGGCAGCCAGATCCGCAAAGCCTTCATCCCGGTGGACGACAACCACGTGATTCTGGACGCCGACTATTCGCAGATCGAGCTCCGCATCATGGCGCACCTCTCAGGCGATGCGCGCTTGCGCCAGGCCTTTGTGGACGGTGAGGACGTGCATCGGCGCAC
The DNA here is from genome assembly GCA_037445575.1 of bacterium. GTDB lineage: Bacteria > Zhuqueibacterota > Zhuqueibacteria > JANLFK01 > Oleimicrobiaceae > Oleimicrobium. The sequence continues at coordinate 4,262 of JBBIKH010000042.1, forward strand.
TGCGGCGTTGGTGTTCAAGTTGGACCCGGAGGAGGTGACTCCCGAGCACCGGCGGCGGGCCAAGGAGGTCAACTTTGGCATCATGTACGGCATGGGTGCCTACGGTCTGTCCACCCGCCTTGATATCCCCGTGGAGGAAGCCGAGGCTTTTATCGCTGCCTACTTTGCTACCTATCCCGGTGTGCATCAGTACATCATGAACACATTGGCCCAGGCACATCGGCAGGGGTATGTCACTACGGTGCTCAATCGTCGCCGCTACCTGCCGGAGATCAACAGCGACAACCGCCGCATGCGCGAGTTTGCCGAGCGCACGGCGATCAATATGCCCATTCAAGGTTCGGCTGCGGACCTCATTAAGGTGGCGATGATCAACATCAGTCGGGCGCTGCGCGCCTCGGGCTTCAAAACCAAAATGATCCTCCAGGTGCACGACGAACTGGTCTTTGAGGCACCGAAGACCGAACTCGCTGAGGTGCGCGAGCTGGTGCGGCACGAGATGGAACACGCCATCACGCTCGATGTGCCGATCAAGGTGGATATCGGCGTGGGCAGCAACTGGTTGGAGGCGCATTGAGGGGCGACGGGAACGAGTTTTTCTAATGCGACGTCATCATGGCGTAGAACGAACGGGATGAGGAATGACAGAGGTCACCGGTAACCAATGGCGTGGGGAGGAACTGGTGCTGACCATCCTCAGCGACCCCCGCATGTTGAAGATAGCGCGTGCGGGCGTCAGTCACCTTTGCACCATCTTGGGGTTTGCCAGCGTCGAGAAAAACAGCGTAGTGCTAGCAGTTGATGAGGCCTGCGCGAACGTCATCAAGCATGCCTATGGGGGCGAAAGCGGGCACCCAATAGAGATCCGTTGCCGGATGTTCTCCGATCGGCTTGAAGTGCGCGTGCGCGACTTTGGGAGGCAAGCGGATCTTGATCGGCTGCAGGCGCCGGCACCGGACGGCGACCAGCTGGGCTTTGGGGTCCGTCTGATGCGGACCGTCATGGACACGGTCCAGTACAGCCACGACCCGGTGCAGGGGAACCATCTCCTGTTGGTCAAGCACAAAGGGGGGCAGGCAGGCGACCGGTGACGTGACATGCGAACACCGTTGGCCATCGGGATGAGCAAGGCGCTGCGTTGCAGGCGGGAATGAAGATGGGAAAATACCTGAGGCTCATTGGCGAGCTATGGCAGTTTCTGCGGGTACGCAAGAAGTGGTGGCTGGGGCCGACCCTGGTGGTCGTGGTCCTACTCAGCATCTTTGTCCTGTTGGCAGAGGGATCGGCGCTCGCCCCCTTCATCTACGCTCTCTTCTGAATTGCCGGGGAGGCAGCCATCCTGGCGGTGAGGTGACAATGACTTTAGGCCTGTGGCGGCGCGCACGCCTGTTGTTGGTGGGTCCGCTCCTGTTGGTGCTTGCAGGTGGGTGCGGGAAGCGGCCTCTGCCCGAATCGACCATCGCCGAGGTCAACGGCGAGGCGATTACCGTGGCCGAGTTCACGAAAGAGTTTCTGCTGCGACCCAAGTTTCACCCCACCAGCAAGGGGAGCCAGGCTGTGCAGGAGCAATACGCGCAGATGCTCGCAGAGCAGTTGTTGGCACAGGAGGCACAGCGACGCAAGCTGCACCGCGACCGACGCCTTCAGCAACGCCTGCAGTGGGTGAGGGACCAGGCGATGCGGGAACAACTCTACCGCACGCAGGTGAAGGAGAAGGTGGTGGTCACTGACGCCGAGCTTCGCCAGGCCTTTGTGCGCCGCCACACCATTCTGCACGTGCGCCAGGTGGTGGCTCCCACCGAGGAGGAGGCATGGCGCCTCCACGCCCGTCTGCAGGCAGGGGAAAAGTTCGAAGAGGTGGCCCATATGCTGCCGGGGGAGACGGGAGCAGCGCTGGCGGTGCGATGGGGAGAGCTGGACCCAAACCTTGAGGAGGCGGCCTATTCGCTGAAAGTGGGGGAGCTCTCGACTCCCGTGAAGACGGGGTTGGGCTACCACATCATCACAGTGGAAGATGTGAGCAGGCAGGCACTGCTCACCGAGGAAGATTTTCAAGCCGAGCGGCGCAGCTTGGAGCGCATCTTCCGGGCGCGCAAGGAGGACCAGGCGGCCCGCGCCTATGCGGCGGGACTGTTGCGGGGCGTGGAGGCGCGGGTGAGCGGCGAGCTCTTTGCCCTGCTGGTGAACACCGCACGGGCGGCGCTCGCCGACACCGTGCCGCGGCTACCGGCGCGTTTGCCTACGCTGCGCGACCAAGAGCTCGGCAAAGTGACCTCGGCACTGGGCGAGCGGATACACGAACCATTTGTGCCCATGGGCGACCGGCAATGGAGCCTCGGCGACTTTTTGCGCCTGGTGGAGGCCATGCCCCTGGAAGAGCGCCCACACATGCACCTTGCCGCACGGTTCCGACAAGAGCTGCAGGATCTGATTCGCGACCAGTTTCTTACCGAGGAGGCAGCCAGGCAGGGACTGGCCAAGCACCCGGAGGTGAAGGCCGAGGTCAAGCGCTGGCGCCGCATCCTTCTGGCCGCGCGGATGCGCAGCTTGCTTACAGACACCTTGACCCTCCGCGAGGAGGAGCTGCGCCACTACTACCAACAGCGCCAACAGCGCTATCGTCTTAGTGAGCCGCTGGAAGGGCTTACTCCCCAGGCAATGGCGATTGTGCGTGAGGACGCCTGGCGTGCCAAGGCCGATAGCGTCGTGGACGCCTTTGTGGCGCAGCTGCGCTGGCGCGCCACCATCCGGCAGAACACGGCTGCCTATCAACGCGCCTTTGAGGAGGTGGGGGGACACAACGCCTCCTTCATCAAGGTGCTCCCCGTGAAGCCCTGAGCAGGGCGTGACGGAAATCTGAGGGGATCGTCAAAAATCCGCGGCAAGTGCCGGCAGGATTGGACCGCACGCGGTGGGTTCCACGCACGCACCCCGCCCTGGCAGCACACCGAGGGGATGGCACAGGTGTTGCAAATCCTCCGGTAGGTCAGCAGGGAAAGGAGAATCAGCAGGGAAAGGAGAAAGGGATGAGCGCGCGTAGAATCCTTCTCATTGCGGTCCTTTGCGGAGGGGTGGCGCAGGCTATGGGCGCCGGAGGACCAGACGAACCCGCCGGGCAAAAACTGAGGGAGTTAGGCACTCTCCTGGCAGGTGCCTCTCGACCTCCGCGCTTGTTCGTGGCACCGACTGGCGCAGTGCTCCGTTCATTCGAGATAGCCCTGGCAGCAGGCAGCTCCTACGGGGTCGGTGACGGTGGTGGCACCGGTGCGCGAGCAGCTTTCGGCCTGGGCGGCATTGCCGAGGTAGAGTTTTCCAGCTCAGAGGTCGCAAACCAGCTCAGTGGCCAAACCACCCGCCTGCCCACCAGGTCGTTCAAAATGGGACTGACGCCGGAGTGGCTGCGCTCTCGCTGGTATGTCCCTGAAGTGGCCATGCAGCTTTGTACCTCCGGATGGGGCAACCTGGTGCAACGCGGCGGCCCAGGAGGTCAAACGCGCCGATTTCTTCGGCAACCGCCTCACCAGCGCAGCGCTGGAGAGTCGAGTGACCACGCTCTGGCTGATGGTTGGCAAGCAGGGGAGCGTGGCCGGCTTCACCTTTGGCTTTCACCTTGCTGATGTGCGTACCCGGCGCGGCGTGCAGTGGCTCTACAACGAGGCTACCTTCACCACCACACAGCTGGAGATCCCCGAGTTGCAGAAAAACATCACTGGTCCCACGGCTGGCTTACGTCTCGCTATGAATGCGCGGACCCACCTCATGCTGGAGTTGGGACCGGTACCGGAAGTCCGCTATGTGCTGGAAGACAGGAGCGTGACAGTGCGACGTGTGTGGCGCGGCGTGGGCGGGGTGCGCTTTTTCCTGGGCTCGTGGCTGAGCTGGGATACCGGCGTCCGCTACCAGAGCAATTTCGACGGCATTGCCGATGCCAAGATCGAGATGAGCCTCAACGCAGTGCTCCCCCTCGGCCGTCAGCAGTGAGGAAGGGTGCGCCACAACCCTGTGCACGGACGCGCGGTGACACATTAGGCCTCGGCGTGGCCGCCGATGCGGTCCCGCCCTGGCGCAAAGGAGATAGGGATGCGAACGAAGGCATGCCTGGCTATTGTCGTGACGGTTCTCGTGCCAAGCTTCCCTGTGTTGGCCCAGTATTGGGGCGAGCGGGTCCTGGAAAAGTCGTTCGAACAAGCGGAGTTCTTTTTCCTACCCAACTATCTGCTTCCCTATGGACTGGGGACCTTCAGGACGGCCGCCCCTGGGCTCATTGACGAGCCGCTGCTGAACGTCGCGGTCAACCCCGCCTACCTGAGCGAGGTGGAGCTGACACGCCCTTATGTCTACCTTGACTTTCGCAACACGCTCATTGTGGAGGAACAAGCAGGTTTCCCCTGGACCGGCCCCTACCCTGACTACGGCGTCACCCCAATAACAGTGCCCTACCCCTGGTTCTATGTGCAGACGAGAAGGGTGGCCGAGCCGGTGGTTTCTGCAGCACTCATGGCGCGACCGTTCGGCAGGAGACTGTCCCTCGGGCTCACCTATCAGGCGCTCCTCCAGGATCAGCCCTACTACGCCATTCCTCAAGATATCTACCGGGCGCAACTGGGTGCCGATTACGCCGGGAACAGAACCGCGCGGCCAGAGGACATCCCGATTGTGGACACCTACAAGGGCACCGACCAGATGCATGAGGAGGGGCATTTTCTGACCCTTCTCGGCGCGTACAGGCTGTTCCAGGGTATCAGCCTGGGCGCCAAGGTCAACCGTTCGACGTTCGACCGCGACGGTGCCCTTGGTTCGCAAAACGCCTGGAACGGATGGCCGGGGGATTACCAGTCCCTGTGGCGCAGCCAGGAGGAACGGACCCAAAACTACGGCCACTGGGAGGTAGCAGGTGGGGTTTCTTTTGAGGTGAACAAAAAGGTGGCGCTGGGCACCCATGTGGGCTATCTTTGGGGGGAGGCCACCCAGTGGCTCGCCCGCGGCGACAGCTCCTTCTGGCACTACGCGCGGCAGAGTGACTCCAGCCTTTATGTGGAGGGTGGAGCTACGACGCACGATTGGCAGCATCGCGGACAAACCGTCTACGGCGCCCTCACCTTCCGGGCGCAACTGACGCCAGCCCATAGGGTAACCGGCTACTACCTTTACCTTTCCCAACGGGTCGATCTCACCTCGCGCTCCGCCACCCGCGACAGTTCCTTCAGTACCTACTTCAGCCAGTGGGATAGCGATTGGTACTGGGGCCAATGGGAGTCTGCCCTGCGCGATGTGCGGACTGGGAGTGGCAATAGCCCCCGCAAAGTTCATCGCCTGGCCATAGGTGTGCAGTGGCAACTGGAACCGCAGATGCGGTTGCACCTCGGTGTCACGTTCGAAGACCAACACAGGAGTGTTGCCACCGACGAGGCGGTAATTGCAAGCCGGCACACAGGTTACCAGAACCTGGGCAACAAACTGCCGCCTGCTTCCTACTATCAACGCACCGAGGAGGGGAAGACCCTTTACTGGGATTTCAATGTGCGCGAGAGGGTCCTGCACATCCCCGTGGTGTTCACGTGGCAGGCGGCAAAGCCGGTGGAACTGCTGCTTGGTTTGGATCGTTCGATGAAGCAGTGGGACATTACTGACGTGACCACTGCCATCTTTGATTTTCGCGAAATCACCCAGGATTCGCTCACCACGCGTCGGACCCGCTTCGGCGAACGGTACACCGAGCCGCGCGAGAAGCAAAACGAGGTGCAAACCACCTTTTTAACCGGGGTGACTTTCAAGCCTTCTGCGCATTTGGCCGCGCACCTGTTGGGTGTCCCCCACTATGCCTCTTCCCCTGCGGGCATGACGCTCCACGAGGTGCAATGGTGGCTTGCCCTGACGTTGAACATGTAAGACATGACAAGGAGGGAGCACGATGTCACAGAGCGCCTTGGTGCTGCCGTGGATCGCAGCCCTGCTTGCTCTTCAGTGTACACGCGACTTTTCGGTTGAGCCGGAGGTACCGCAGGTGCGCGAACTCACACCGCTAGAAAAGGAGCTCACTGCCGCCGACAATCAGTTCGGTCTAAAACTCTTTGCACAGCTCGCCAACGAGGAGGCCGGAAAGAACGTCTTCATCTCGCCGCTGAGCGTAGCGATGGCCTTGGGCATGGCCTACAATGGGGCTGAAGGAACGACCGAACAGGCGATGCGGCATGCCCTCCAGTTCGGAGAGCTGGCACCCGAACAGATAAACAGCACTTTCCGAAGTCTTCTGGACTTTCTCGGCAAGCTGGACCCGGCGGTGACCATGGAGATCGCCAACTCAATCTGGTACCGTCTGGGCTTTGCCGTGGAACCGGAGTTCATTCGCCTCAACCGCGACTACTACCGGGCGGTGGTGGAAGGTCTCGATTTTGCCTCCCCCTCAGCGCCGAACACCATCAATGCCTGGGTCCGCGACAAGACCCACGGGAGGATCTCCTCTATCGTGGACCGCATCGATCCCCTCACGATGTTGTATCTGATTAATGCCATCTACTTCAAAGGAACATGGACGCGCAAGTTTGATCCCAACCGCACGCAGGATGACCTCTTCACGTCCACCGACGGTAGCCAGGCTCCCTGCCGGATGATGGTGCAAGAAGGGGAGTTCTCGTATTTTGAGGATGACAACGTCCAGGTGGTTGACTTACCGTATGGGAGCGGCATGTTCAGCATGCTGGTCGTGCTGCCCAAGCCTGGCTGGTCGGCGGACGCCCTGGCAGGCGCGGTGGATGTGGAAACGTGGACCCTCTGGACCGGAGGTCTTGCCAAACGTCGGGGCAGTCTGCAGCTGCCCAAGTTCAAACTCGAGTACGAGAAGAGTCTCAAGCAGGCGCTCTCCGCGCTGGGGATGGCCGAGGCCTTTACCGACACGGCCAAGTTTACACGTATCAACCCGCAGGGCAACCTCTTCATCAGCGAAGTCAAGCACAAGAGTTTTGTGGAAGTGGACGAAAAAGGCACCGAGGCTGCTGCCGTCACTTCCGTGGTGGTCGGGGTGACCAGCTTCGATCCGAGTTACTTCGTGATGCGCGTTGACCGACCATTTCTGTTTGCGATCCGCGAGCGGCACTCGGGCACCATTCTTTTCATAGGGAAGGTGGCCAGACTCTCTTGAGCAGACGTACATGATGCGGCAGCGCTGGGGCCAGCCGCGGGTGGTGCTGGGCACTTTCGTGTGCCTACCACCGCGTTTGGACGACCGATCTGTTGCTAGGAGGGCGGCAAGGGATGTGCCCGCCTATGACTCCCGGGCACGACCCGGGCGCCCCGTGGGCCATCCTCTGGCTGCGGCTTTGGCCGGTCTGCCCGTGGATTCGCTGGGCCTGGCCCTGGTCGGTGCCGCCACGAGGACCTCTTGCCTGCGATGACACGCAGGCCAAAAGAGGGGACGGGCGGACAAACGCGAGAGGGCAGCAGCGCCTCCTTCTGTGTGGTCGCGCCTCTGCGCCTGCTTCGACAGTGACGGCCGGAGGAAGGGTTCGGCAGATCTATGGGGGCGGACGAACCGGTGTTCCAGAACCGGCGCGCTCGCCGCGGCGCATGGGTACCGGGGTTACAGCCGCTGACTTGGTACCCCCGACTTGCCCGTGCCGTGAGCGCCTGCTCTGCGGGGGCAGTTTATGCTTGACAATGTGCCGATTCCTGCGTACATTTCGGCCGGCGTCTGCACGATGCCAACAGCACAGGGGATTGGTTCTCCGGAACTCCTGCAGATGACCCGCACTGGCAAAGACCTCGTGGTTCAGACCCTTTCCCTGCGCGTTTCGGCGAGGCTCAAGAGAAGGACCTTTGCGTCAAGGCGCAAGGGATGCCTGGTTTACTTCTCGTGCGAAGGTGAGACTTCCCTGGCGCTGCGAGCTGCGCCCTTTTCCGCAACGGTTGAGGTGACAAGGACTGGCCTGGGGGCGCGGATCGGCGTGTCCATGGCGCGCGAAGAGCCGTTTGGGTGGAGGAAGCGCACCAGACCGAGCGCGAGCCCGCGGCTAATCGGGCGAAAAGGGGAACGTGCTGTCCCGCGCGCTCGCAAGCCTGTCGGCACAGGCGCAACTCGGGGACATGGGATGACCGTAGCATAGGAGGACCTATGCGGAAAAGGTGGTTTTGGACCTTGGTGGCATTAGGCATCATGAGCTCTTTAGGCAGCGGCCATGCCCAGATGCTCGCCGACATCAGGCGGCCAGTGGAGACCCCCTTTGGGACCTACCGCCCCTACCTGGTCTCAGTGCAGCCCAGCCTGCCGCCGCTATCAGTGGCGCCGGATTTCAGCAATGTCGCGAACCTTGAACAGTTCACCTTTTCCGAGCAGGAGCTGACGCTGCTGCGGCAAAATCACTTTGTGGTGACGCCGCGGCGGCTCGTTGGCGGCACAGGCTACCGCGAGATGTACGACATTTACAACGAGGCGCGGGAGCTTGGTATCCCCATCTTGGTGACCAGCGACGCCATGCTGCATACCTTCCACCTGGTCTTCGACAAAGTGCTCAAGACGTTGGAGGAGCAGTACTTCTTTGGCTGGCTCGGGGAGTTGTTGGCGGCCATCTACCAGGAGACGCTCGCACAACAGGCCGCCGCTCACGATTCCCTGGCCCTCTGGGCCTTAGGGCGGAATATCGAATACCTGAACGTCGCGCGCGCACTGCTTGATAGCACGTTTGTGCCGCAAGTCAGCAATGGGCTCTACCTTGCGGAGTTGGAGCTGATCAGGCAGCACCTCCCCTTTGTCCCCTCGCCAATCTTCGGTTATTGTGAGGACTACACCCAGTACATCGTCAGGGGTCATTACACCCGATCGGACTCTCTGCGCCACTACTTCACCTCGATGATGTGGCTAAGCAGGATGACGTTCGATCGGGCGGATGGAGGCTTTACGCTGGCGGCGCTGTTGCTGACGCAAGCCTTGGCGCGCGCTCGAGTGCAAGGCACAGCGGCGCTGGAGGTATGGGATGACATCTACCAGCCCACCGTCTTTTTCGTGGGCAAGAGCGACGACATCGGTCCGGACCGTTATCTTGAGCTTGCTGCTGAGGTCTATGGCCCCTATTTTGAAAACTTGGCGCCCGACGCCGTGGCCGAGCAGGCTCAGTTGCGGGCGTTCCTGCACGCGGCGCGGCAGCTTCCCGGGCCGAAGATCGAGTATCCGGAACAACCCGCAGGGTTCCGCCTGATGGGTCAGCGCTTTATCCCCGACTCGTATGTCCTTGACGCACTGGTATTCGACAGGATTCCTGATCCGCGACTGATGCCGCGCGGCCTGGATGTCATGGCGGTGTTGGGCTCCGAGCGCGCCTACCAGCTCTTGCAGCAGACACCGGATTGGACACGATTCCCCAGCTACCCGGTGAAACTGGACTCTCTGCGCCTGGAGTTTGCGGCCTATCCGGACTCAGTTTGGGCGCAGAATGTCTATTGGAACTGGCTCTACTGCCTGATGCCGCTGTTGGTCCCCTGGGGAGCGGGCTACCCCGACTGGATGCAGACCCTGGCCTGGATCGACAGAGATCTTCTCGCCGCCTTGGCCTCGTGGGCCGAGCTCCGGCACGACACTATTCTCTATGCCAAGCAGAGCGGCACAGAGACGGGCACCAAGCCAGAAGCCGCTGGTCGCCAAGGTTACGTGGAGCCGAAACCACATCTGTACGCGCGCTTGGCGAGCTTGGCACAGTTCATGAGAACCGGCTTGGCTAGCCGGGAGCTGTTGCTGCCGGCATTTGCCAGTTCTCTCGAACGATTGCACGATGTTCTCCTGAAGCTAAAGGTCATCTCTGAGAAGGAGCTGGAGAACCGCTCGCTCACCGCGGAGGAGTACGAAACGATCCTGTGGATAGGGAGGACCATGGCGCAGATTGCCAAGTTTGAAGAGTGGGTGAGCGGACCCGCCCCTGGGGATGAGGAGGAGATGCCGGTCATTGCCGATGTGCACACGGATGCGAATTCCAACACGGTTCTGGAGGTCGGCGTGGGCTACCCCTACTGCATCTACGCCATTTGTCCCGTGGAAGGAGAGCTGGTGCTTGCGCGCGGGGCGGGCTTTTCTTATCTCGAATTCACCTGGCCGGCGCAGGACCGCCTGACCGATGAATCCTGGCGGCAGATGCTGCGCAAGAGCGCCCCGAGGCCCCCTGAGTGGGCAGAGAGCTTTTTGGCCGAAGCCAAGTGGGAGAATCCCTCGCCGGAGTTCTACTTCCCCCGGTGCGACTGGGCAGCGCTCCTGTCTATTCAACTTCCGGCCGACAGCGTCCAGGTGGGTACCCGGGTACAGGCGGAAGTGTACTACTGGGGCAGCGCCGATCTCGTGCGCGTGTGGATCGAAGATGCGGAGGGCAAGAAGGCGGAGGCTGACACGGTGAGGCGCATCCGGCCGGGGTTAGTCCGGGCGAGCATTCCCACTGGCAGCCTGTCTCCCGGTCGTGGCTGGGTGTGCGCCCAGGCCCCGTGGAATGGATTGCTTGGCGGCGACACGCTCCGCTATCGGACCTGCCTCTTCCTGCAGCCGCGATCGGGCGTCAGGTTCGATGGGGGCTCCACGCCGCCCCGCGAGTGGCGCATGCTGCGGCCCTGGCCGAATCCGTTCAACGGGGAACTGACCGTTGCAATCGAGCTACCCGCCTCCAGCCCGGCGGATTTGGCGATCTTCGCTGCGTCCGGAAAACGGGTGCGCGTGCTCCACCTCGGCCCCTTGCCGGCCGGGCGGCATGCCTTTCGCTGGGATGGATGTGATGCGAGCGGCGCCGAGATGCCGAGCGGCCTCTACTTGATTCGCCTAAGGGGGGCCCGGGGCTGCCAGGTGCAAAAGGTTGCCCTGGTACGGTGAGAGGAGTGGGGAGTGGTGACGCGAGCTGGGTGTAACGCTGCGGCCTTTGGTGCGTCGCAGGCACAGCACGGCGCAACTCGGTGTTCGGGCTGCAGCCAGGTTGTCGAAGACTAACTCATTGCCCTCGGAGGTAGCGGGACTGCGCCAGGGAGATCCCTGCCTGCGTCGCTGCGCACAACGCGCAAGCCCCGAACTCAGCCCGGGACGTGCCGCACCGGAGGTCGGCAAGACACCCCCCGAGCTGGGCTCCGCCGAGCGGCGACCATTGTAGATGCTGACGAATGCACTTGGCCCACGATGCCGGGCGCCTAGGAGATGGAGACAAGGAGGCTCAGGAGATGGTGAAGGCGAATTCCGCGCTGGAACTGGATTTCCTCTATCTGGTGCGGCTCACGGAAGCAGGACTGAAACCTTTGAGTCGCTGGGAGAAGCCCCTTCCTGGAGAAGGGTGGGCTCTGCTTCGCCGGGCAGGGCTTGAGGCGATGCGCGTCTCTCGCTGTCTGCGTAACGGCGGCACAACCACAGAGCTCGTGTTCGGTCGCAAAGACGGGCCCATGGAGCTTTATCGGCGGCGCTTTGAGGGAACAGCGCTTGACCGATCTCCCGCAGCGCAGCGCCTGGAGGGGTTCCTGTTCGGGTACCCGCCCTGCTGTGTGGAGGCCTTTGTGCACCACGGCTACCAGCCCAACAACCTGGCCGAGGAGGATCAGCGCCTCCTTTTCCACTGGGCCTGTCCGGACTGCACCGTGACGCCCTTGCTTGTGCCTTTCTACCGGAAGGTGTACGAGCAGTGTCAGGAGGAACTGGGCAGACGCTCCTTGCGCAAGATGAAATGGCCCAAGTTCGCCGCTGCCGCAGCCATGGTTGCCACCCTCTCCGGCGCGGGCCTGGACCGGCTGTTCGCGCAAGATGCCCATTGGCTCCCGTTAGCCCCTGGCCTGGACCGCAACGGCAACTACCTGCTGGATCGTGTGGAAGAGGGCCTGCTGAGCCTTCCTGCCGATAGCACGGCACAGGCGTTGGCCGCTGAGGTGATGGCGGCCATCGATCGCCTGCCCCAAGGGCATGTGACAGGTGCCACCTACCTTGAACACGTTCCCCTTTGGGGGCTGGAAAAGTGCAGCGTGTGCGGCACCGAAGTCAACATGGGGTGCGTGGTGATCACCAACGATGTGAGCAAAGAGTCCATCACCCTCCCTTACATCTCCCTCCACTACCTGGCCCATGGGAGTTTCTCCTTCTCTGGGGAACTCCATCAGGGACGGGTGCATCTGCTCCGCCTGCTGCGCATTCTGGGGCTCTCTGACAAAGTGCATCTCCTGCGGTTGTCTCCCGAGCTGGATGGGGAGGACGACGGCCTATCGGATGCCAGCGAAGAGCGTCTTGGGTTCTCCACGCTGGTTGCCGATACCGACAGCAACGGCGTAGTGGACGGGCTGGAGGTGAGCCTCGATTGGGCGGCCGAGCTCAATGCCCTGCCCAGCGTATGTGATTGCGCGCCGCCGACGGATCGAGTGTACCGCGTTGAGCATCAAGCCAAAGGGCTGGAGACCTGCGCCGTGTGCGGCGCCCTGGTGAACATGGGCTACCTGGAAATCGTCAACCCCATGGAGCGCTTTGTCGTAGAGATGCCATACATCGCCCTACACTACCTTGAGCACGGGAGCTTCGCCTACGAGGGGAGCGTCCACGGGTGGGGGCTGGAGGAACCGCGGGCAATTGACTGTGCGCTGCACTCCCAAGGGGCTATCATCAGCTGCCGGTGGAAGGGGATGGCGATGGCGACGGCTTGCGCGATGATGAGGAGGCCACTCTGGGCACCAATCCTGCGATGGCCGATAGCGACGGCGACGGCCTCAGCGATGGGACGAGTTTCGCATGGCGATTGTACGAGGCGCTGCAGGGGCTCCCCAGCGAGCCCCAAACTGACGGCCCCTACGTGCGGCACATGATGGCACGGGGAGTCGAGCAGTGCACCATTTGCGGCCAATGGGTCAACATGGGCTACATGCGGGTGATCAATCCGGCGCGGAGCGATTCTTTGGATCTGCCTTACATTGGGCTGCACGCACTGGAGCATGGCGCCTTCACCTATGATGGCACGCTGCACAGCAAGGCGCGCCTGGATCCCCTTCGCCTGGCCCAGTTGCTGGACCTGAAGACGAAGGTGGAGGGCGATCGACCGGCCATGCCGGGCGCTTCGCTCCGCCTTGTTGCCTACCCCAATCCTTTCAATTCCTCGACGGTGATCTCTTACGAGTTGCCCCAGTCGGGGATGGTTGAACTGGTCATCTACAACTTGCTTGGCCAGAAGGTGCGAACGCTGATGGCTGAGGCGAAGCCGGCCGGAGACCACCACGTGCAATGGGATGGTCGAGACGACACAGAGCAAGCCGTGCCGGGCGGTATTTACCTGTGCCGCCTGAAAGCCGGTGGGCGCAGCAAGCTGTCTACGCTGGTCCTGATCAGGTAGGCGGGCGAGCAGTGTCGGAGGGGGAGCGGGAGCTCGAAGAGGGGAGCTTATGATGAAAGTTGAGCGGAAAGTCGTCTTCGGGGCGTGGTCGGTGGTCGTCATGGTCGGCGCTCTGTCCGGCGCAAGTTTCGCCCAACCACTTTGGGAGGGCCTGCGCATCGTGCCGCTTGCCGACAGCCCCGGTGATGATCGCCACCCTTGTTTCAGCCGCGAGGAAGCAGATCGCCTTTACCTGGTCTGGGATTCGCAACTGGACAGCGGCAACACGGAGATCTTCTTGCGCTCCCGTACCTGGATGGACGCTCAGTGGGGGGAAGCCGTGCGTCTGAGCCACAGTGCCGCGCTGGACCAGTTCCCGGTTGTTGCCATCTTTCGCGAGGAGCCGATCGTAGTTTGGGAAACGAATAGGGAAGGCAGCTTTGATTTGGTTTTCTGCGAGCACGGTTCGACAGGATGGTCTCCGGCACAATTCGTAACCCGAGATGAGATTAGCGATCGCCATCCGGCCCTCTGTCGGTATCCGCCTCATCTCTCGCCTGGCGACGAGCCTTGGCTTGTGCTGGTGTGGGAGCGCGGCGATGAGCTTTGGTGGGGCGAGTTGGTGGGTGAGGGGTGGCTGCTGCGGGGCCCGGTGATACATCAACGTGGGGTGCAAAGGAATGCGTTTTTGCTCGGGTGGCCTGCATTGGAGCGGGTCATGCTCTGGATGGCATGGGAGCTCACGAACGGGGACAGTTGCCAGATTTGGGGAAGCTGGCTGCGAAGGGGTGGCGGGCAGTGGGCTCCCCCGGTGCGATTGAGCGAAAGCGGACACTGGGACCACCATCCCGTGCTCTTGTCCCAAGACTGGTTCTTGGATCCCCATGTGACACTTGTCTGGCAATCCGACGCAGACGGCGATGAAGACCTTTACGCCCGGGACTGGTGGAGCAGAGAGGATTCTCTCTATCTGTCTGAGCCGGTGAAGCTCACAGAGAACGACTCTGTTGACACTGATCCCTATGGTCTTTTCTTGCCTTATGGTTGCGTTGGCGGCTCGCTGCTGGTGGCTTGCTCCGAACTCGACGGTCAATTCGATATCTACTGTACCCACAATAATGAGTACTTTCCGGAGGTTCGGATTACTCAAGACCCCTTCCCGGACCGCGCTCCGGTAGTCTCCTTTGCCTTGCCGTGTGCTGGCCCTGTGGACACCAGTTGGATCGCCTGGGAGAGCTATCGCGAAGGCAACTGGGACGTTGTTGGGGTCGGGACGCCGGT